>DASUSR010000096.1:0-8595 GCA_036375015.1 Gemmatimonadales bacterium
GCGACTACAACCGGGTGGCTGGGGCCGACGCCCGGCTGGTCCTGGGTGAGGAGACCACGGTGCAGCTGCAGCTCGCCGGGAGCCGCACCCGAACCCGCGGTGAGACTCTGACCGCGCCGCTCTGGCAGGCCCGGGTCAACCACAGCGGGCGGGTGTTCGGGTTCCGGACCTCCATCAACGCGAGCCACGAGGATTTCCGGGCCCGCAGCGGCTTCTTTCCCCGGCCCGGCCTGGTGCATCTCAACTTCGACCCCCGGGTGACTGTCTACGGCCGGCAGGGCTCGGCGCTGGAGAGCTTCACCTTCGACGTGAATCTCAACGGCCGCTGGCGCTACGGTGAGTTCGTGGGCGGGAAGGGGATCCTGGACGAGCAGCTCCACTTCAACGTCAACACCACCCTGCGCGGGGGCTGGCAGTTCACCGGCTCGCTGCTGCTGGAGTCGTTCGGCTACCCCCACGAGATCTACCGGGGATACCGGGTCGAGCTGCCCCGCGCGGGCGGCGGCGCCGACACCGTGCCCTTCGTGGGACGGCCCCGCATTCCCAACCGCGACTACGTGCTCTCCTTCCAGAGCCCGGAGTTCAAGCACTTCTCGGCCAACTGGTTCATCCTCTGGGGCAACGACGAGAACTTCTACGAGTGGTCCCCCGGACGGATCATCCTCGCCAACGGCGGGCTCGCCTTCCGGCCCAGCGACAAGCTCCGCTTCGACGCCACCTACGCTCTGCAGCAGGTCCGCCGGCGCAGCGACGGCTCGCTGGTGGACGTGCAGCACATCCCCCGGCTCAAGGTGGAGTACCAGCTCTCCCGGCCGATCTTCCTCCGGCTGGTCGGGGAATACGCCCACGACCGCCAGGACGACCTGCGCGACGACACCCGGACCGAGGCGCCGCTCCTCGTGTTCGATTCCGGCGCCGGGGACTTCGTGCGCGCGGCCGGCTTCGAGCGCAGCTCGCTCCGCGGCGACGTGCTCTTCTCCTACCAGCCGGGGCCCGGCACCGTGCTCTTCGCCGGGTACGGCAGCACCCTCCTCGATCCCGCCGATCCGGACGCTCGCCTGAGCGGCCTCCGCCGAGCGAGCGACGGGTTCTTCCTCAAGATGAGCTACCTCTTCCACATGTAGAACGGCGCCCGGGGGAGCGGCGTCGGCCCGCGACCACCGGGATACATTTCCCGCCATGGACTTCTCACCCCGGCGGGTCGCCCGGCTCTTCTGGCGCGCTGCGCGGCTCCGCTGCCCCAACTGCGGCGGCGGCGCGCTGTTTCGCTCCTGGTTCCGTCCCCGCACCCACTGTCCCTCGTGCGGTCTGCCGCTGGAGCGCGGCGAGGACGGGTACCAGGTCGGGTCCTACATGTTCAACATCATCGCCGCTGAGCTGATCTTCGCCGCGCTGTTCCTCGCCATCGTGGCGGCGACCTGGCCGTCCCCGCCCTGGCTCGCCCTCCAGCTCGGCGGCGTGGTGCTCATGGTGGCGGCGCCGTTCGCCTTCTTCCCCTTCTCCAAGACGCTCTTCCTCGCCTTCGATCTGCTCTTTCGTCCGGCCACGCCGGACGAGCTGCGCTAGATGGAGCTCGCGCTGGAGCGCTGCCGCATCCGGAGCTGGCGCCCGGCCGATGCGGCGTCCCTCTCGCGGTACGCATCGAACCGGAACATCTGGCGCAACGTGCGCGACCATTTCCCCCACCCCTACACGCTCGACGACGCGACGGCCTGGATCGCCCGCGCGCTCGAGGCGGTCCCGGAGACCCAGTTCGCGATCGAGGTGGACGGCGAAGCGGCGGGCGGCGTGGGAGTCTTTCTCGGGGAGGACGTCGCGCGGCGCTCGGCCGAGTTGGGCTACTGGCTCGGCGAGCCGTTCTGGGGCCGGGGGATCACGACCGAGGTGGTGCGCGCGATGACGGCCTACGCCTTCGACGCGTACGACCTCCTGCGCATCTCCGCCGTGGTCTACGAATGGAACCCCGCGTCGCGCCGGGTACTGGAGAAGGCGGGCTTCCTGCTGGAGGGCAGGCTGCGGCGGGCGGTGTTCAAGGACGGCCAGGTGCTGGACAGCTTCCTGTACGCCGTGGTGCGGGAGTAGCCGACCGCCCCACCCATACGGCCCCGACGCCCACTCTGTGCAACCACGTACCCCTGCGGCATCATCACTAGGCCGGGCACGGAGCTTGCCCGCCGGACCGGCCACTCCCACAAACGACTGCCCGAGGCACCGATGACCCGAGCGCTCTATGCCGCCGGCTGGGGATACGTGGCGTTGTGCGGCGTGGTGCTGGCCAACACCCGGACAGCGCACCCCGCCCGAGCGCACCCGGGGGCGGCGCCGTATCGTGGCGAGGCGGCCGCCTGGTTCGCCGCCATGAAACCGTTCTGCAACGCGGTCGAGGTCGAGGTGCGGCAGCAGGCGCAGCCGGCCCCTCGCGGGGTCGAGGGGGCGGGCTACGCCGCGGCCTGCTTCGCGCTCGCGGGAAAGATCGAGCGGGCTCGCGGTGTGATCGACCGGCTGCCCGCAGGCGACCGGTCCGCGGCCGCCGGCATCGTGTTCTCGGTGGGGCATCCCGCGGCGGACGCCGGAGACGACGAGTCGGCGGGGCCGATCATGCGGCTGGTGGTCGAGTACCAGCCCCGGAACTACATGGCTCTCTACCATGCGGGCATCTCCGAGAGCATCCTCGGCCACACCGACCTCGCCCGCACCCATCTGGAGCGCTTCCTCGCCATCTACCAGCCGGAGGACGGCTGGCGCGCCAACGCCCGCGCCGTGCTGGAGCGGCTCGCCGCCGAATGACCGGACCCGCGCTGCTGGCACCGGGCACGCTGCTGCGCGGCCGGTATGAGATCCTCCGCGAGATCGGCCGCGGCGGGTACTCCATCGTGTACCAGGCGCGCGATCGCGACGTGGGCGGCGAGGTGGCGATCAAGCTGCTGGTGCCGCCGCCCGCGACGGCCGATCTCGCCCGCGAGCGGCTGCGGCGCGAGGTGCACGCGGTACGCGGGCTGTCTCACGCCAACATCGTCGCGGTGTACGACCTCCTCGACGAGGGCCCATGGAGCTTCGTGGTCATGGAACACGTCCCAGGGGGCGACCTCCAGGTCCGGGTCGCGGCACGGGGTCCGCTGCCGGCCGACGAAGCGGTGCGGGTGGGCCGGGACGTGGCCGCGGCGCTCGGCGCGGCTCACCGGCGGGGCATCCTCCACCGGGACGTCAAGCCGCAGAACATCCTGCTCGAGACCGACGGTCGAGCCCGGCTCACCGATTTCGGGTCGGCCCGGCTCGACGGCCAGCTCGGCATCACGGCGACCGGCGCACTGGCCGGCACCCTCGGGTACGCCGCGCCCGAGGTGTTCGCCGGTCGCCGGGGTGACGCCCGCGCCGACATCTACGCGCTCGGCCTCACCCTCTACTACGCGCTCATCGGCGAGCTGCCGGACCGCCCGTCGGCTCAGCTTCCGCCGACCCCGGCTCCGCAGGGCTTCCACCCCGCCGCACTCGCGTCCGGTTGCCCGGCGTGGCTCGACTCGGTCGTGGCCCGCGCCACGGCCGCCTCGGCGGAGGACCGCTACCCGACCGCCGCGTCACTGGACGAGGCGCTCGCGGCGGCCGCGCCGGGCCCGGGCGAGCTCGGCACGCCCGACCGGTGCGTGCTCTGCGGCGGCGCCGATCCGCTGGGGATCGGGCTCTGTCCCGCGTGCGGAGGGGGCCCGGCGCTCGGGGCGGACGTGCTCATCTTCCTCCGGCGGGCCGCCGGCCGGGCGGCGCGCGAGGCCGTCGCCGCGCGCCTGGGCGAGCTGCTGCCCGGCACGGCCGACCCGGGCGGCCGGCCGCTGTTCCGCGTCACCCCGGAAGGCTCCGGCCGCCTGCTCGAGGCGCTCGAGCGCCACGGACTGCCGGCGCGGGCGGTTCCCGCATCGCGGGCGTGGACCATGCTGCCCCCCGGCTACGCCGCCATGCTGCTCGCGGTGGTGCTCGCCGGTGCGGGTGCGGGACTGGCCGCCATGCCCCTGCTGCTCTGGTCCACGCCGCTGATGGGCGGTCTCCTGCTGGCGGCGGCGGACCGCACCCTGCGCGCCCCGCTCGTGACCGCCGCGAGCGGGGCCGGCGAGCTTCCTGCCGATCTCGAGACGCAGCTGGTGCGCGCGCTCGCGAGCCTGCCGGCCGGCACCGCCCGCAGTCTGCTGGCGGACGTGACCCGCCTGGCCCGCCCGCTGTTCGCCCGCCTGGCGCGAGCCGGCGACGACCGGCACATCGTTCCCTCGCTCCGGGAACTGGTGGCCCTGGCCTGCGTGGCCGCGCGCGACCTCGCGATGCTGGACGACAACCTGTCGCGGTTCGAGCGCGCCCGCGCCCGCGAGGTCACGGCTTCCGCCGAATGGCTCGACGCACTCGCCCGCAGCGAGCGCGCTCGCGACGCGCTGGTGCAGCGGCTGCTCGAAGCCATGGCGGTGGTGGGGCGGCTGCAGAGCCAGGCCACCTTCGCGACGGCCGCCGCCGACGGGGAGCTCGCGGAGGCGGCGCGGGAGCTGCGCGCCGAGGCGGAGGCCCAGGCCGCGGCCGCGCGAGAAATCGACCTCCTGCTCGGCCACGCGGCGTAACCGTGTAGCCCCTCCGCTACAGCCCGTCCCACGCCCGCTCGGCGCGCAAGCCGCTGCAGCGCTCCCCGCTCCGGATCGAAGCACCTCATCCACATCGAGTTGACCGCACCAGATCCCGATCCTGCCGCACCTCGGGTGCGGGGCCGCCGCTGGCGTACCTCTTGCCCTTTCCACGTCCCACACCACCCCCGCATCCGGAACCGCGAAACCATGCGCGTGCTCCTGCTCAACTACGAGTTTCCTCCGTTCGGCGGCGGCGCCGGGATCGCGACGCGCGCGCTCGCCTGCGGGCTGGCGGCGCGCGGGATGACGGTGGACGTCGTGACGGCGGGGACCTGTGACGAGACGCACTCCGAGCTGCTCTGGAACGGCAGCGCGGAGTCCGAGGGGCTGCTGACCGTGCATCGGGTCGTGAGCCGCCGCATCGGCGTGCACGAGGCCGGCGTACGCGGCGCCATCACCTACATGGTGGACGCGCTCCCGGTGGTCCGGCGGCTGCTCAGGGAAGAGCGCTACGACGTCGCCCACTTCATGTTCTCCCTTCCCACCGGTGCGATGCTGCCGTTCCTAAATCTGCGGGGCACTCCGGTCGTGGTCTCGCTTCGCGGCTCCGACGTGCCCGGCTACGATGCCGGCCGGCGCTCGCTCGAGCGCGCCCACCTCGCGCTGCGGCCGCTCACCCGGTGGATCTGGCGGCGGGCCGACCGGGTGATCGCCGTCTCCGACAGCCTCGGTCGCCTGGCCCGGCGCACCCTGCCCGACCTGCGCTACGCGGTGATCCCCAACGGCGTGGACCTGGCGCGCTTCCGGCCGCGGCTGCGTCCGGCCCGGCCGCACCAGCGTCTGCGCTGCCTCGCGGTGGCCCGTCTGGTGGAGCGTAAGGGGCTGGCGAACCTCATCCGGGCCGTGGCGCTGCAGGGGCCCGGGCGGGTGGAGCTCGAGATCGTGGGCACCGGCCCCGAGGAGCGGCCCCTCCGCGCGCTCGCGGCCGAGCTGGGCGTGAGCCATCTCGTCACCTTCGCCGGAGCGCTGGAGCACGCGGCCGTGGCGCAGCGCTACCGCGAGGCCGATCTGTTCACCCTGGCGTGCTCCGACGAGGCGTTCGGCACCGCGTTCGGCGAGGCCATGGCGTCCGGCCTGCCGATCGTGGGCACCGCCGTGGGTGCCATTCCCGAGCTGGTGCGCGACGGGCGCAACGGCCTGCTGGTGCCGTCCGGAGACGTTCAGGCGCTCGCCTGCGCGATCCGTGCCCTCGCCGACGATCCCGGCCGCCGCGCCCAGATGGCGCGCCGCAACCGGGCCGACGTGGAGGAGCACCTCTCATGGGAGCGGGTCACCGCCCGCCACCTCGTCATCTACAACGGCATGCAGCGCCGCGTCCCCGCGCGTCCGCTCCTCGCCGAGCATCCCACGAGCACCTGGTGACCGCCCGCCCGCATCTCTCCGGCGCGCTGCACGCCGCGTGGGGCTCCACCCGCACCTCGCGGGCCGAGCTGCGCGCGGAGCAGGACGCGGCGCTTCGCCGGCTCGCGGTGCATGCCTACGAGCAGGTGCGCTACTACCGTCGGCTGTTCGACCGGCACCGGCTCCACCCGCGGCATCTGCGCGGGGCGGTGGATCTCGATCTCGTCCCGGTCAGCAGCCGGGAGGATCTCCAGGCGCGCGGCCCCGGCGAGCTGCTGGCGCGGGGGGCCGAGCCGGCCGCGCTGCTTCAGGTCCCCTCGAGCACCGGCATGCCCCTGTACCGCACCTGGCTCGAGGACCTGCTCCAACTGGTGCACGGCATGCGCGCGCTCGGCGGGCTCGGGCTGCAGCCGCGGGACCGCATCGCGGTGGTGGGCGAGCGGGAGCCAGGCGCGGCGAACCGGCACGGTCTCGCGCTGCAGCTGCTCGGCCTGCACCGGCGCCGGGTGTTCGACGCCGGCCGGGACCCCGAGGACGTGCTTCACGCCCTGGAGGGCTTCGTCCCCGACGTGCTCGCCGGGGATCCCGCCATGCTGGACCGCCTCGCCGGCGCTCCGGGGGCTGGCCGCCTCCGCCCGAGGCTGGTGGTGGTCGAAGGCCGGCCGCCCATGCCCCGCCTGCGGGCCCGGCTGACCGAGGCCTTCCGGGCTCCGGTCCGCGCCGCCTACGGTCTCGGGCCGGACACCGTGCTCGCGACCGAATGTGGCGAGACCGGAGCCTACCACGTGCGTGAGGGGTGGGTGCTCCTCGAGGTGCTGGTGGACGGGCGTCCGGCGGCCGTCGGGGAGCGGGGCGAAGTCGCGATCACCTTCCTCCACGCCTACGCCATGCCCCTCCTGCGGCTCCGACTCGGCCACCTCGCTACGCGGGGCGGCCTGTGTGCCTGCGGCGCCCCCTTCTCGACCATCCTCGCTCCGGATGCCTGACGCCCCGGCGCCAGCCGGGACGCCGCGCCGGGTCTTCGTGCACTGCGTCGGCAGCTCGGCCGGCGGGCTCGACCGGTACGCCGAGCGGGCCCTGGTGCTCGCCTCGGGCGACGACCTCGTCTGCGTGCCGCGCGAGGTGGAGCCGGAGTACCTGGGCTTCCTCTCCGCACTGGGGCTCGGGCCGGCTGCCGCCAACGTGGTGCCGCTGCCACCGGGGAACGGCGACGGCTCGGCCTCGCTGCCCCTGCGTATGCTGCAGGCGACCGGACTGGTGGAACGGCTCGCGAGCCGGCTGGACGGGGCGGCGATCTCCCTCGACCCGTGCGCCGGCACGCCCGACGTGTTCGCGCTTGCGCGGGCGATGGAGCGGGCGGTGGGGCGTCCGGTCCAAGTGCACGCCGGCCCGCCGGACGTCTCCGCGCTCATCCATCAGCGGCACATCATGCGGGAGCGGGCCGAGGCCCTGGGGATTCCGGTGCCGGCCGGCGAGGTCGCGGAGCTGGCGTCGCCGCACGGGCGGCGCCGGCGGGACCTCGAGCCGCTCCGCCGCGCGATCGAGCGCCAGCTCCGGGCGACGGGGCGCGTCGTCGTGCGCGGCGCGGTGGCCGACCCGCCGGCCCGGTACGTGATCGAGCCCGGCGGGGACGACTGCGAGGACGTGCTGCGCCGCCTCGCGCTCCGCTCCGACAACCGGGTCTATCTCGTCGAATCGCTGGTGGACGCCACGGTCTGTTCCACCATCCACCTGGTAATCGACGCCGGGACGGGCGTGATCCGCCGGCTCGGCACCCGCGACCGCCGCATGGGCCGCGGGCTCGGGAGCGCCGGCAGCCGCTCTCCCAGCTCGGCCCGGACCTCGGAGGAGATGGAGGAGTGGGCGCTGGCGTTCGCCGGATGGCTCAGGGATGCGGGCTACGTCGGACCGCTGGGGTTCGACTTCGTGGAGTATCGGGACCCCGGCACTGGGCGGCCCCGCGCGGTCCTGGCGGGCGTGGACCCGCGGCGGGGCGAAGGCAGCTACGCGCTGGCTCTCAGCCGAAGCCTCGGGGTGACGGCCTTCGTGTCCGGCGTCGCGGCCGTGCGGATCCCCGGTTTCGTGCGGCTGCGACAGGCGCTCGGCGGTCTGCTCTACGATCCCGACCGGGGAAGCGGGATCGTTCCCTACGCCACCGGCTGCCTGGAGCAGGGACGGGGCCCGCTGGTGGCGCTGGGCCGGGACCGGCTGCACGCCTCGGAGCTGCTCGCCAAGGCGCAGGCCGCGGTTGACATTCCGGCGGGACGGACCCTAAGTTGAGCGACCATCCCGACCAGAGACGAGCCCCGCCGATGACGCTGCGCGCCAGCCTGTCCGTCCGAATGAGCTGTTGCTGTCCTGTCGGTCGTCCCGACCGGAGGGTAGCGGTGCGCTAGGCTCTGGTGTCCCATTGGTTCCGGCCGGCCGCGCTTCCTCCGGGAAAGCAGCGGCCGGCCTTCGCGTTTCAGGGGTAGACACTGCCCGACCCACCAACGTGGTGCAAGGAGGCACTGATGACAGCCGTGCAAGCTCCAGCCGTGACACCGATCGAGTCGCGGGGTTACGCGCACCCCGAGGTGCTCGTCTCCACCGACTGGGT
>DASUSR010000097.1:0-4317 GCA_036375015.1 Gemmatimonadales bacterium
CGCGCAGGGACAGGCCAGCCGCAGCGCCCGCGCGGGGTAGAAGGTCTGCTCGCCGCCCTGGCTCCACTCGACGAGCACCCCGTCGTCGCGGCGGGTGATGGCGTAGGGGATGGGGGTGGAGGCGGGCATGCACGGAGGATAGCGGGGACCCCCTATATTGTCTCCAACGACAACCTGCGACCGACGACGATGCCAAGCCCCTCCCACAATCCCTTCGGCGCCCGCGGTACGCTCCGGCTCGGCGATACCCAGGCCACCGTCTACCGCCTTCCCGAGCTCGGCCGGCAGGGCCTCGCCCAGCTGGACCGGCTGCCGTTCTCGATCCGCGTCCTGCTGGAGAACGGCCTCCGACACGCCGGGCGGGGCATCGTGACCGAAGACCACGTCCGCGCGCTGGCCGGCTGGCAGCCGACCGGCGCCTCCCGCGGCGAGGTGCCGTTCATGCCGGCGCGGGTGGTGCTCCAGGACTTCACCGGGGTGCCCTGCGTAGTGGACCTGGCGGCCATGCGGGATGCCATGGCCCGGATGCAGGGCGACCCGGACCGGATCAACCCGGTGGTACCCTGCGACCTGGTGATCGACCACTCGGTCCAGGTGGACTACTTCGGCTCCGACCGCGCCTATCAGCTGAACGTCGAGCTGGAGATGGACCGCAACCGCGAGCGCTACCAGCTCCTCAAGTTCGCCCAGCGGGCCTTCCGGAATTTCCGGGTGGTGCCGCCGGGCACCGGCATCGTGCATCAGGTGAACCTCGAGTACCTGGCGCCGGTGGTCCAGCTGCGGGAGCAGTTCGGCGAGCTCACCGCCTATCCCGACACCCTCGTCGGCACCGACTCCCATACCACCATGATCAACGGGCTCGGCGTGCTGGGCTGGGGCGTGGGCGGCATCGAGGCGGAGGCCGTGATGCTGGGGCAGCCGTACTTCATGCTGGTGCCCGAGGTGATCGGCATGAAGCTCACCGGCGAGCTGCCGCTCGGCACCACCGCCACCGATCTGGTGCTCACCGCCACCCAGATGCTGCGCAAGAAGGGGGTGGTGGACAAGTTCGTGGAGTTCTACGGCCCGGGGCTCTCCTCGCTGAGCCTGGCCGACAGGGCCACCATCGCCAACATGGCGCCCGAGTACGGCGCGACGATGGGCTTCTTCCCGGTGGACGCGGAGACCCTCCGCTACCTCGAGCGCACGGGGCGGGGACGGGAGGTGGTGGACCGGGTGGAACGCTACTGCCGGGAGCAGGGCCTGTTCCGCACCGACGACACTCCCGACCCGGAGTTCACCGCCACCCTCGAGCTCGATCTCACGACCGTGGTCCCGAGCCTCGCCGGGCCGAAACGCCCGCAGGACCGGGTCCCGCTGAGCGAGCTCAAGCGGAACTTCGTGGTCAACCTGCCCACCCTGATGAGCCCCACCGTGCCGGCCGCGCGGCGGGAGCTGGCCCAGAGCGCATACTCGCGCTGGGTGGGCGAGGGCGGGGCCAGCGTGACCATCGGCGAGCACGGCGCCGAGGCCCACCAGGACACGGTGGACCTCGATGCGCCGGCCAATGTGGAGTGCGTCCTGGACGGCTCCCCGATCTCGCTGCACGACGGCGCCGTGGTGATCGCGGCCATCACAAGCTGCACCAACACCAGCAATCCCTCGGTCATGATAGGCGCCGGGCTGGTGGCGCAGAAAGCGGTCGAGCGGGGGCTCAGCACCAAGCCCTGGGTCAAGACCAGCTTGGCGCCCGGCTCCCGGGTGGTGACCGACTACCTCGAGGGATCGGGACTGCTGCCCTATCTCGAGCAGCTCCGGTTCAACGTGGTGGGCTACGGCTGCACCACCTGCATCGGCAACAGCGGGCCGCTCCCCGAGGTGATCGGACAGACGATCGAGGAGCACGCGCTGGTGACCGCCGCGGTCCTGAGCGGCAACCGGAACTTCGAGGCGAGGGTCCATCCTCAGGTGCGGGCCAACTATCTCGCCTCCCCGATGCTGGTCGTCGCCTTCGCGCTCGCCGGACGGGTGGACATCGACCTCACCCGCGAGCCGCTCGGCCTGGGGGCCGGCGGCCGTCCGGTCTTCCTGCGGGACATCTGGCCCACGGCCGAGGAGGTGCGCCGGACGATGGCGGCGTCGCTCAAGCCGGAGCTGTTCGAGCGGCGCTACGGGTCGGTCTTCGAGGGCGACGAGACCTGGCGCGGTCTCCAGGTACCGTCGGGAAGCCGTTATCAGTGGGACGAAGGGTCCACCTACGTGCAGGAGCCGCCGTTCTTCCGCGACCTGCCGGCCGAGCCGCCCCCGCTGCGTGACATCAACGGCGCGCGGGCGCTGGCCGTGCTGGGCGATTCGGTGACCACCGATCACATCTCACCGGCCGGGTCGATCCCGAAGAACGGTCCGGCGGCGCGATACCTCAAGGAGCACGGGGTGGAGCAGGTGGACTGGAACACCTTCGGCTCCCGGCGGGGGAACCACCAGGTGATGATGCGCGGCACCTTCGGCAACGTGCGCATCAGCAACGTCCTGGTGCCGGACAAGGAGGGGAACTGGACCCTGCACTTCCCCTCAGGCGAGGTGGTCTCCATCTACGACGCGGCCATGCGCTATCAGGAGGAGGGGACGCCGCTCGTCGTCCTCACCGGCAAGGAGTACGGCACCGGGTCGAGCCGCGACTGGGCCGCCAAGGGGCCGGCGCTGCTCGGCGTGCGGGCGGTGATCGCCGAAAGCTACGAGCGGATCCACCGGAGCAACCTGGTCGGGATGGGGGTGCTGCCGCTGGCCTACGAGCCGGGCACCGACCGGAAATCCCTCGGGTTGAGCGGGACCGAGGTCTTCAGCGTCACCGGCATCGCGCAGGGACTCACGCCCGGCGGGCGGGTCACGGTGACCGCGCGCAACGAGTCGGGCAAGGTGACCGTCTTCCCCGCGGTGGTCCGGCTCAACTCCGCGGTGGAGCTGGACTACTACCGGCACGGCGGTATCCTGCAGCGGGTGCTGCGGCAGTTCCTGCGGGAGGGACTCGGCTGAGCAGGTCGCGCAGCGTCGACGACCGGGCCTGGTCGGCGCCGGCGTCGTCCCAGCCCGCCGCGTGGTCCGGGACGACGCCCGCCACTTCGTTGTCCCCGTTCCGGCGGTAGCGCGCGCAATCGGGTATCCTCACCTCCAGGCCGCTGTGCTCAAGCCGCACCGGTAGGCCGCCATCGGTGTACCCGCAGCCGGCCCCCGCCGTCCGCGATCCGACCACCACCGCGGCCTCATTGTCCCGCAGGAGCACCACGAACTGCTCCGCCGCCGAAGCGGTTCTCTCGTCCACGGCGAGGAGCACCGGGCCGCTCCACGCTCCCTCCACATAGTCGAACTCCGCCGGCCAGAAGATGGCGGTCCCCGCAGGCATCCCGCGGGCCTCCCCCCGCGGCAGGTAGTCGAGCCATCCCGTGACGTGGAGCAGCCCGGCCTGCAGCTGCCGGCACGACACCGCGCGCGGGCCCAGGGTCCAGATGGCCGTGCGGTCGCAGGGCTCGAGCGCCAGCCGGTGGGCCGAGTCGGCGCGCGCCCGGGCGCCTGTGAGCAGGGTGCGCTGCGTGTCGGTGATCTCCGGGAGCGCCAGTGCGGAATCGAGGTCCCGGACCGCGTCCGCCAGCCGCGGCACGTAGTGACGGTGGCGGATGAAGCCGCTAGGCTGCCCCCGAAGCGGCTTCGGGCTCAACTGGCGGGCTGCGGGGTCCGCCCAGTCGGTGCCGCCGCCGTTGCCGGTGAGGTCCACCACCAGCAGGCTCGCGCCGGCCCGCTCCAGCGCGGCCAGCGCGCGGCGCTCCTCGGCCAGCAGCTCGTTGGATACCGCCCACCAGACGGCATCCTCGCACTCCTCTCCGCAGGCCTCCGCCTGCGGCAGCGAGTCCCGCACACGGGGCCACACCGACTCGCAGATGCCACGGTATCGGTGGGTGCTGAAGCTCGCGATGCGCAGCACTCCCGCCGTGCGGCCGTCGGCCAGCGGCAGCGTGGCCGCGGGGAAGGGCGCACCGTCCTCGGTCAGCCGATGGGCCTGCGGCAGCTGCAGGAGGAGCCCGTCGTCCTCCTTGCGCTCGTACCCGAGGGCCGAGCAGATCCCGCCGGCGTCGAGCTCCAGCGCGGGCGGCTCCTGCCCGCGCCCCAGCCACCAATCGCCCAGCCGCCGCACGAGGGCGGGAGGGGGACGCCGGACCTGGAAGTGGCCATCGTGGAACGCCGCGGCGAACTCCCGCAGGGCCCGCGCGGCACTCCTGGCGGAGCCCGCCCCGCGCAGGAGACTGTCGGTGCGCCGGTGCAGCGCCACGGGGTCCACCACGCCCT
>DASUSR010000098.1:0-5729 GCA_036375015.1 Gemmatimonadales bacterium
TTCGTGCGCATGGAGCAGACGATCGCCGAGATCGAGCGCAAGCGCGCGGCGGGTCTGCCGCTCACGCCCGAGCCGCTGCCTGTGACGGCGGCGGCGGGTCCGAGCGGCACCGCCACGCCGGCGGCCCGGTCCCCCGCACCCGTGAGCCGGAGCCGGCCCCAAACGCCCGGGAGCGACAGCGCGGCTCGCGGCGCTCCGCCCGCGGCTCGCGTGCGGTCGGCATCGCAGCTCCAGCTGGATCAGGGCCTGCGCGAGACCCTGCGGGACGTCACCCGTCTGCGGATCGCGGAGGCCTATGAGGAAGTCGAGCCCGGGCTGCTCGTGGTGGCACTCTCGCCCGATGCCTTCTCGCAGAGCTCCGCCGAGTACAACCTCAAGCGCCTGTACCTGGCCTACGACCGCGCCACGCTGTGGCCGGAAGACGTGACCCTCGAGCTGTGGCACCGAGGCCGGGCCATCGGCCGATACACCAGGGACGGTCTCCTGCTGGAGCCGCAGCCGCCGGCGGACGCGCCGGCAGAGTGACGGTTGCGGCTGCTCGCCTACTACCTGACCCTGCTTCTCATGGCCGTGTGGGCCGGCTGGACCGGCCGGGAGTGGGTGACGACCACCCGTCGTGCGGACGCGGCCGTCGAAGCGCGTCTTACCCGGAGCTGGCCGGCCGGCAAGCGCCAGCTCGAGCTGCGGCAGCTGATTCACCAGACCCAGGAGCTGGAGCGCCGGCGGATCACCACCCGGCTGATCCTGCAGGGCGCGATCGGGCTCATCGTGCTGCATCTCGTGTCGCTCGGCCTCAAGGAGCGTTCGGCCTGAGGCCCCACGTGCCCGCCGCTCCCCTGGCGAGCGCACCCCCGTGCTCCTATGCTTCGCGCGGCGCCCCCCAGTCGAGGATTTCATGACCACACCCCGAGGACGCCAGGCGCGGCTGCGCGCCGAGCACGCCTACCTGTATCCCGGCATCGAGGCCGGCGTCTGGACGCCGGTCGAGACCCTGATCCACCGGGTGGTGACGCTGCTGTACGGCGATCCGTCCAAATCCGGGGTGATCACCGGGGAGCGCCTCCTGCGCGAGGACCATTTCGAGTTCCGCGGGGAGTCGATCCGGCCCTCCGGCTGGCCCTCCGGGCTGAGCCGCATGAGCGACGCCGCCGCCAAGCCCGGCACCGACGACCGCTGACGAGCGAAACCGCAGATGACCGAACGCAAGGGCGAAGTGCGCCCGCCCGTGACCGGCCCGGACCTCGCCCAGGACATGGTGCTCCACAAGGGCACCCGGGAGTGTCCGATCCTCCAGCCGCACCACCGGGAGCTCTGCGGCATCGTGCAGGCGCGCGAGCGCAACCGGACGGAGGCCGACCGGCGGCGCCGGGAGTCGTCGTCGCGGTGACCGCGAGGGGGCCGGGCGAGCCGGTCGACGCGACCATGTCGGTATTCCGGGCCAATCTCGTTGCCCTCGCGTGGCTGCCGCTCTCCGGTGTGCTCGCCCTCGGGCCGTTCCTGCTGATCTGGGATGGGGACCGGCTTGCCTCCACCGCCGCCGGGCTGCCGCCGCTGCCGCTCGGTCTCGCGCTGCTGGCGGCCGGAGTGCTGCTGCACGAGCTGCTGCACGCCGCGGGCTTTCTCCTCTTCGGGCGCGCGCCGCGCGCCGCCGTACGCATCGGATTCCAGCGCCGGACCCTCACCCCCTTCGCGAGCTGCGCCGCCCCGGTGACCGCGTCCGCCTACCGGGCCGCCGGCCTGCTGCCCGCGCTGGTGCTGGGCGCGGTGCCGGTCGCGGCGGCCTGGATATCCGGCTCGGGCACTCTGCTCCTGTGGGGATGGCTGATGCTGGCGCTGGCCGGCGGTGACCTCGCAGCGGTCTGGGCGATGCGGCGGGTGCCCGACGATGCGCTCGTACTCGATCATCCGACATTGGTGGGGTGCCGGGTGGCCCGGCCGGCGGACTCCTGATGCGGGTGGCCGCTTCATGCTCCGGAGGCAGGCGGCGCTTGTCCGCGTAGCACCGGACGCTGCGCTCCGAGGAGCACGAAGGACCGCAAAGCTGAAGAGCCGGTCCGCGGGTGGACATCCTCGGGGAGACCGCTCACGGCGCCCCCTCTCACCCGCGGAGCCGTCCCAGGGTGAAGTGGAAGGTCGCCCCCTGCCCCACCATGCCCTCGGCCCAGACCCGGCCGCCGTGCCGGTGCACGATGCGCTGGACCGTGGCCAGCCCGATGCCCGAGCCGGGAAACTCGTCCGCCCGGTGCAACCGCTGGAAGGGCCCGAAGAGGCGGCCGGCGTAGACCATGTCGAACCCGGCCCCGTTGTCGCGCACGAAGTAGGTGGGCTCCCCCGCGACGTGAGTCATGCCGAACTCGATCCGGGGCGCAGGCGCCCGCCCGGTGAACTTCCAGGCGTTCTCCACCAGGTTCTCCAGCGCGACACGGAGCAGCCGCCCATCGCCCGTCACGATCACGCCGGGGCGGATCTGCGTCTCGACGACGCGCTCGGGCTCCGCCTCCCGCAGCCGCGCCAGGGCATGGAACACGAGCGCGCTGAGGTCCACCTCGTGCTCCCGCACCTCCGCGCGGGTGACGCGGGCGAGGTGCAGGACGTCGTCGATCAGCTGGCTCATCTCCCGGATGGACTCGCGCACCCGGTCGAGGAATCGCCGGCCTCGCTCGTCGAGGCGCTCGCCCTGGGTCTCCAGCACCGCCCGGGTGAAGCTCTCGATCCGGCGCAGCGGCGCGCGGAGATCGTGGGACACGGCGTAGCTGAAGCTCTCCAACTCGCGGTTCTTGTGCTCCAGGTCGCGCACCAGCTCGGCCTGCTCCGCGGCGAGCTCCCGCGCGGCCTGCTCCCCCGCGCGCAGCAGCTCGGCCTGCCGGCGCAGGAGCTCGGTCTTCTTGGCCAGCTCCACGAAGACCGCCACCTTGGACCGCACGAACTCGGGGACCACCGGCTTCACCAGATAGTCCACCGCGCCGACCGCGTAGCCGCGCACCATCTGGGTGTGGGTCTTGTCCGCCGCCGTGAGGAAGATGATCGGCGTATGGCGCGACCGGTCCCGCTCCCGGATCAGGCTCGCGGTCTCGAACCCGTCCATGCCCGGCATCTTGACGTCGAGCAGGATCACCGCGCAGTCGTTGGTCAGCAGCCACTTGAGGGCGTCCCGGCCGGATTCCGCGCGGATCAGGTTCTGGCCCAGCCCCTGGAGCATCGCCTCGAGGGCGAGGAGGTTGGCCGGGCGGTCGTCGACCAGGAGGATGTTGACCGGCGGCGACCCGAACCGCTCGCCGAGGGACGCGTCGTCGCCGCGGGGCAGTGGGGCGGACTGCCCCTCCGCCCCGCCCCCCTGCCCGGCCGCCGTTACCGGTACAGCCATACCCGAAGCAGCGACAGCAACTGGTCCATGTCCACCGGCTTCGCGATGTAGTCCGAGGCGCCGGCCTCGATGCACTTCTCCCGATCTCCCTTCATCGCCCTGGCGGTGACCGCGATGATGGGAAGCTGGCGGAAGCGGGGGTGCTCCCGGATGGCGCGGATGGTCTCGTACCCGTCCATCTGCGGCATCATCACGTCCATCAGCACCACGTCGATGTCGCCGCCCTCCTGCAGCCGTGTGATGCCCTCCCGGCCGCTCTCGGCGTAGGTGACCTCCATCCGGCTGCGCTCGAGGAAGGTGGTGAGCGCGAAGATGTTCCGCACGTCGTCGTCCACGATGAGGACTCGCCGGCCCGCCAGTGTCGGAGCGGCGCGGTGCAGCTGCTCCAGCATCCGGCGCTGCGGCTCGGACAGCCGCGCCGTGACGCGGTGCAGGAACAGGGCGGTCTCATCCAGGAGGCGCTCCGGCGACTCGGCGTCCTTGATCACCACCGATTCCGCCAGGCGGCGGAACTCCGCCTCCTCCCGCCGGGTGAGCTCCTTCCCGGTGTAGACGACGGTGGGCAGCTTGCGCAGCCCGATCTCGCTCTTGACCCGGCCGATCAGCTGGAACCCGGTCATGTCGGGGAGGCCGAGATCGAGGACCATGCAGTCGAACCGCTGGCGCCGCAGCGCCTCGAGCGCCTCGCGTCCGCTCCCCACGCTCGTGGTCTGCACGTCACCGTTGCCGATCAGCTCCACGATGCGCTGGCGCGCCGCCGCGTCGTCTTCCACCACGAGGAGCTGCTTGACCGGCCGGTCGATAAACTCGTGCAGCGTGGTGAGCGCGTCGCTCAGCGACTCCTTGGTGGCGGGCTTGGTGAGGAAGTCGATGGCCCCGAGCCGCAGGCCGCGCTGCCAGTTCTCCTCCACCGAGATGATGTGCACCGGGATGTGCCGGGTGGCCGGATCGTGCTTGAGCCGGTCGAGGATGGTCCACCCGTCGGCATCGGGCAGCCGGAGATCGAGCGTCACCGCCGTCGGCTGGTACTCCCGGGCCAGGGCGAGGGCCCGGTCGGCCCGCTGCGCCACCAGCCCCTTGAACCCCCGGTCGCGCGCCAAGTCGAGCAGGATCCGGGCGAAGCCCGGGTCGTCCTCGGCGATGAGCAGAATGCGGTCGCCGGGCTCCACCAGGCCCCGGTCGTCGGCCACCTCGCGCTCGATGATCGGCGACAGCGTGACGCGCGAGGCCGCGGTGGGCACGAGCGCGGCTGTCGCGCCCTCACCGGCCGCCTCGGAAGTCGGCGCCTCGGCCGGCTGGGTGGGGTAGATGAGCGGGAGGTAGAGCGTGAAGGTGCTCCCCTCCCCCGGCGCGCTGTCGATCCGGAGCTCACCGCCGAGGAGCCGGGTGATCTGTCGGCTGATGGAGAGGCCCAGCCCGGTCCCGCCGTACTTCCGGCTGGTGCCGGTGTCGCCCTGCTGGAACGCCTCGAAGATGGCCGCGTGCTTCTCGCTGGGGATGCCGATGCCGGTGTCCCGCACCGAGAAGGCGACCACCGCGTTGGCCGCGTTGAGCACCTCGTGCTCCGGATTCCAGCCGCCGCTGGCCGGCGACACCCGCAGGGAGACCCCGCCCCGCTCGGTGAACTTGAACGCGTTGGAGAGCAGGTTCTTGAGCACCTGCTGGAGGCGCTTGTTGTCGGTCTGCAGCGCGGGAGGCAGCGAGGGATCGACGTCCACGACGAAGTCGAGCCCCTTGAGGTCGGCCATCTGGCGGAAGGTGCCCTCGACGAACTTCCGGACCTCCCCGAACGGCACCGTGGCCACGTCCACCGCCATGGTGCCGGACTCGATCTTGGAGAGGTCCAGGATGTCGTTGATCAGGTCCAGCAGATCCGAGCCGGAGCCGTGGATCGTCTGGGCGAACCCGACCTGCCTCGGTGTCAGGTTCCCCTCGGTGTTCTCGCTCAGCATCTGGGACAGGATCAGCAGGCTGTTGAGCGGGGTCCTCAGCTCGTGCGACATGTTGGCCAGGAACTCCGACTTGTACTTGGAGATGAGGGCCAGCTGCTCGGCCTTCTCCTCCAGCGCCACCTTGGCCTGCTCCACCTCCTTGTTCTTCTGCTCCACCTCGGCCTTCTGCCCGGCCAGGAGGTGGGCCTTCTCCTCCAGCTCCGCGTTGGTGCGCTGCAGCTCGTCCTGCTGCTTGCGGAGCAGCTCCTCCGACTTCTGGAGCGAGCGGGTCTGCTGCTCCAGCCGCTTGTTGGTCTCGGTGAGCGCCTCCTGCTGCGCCTGCAGGCTCTCGGTCAGCGCCTGCGACTGCTTGAGCAGCGCCTCGGTGCGCATGTTTGCGGCGATGGTGTTGAGCACGTTTCCGATCGACTCGG
>DASUSR010000099.1:0-8765 GCA_036375015.1 Gemmatimonadales bacterium
CGGTTCTTCGGGATTGTGATCCAGATGTATCCCAAAGAGCACTTGCCGCCGCATTTTCACGCCAGCTATGGAGGCTCCCACGTCGTGGTCGGCATCGCTCCGGTGGCCTTGTGGCCGGGTCGCCACCGCGACCGCGCTCGCCCACCGCGAGCTGCTGCAGCGCTACGGAATGCCCGAATCGTTCCCGGAGGACCTCGGCCGGATGCTCGACGAGTTCGAGGCGGCGCTCAACGAGAAGCACGCCGGCCGGTCGGCCCACGTGGGCGCGCATGCCGACCTGTACGCCGTTACCGCCGAGGTGATGGGGCTGGTGCGCCAGCTCGACGCATTGAACCGGTTCCGCTTCCGGAACGATGCGGAACGGCTCGGCGCCTGGCGCAGCGCGCGGAACGTCGCCTGGCCCGCGGCCGACCGGCGAGACCGGCCGGCGAAGGAGGGAGGCGCGGCGGCGTGAGGGGTTCTTCTGAAGAGTCGTGGGGTCGAGAGTCGAGAGTCGAGTCGCCGGCTGGACTCCCGACCCTCGACGCTAGACCCTCGACTCTATACCCTCGACTCCCTGCCTAGACCCTGAACTCCCTCCGCGCCCAACCCAGCGCCGTCCCCACCGCCCTCTCCCACTCGCCCAGCCTGCGGCCCCGCTCCCCCGCATCCATCCGCGGCTCGAACCGGGTGAACCGCCGTCCCGACAGGAAGTCGCCCGTCCCCCGCCACACGCCGAGCGCCACGCCTGCGAGCCCGGCCGCGCCGAGCGCCGTGGTCTCGACCATGTCGGGACGCTCCACCGGGATGCCCAGCACGTCGGCCTGGAACTGCATCATCCAGTCGTTGGCCGCGGCGCCGCCGTCCACCCGGAGCGCGGGCACCGCGAAGCCGTCGGCCGCCGCCATCGCCTGGAGCAGCTCGGCGCTGCTGAAGGCGATCGCCTCGAGCGCCGCGCGCACCAGGTGCGCCCGCGTGGTGCCCCGGGTCAGTCCCGTGATCGTGCCCCGCGCCTCCGGCTCCCAGTGCGGCGTGCCGAGCCCGACGAAAGCGGGCACGAAGTGCACGCCGCCGGTGTCGGGGACGCTGCGGGCCAGCGCATCGGTCTCCTCCGCCCGCGCGATGAGCCCGAGCCCGTCGCGCAGCCACTGAACTGCCGCGCCGGCGATGAAGAGGCTGCCCTCCAGCGCGTAGGCCGGCGAGCCGTCGGGCCCGCAGGCCGCGGTGACCAGCACGCCGGGCGCCGGGTGCGGCAGGGTCGTGCCGCGGTAGACCAGGAGGAACGCGCCGGTGCCGTAGGTGTTCTTGGCCAGCCCCGACTCGCAGCACCCCTGCCCGTAGAGCGCCGCCTGCTGATCGCCGGCGAGCCCCGCGATCGGGAGCGCGAAGCCGAGGTGCGCGGCATCCGACTCGCCCACCACTCCCGCGGACGGTACGATCTCCGGCAGAACCTCCCGCGGCACGCCGAACAGCCGGAGCAGCTCCTCGTCCCAGTCGCGGCGGCGCAGGCCGTACAGCAGGGTGCGCGAGGCGTTGGTGTGGTCGCTGGCATGCACCCGGCCGCCGGTGAGCCGGGCCACCATCCAGCTCTCCACCGTCCCGGCCGCCAGCTCGCCCCGCTCGGCCCGACGCCGGAGGCCGGCGTCGCGCAGGAGCCACTCGAGCTTGGTGGCGGAGAAGTAGGGATCGGGGACGAGACCGGTGCGCTCCCGCAGGAACGGCTCGAGTCCCGCCTCCCGCAGCTCCCGGCAGCGGGCGCTGGTGCGGCGGTCCTGCCAGACGATGGCCGGCGCCACCGGCGAGAGGGTGTGCCGGTCCCACAGCACCACGGTCTCGCGCTGGTTGGTGATGCCGAGCGCCACCGGCCGCTCCCGCGCGGCGGCGACCGCCTGGGCCATCGCCTCGACGGAGACCCGGAAGATCTCCTCGGGGTCGTGCTCCACCCAGCCGGGCTGCGGATAGTGCTGGGTGAACTCGCGGTAGCCGCGGCCCAGGATCCGGCCGTCCTGGTGCACCACCAGCGCGGTGGACCCGGTGGTGCCCTGGTCGAGCGCGAGGATGGACGGCATCTAGTCCATCACCCGCGCGAGCTCTCCCGGAGGCACCACCCCGCGGTCGGTCACGATCGCGGTGACCAACTCGGCCGGCGTGACGTCGAACGCGGGGTTCCACACCCCGATCCCCTCCGGCGCGGTCCGGCGTCCGCCCCACCCGGCCACCTCGTCCGGCGCGCGCTCCTCGATCGGGATGGCGGCCCCGTTCGGCGTGGCCGGATCGATGGTGCTGACCGGGGCGAGCACGTAGAGCGGCACCCCGTGCGCGCGGGCCGCGAGGGCCAGCCCGTAGGTGCCGATCTTGTTGGCCACGTCGCCGTTGGCGGCGATCCGGTCGGCGCCCACGAGCGCGCAGGTCACGTCGCCGCGGCGGAGCCGGCTCGCGATCATGCCGTCGCCGATCAGGGTGCAGGCCACGCCCGCGCGGGCCAGCTCCCAGGCGGTCAGCCGGCTGCCCTGCAGCAGCGGACGGGTCTCGGGCACGAGCACGTGCGGCGCCCGCCCCCGCTCCTGGAGCAGGTACACCGGCGCCAGCGCAGTGCCGATCCCACCGGTCGCGAGCGCGCCGGCATTGCAGATGGTGCAGACCGTGCCGCCGGGCGGGATCAGCTCGGCGCCCAGCTCGCCGATCCGCCGGCACATGGCCCGGTCCTCGTCCCAGATCGCCTGCGCCTCCGCCCGGACCGCCGCCGCCACATCCTCCCCCGCCCTCGCCGCCGCCTCGGCGCGTCGCTCCATCCGCCCGAGCGCCCAATGCAGATTCACCGCCGTGGGCCGGGTAGCACCGAGCAGGGCGCTCGCGCGCCGCACCTCCTCCAGCCCCCGCCCCGCCGCCCCGCCGCCGACCCGCCCCACATGCGCGGCCACCGCCATGGCGGCCGCAATCCCGATCAGCGGCGCCCCCCGCACCCGCAGGCTCCGGATCGCCTCCGCGGCGCCGTCCAGGGTATCGAGATCGAGATAGCGCTCCTCGCCGGGGAGGAGGGTCTGGTCGAGCACGCGGATGCCGTGAGTGGACCAGGCGATGGGCTGAGGCATGGGCACGGGGAGAAGATAGCCCACGCGGTTACCTTTTGTCCGCACCCAACGACCCCGACCGAGGCCCTCATGTCCTACGCCACCCTGCTCTTCGACCTCGCCGACGGCATCGCCCGGATCACCGTCAACCGTCCCGACAAGCTCAACGCGCTGAACGCGGAGGTCATCCGCGAGCTGAGCGACGCGGTCGGACGAGTGGAGCGCGAGCGCGACGTCCGCGGGGTCGTCCTCACCGGCGCCGGCCCCAAGGCCTTCGTGGCCGGCGCGGACATCGGCGAGATCGCGGGCCAGGGGCCGATCGACGGCCGGGCCCGCTCGCTGGAGGGACAGGCGGTCTTCCGCCGGCTGGAGCGGTGCGGCAAGCCGGTGGTGGCCGCGGTCAACGGCTTCGCCCTGGGCGGCGGGTGCGAGCTGGCGATGGCCTGCCATCTCCGGGTAGCCGCCGAGCAGGCGAAGTTCGGCCAGCCCGAGGTCAAGCTGGGCATCGGCCCCGGCTACGGCGGCACGGTCCGGCTGCCCCGTCTGGTCGGCCGGGGCCGGGCGCTCGAGCTGCTGCTCACCGGCCGGATGATCGACGCGGCGGAGGCCCACCGCATCGGCCTGGTCAACCTCGTGGTCCCCGCCGACCGGGTGATCCCGGAGTCCGAGGCCCTGCTGCGCGCCATCCTGGAGAACGGGCCCCTCGCCGTCCGCGCCTGCCTGGAGACGGTGGACGCCGGCTTCGATATGAGCCTCGACGACGCCCTGCTGCTCGAGGCCGCCTACTTCGGGCTCCTCTCCGGAACGGCGGACATGCGGGAGGGGACGGGGGCGTTTCTGGAGAAGCGGAAGGCGGAGTTTCGAGGGGTCTAGAGGGGCACATACCCCCTTGTGCCACCTGCACTTTCGCCCCTGACGAGGCTAAATTTCTCCCATGCCCGACAAGGTGATTCCACTGCTCCTGCTGGCCCTGCTCGCCGGGTGCGGCGAGCGGGAGCGGCTCACCTTCCCGAACGAGGTGCCGGACGGGGAGGACCGGGGGCCGGTCACCACCATCGACACTCCGTCCCGGGATTCGGTGCTCACCGAGGGCGATCCGTTCATCGCCGGCGGCCGGAGCGTGGACCCGGACGGAGTGGATACCCTGTACTTCGAGGTCATCGGGACCGGCCAGGGTTTTCTGCCTTTCCCCGGCCAGGGTGAGGACACGGTCAACTTCGGCCTGCCGATCCCGACCATCGGACTGAGCGGCACCACCGTCATCGTGCGGGTCCGGGGGGTGGACGTGCTCGGCAATCAGGGCCTCACCGCGATCCGGCAGCTCTCGATCGAGTAGTGCGGCTGCGCCATCTGGTGGCCCGGGGCTTCCGCAACCTGACGGACCTCGAGTGCGAGCCGCCGGCGGGCGGGGTGGCCGTGCTCGGCGCGAACGCCCAGGGCAAGACCAACCTCCTCGAGGCCGTCTACTACCCGGTGCTGTTCCGCTCCCTTCGCGGCGCCGCCGACCAGGAGGTGCTGCGGTTCGGGGGCACCGGTTTCCGGGTGGAGGCCGCCCTCGCGGACTCGGGCGCCGGCACCGTCGCCGCGACCTATCTGGCGGCCGGGAAGCGGAAGCGGATCCTGGTGGACGGCGAGGAGCCCGCCCGGGTGGCGGAGGCGGTGGGGCGCTGGCTCGCGGTGGCCTTCCTGCCGGCCGATGTGGGCCTCGCGGCGGGGCCGGCGGCCGAGCGGCGGCAGTATCTCGACCGGTTGCTCTCGCTGGCGGAGCCCCGGTACCTGCGGGCGCTGGGCCGCTACCGGGCCGCGCTGGCCCAGCGGAACAGCGCGCTCCGGCAGCACCGGCCCGAGCTGGCCGAGGCGTTCGACCCGCCGCTGGCACAGGCGGGCGCGGAGGTGACCGCGATCCGGCAGCGGTGGGCGCTCGGCGCGGCGGAGCAGTTCCGCGCGGAGCTCGAGTGCATCGGCGAGCGGGCCGACGTCCGGCTCGGCTACCGGGCCGAGCCGGCGCTGGCCGATGCGGCAGGCTGGCCGGAGGCGCTCGAGGCCGCGGCGCCCGCCGACCGGGCCCGCGGCATGACGACGGTGGGACCGCACCGGGACGACCTGCGGCTCGAGATCGGCGGGCGCTCGGTGCGGGACTACGGCTCCACCGGACAGCAGCGCAGCGCCGCGGTGGCCCTCAAGCTGATCGAGATCGCCACGCTGCGCGCCGCGCGGGACACCGAGCCGGCACTCCTGCTCGACGACGTCTTCGCCGAGCTGGACCGGGAGCGGCAGGGCCGGCTGGCCCGCCGCCTCCTGCGCCCCGACCGGCAGGTGTTCCTCACCGCCCCCAGGCGCGACGAGCTGCCTGAGGAGCTGGACCTGGAGGTCTGGCAGATGCACGACGGTCGACTGGCCCGGTGAGCGGGCCGCGCAAGCCGGCGCCGCTCGCCGACGCTCTCGCCTCGTACCTGAGGCAGTCGGGGTTCGCCAAGCGGCTCCAGCAGGCCGGCGTCATCGAGGCCTGGCCCGAACTGGTGGGCCCCCAGATCGCCGCGGTGACCGCGCCCGAGTCGGTGACACCGGACGGGGTGCTGCGGGTACGGGTCGCCACCGCGGCCTGGGCCACCGAGCTGGGGCTGATGACGCCCCGGATCCTGGCGCGCATCAATGCCGGCCGCACCGGCCGGGTGAAGGAGATCCGCTGGGTGCCCGTCTCCCCCGACCGGCCCCGGCCCTGAACGATGGAGAATATGCCCAAGACCGACGCCGCCCTCCTCGAGGGCACCAAGCCGGAGTACGGTGCGGAATCGATCCAGGTCCTCAAGGGGCTGGAAGCGGTCCGCAAGCGCCCCGGGATGTACATCGGGTCCACCAGCGAGAACGGCCTGCACCACCTGGTCTACGAGGTGGTGGACAACGCCATCGACGAGGCGCTGGCCGGGCACTGCGACCGGATCAACGTGACCATCCACGCCGACAACTCCATCACGGTGCAGGACAACGGGCGCGGCATCCCGGTCGGCATGCACCCGACGGAGAAGCTGCCGGCGGTGGAGGTCGCGCTCACGGTGCTGCACGCCGGCGGCAAGTTCGACAAGAACAGCTACAAGGTCTCGGGCGGGCTCCACGGGGTGGGCGTGTCGGTGGTGAACGCGCTCTCCGAGCGGCTCGAGGTGGTGGTGGACCGCGACGGCAACCGGCACCGCATGGCGTTCGTGCGGGGCAAGACGGTCAAGAAGCTCGAGGTCCTGGGCAAGGCCCGGGGCACCGGCACCATCGTGCGGTTCAAGCCGGACCCTGAGATCTTCACCGTGCTGGAGTTCCACTACAGCACGCTGGCCGACCGGCTGCGCCAGCTCGCGTTCCTCAACAAGGGCATCTCGATCACCATCAAGGACGAGCGCGAGGACCAGAAGAAGGAGGAGACCTTCTACGCCAAGGGCGGGCTGGCGGAGTTCGTGCAGTGGCTCAACCGCAACAAGAAGCCGCTCCACTCCAAGCCGATCGCCTTCAGCGCGGTCAAGGACGACGTCGAGGTGGATCTCGCCCTCCAGTACGAGGACGGCTACAACGAGAACACCTTCACCTTCGTGAACAACATCAACACCCACGAGGGCGGCACCCACCTGACCGGGTTCAAGTCGGCGCTCACCCGCACCATCAACGACGTGGCCAAGCGGCGCGACTTCCTCAAGAAGGAGGGGTTCACCCTCTCGGGCGAGGACATCCGCGAGGGGCTCACCTGCGTGCTGCACGTGAAGGTGCGCGAGCCGCAGTTCGAGGGGCAGACCAAGACCAAGCTGGGCAACTCCGAGGTCGAGGGGATCGTGCGCACGGTGGTGAACGAGCACCTGGGGAGCTACCTCGAAGAGCACCCCCCGGTGGCCCGGAACATCATCGAGAAGGCGGTGAGCGCGGCGCGGGCCCGCGAGGCCGCCCGCAAGGCCCGCGACCTGGTGCGCAAGAAGTCGGGACTGGAGAACGCGGTGCTCCCCGGCAAGCTCGCCGACTGCTCCTACGACGATCCGGCGCTCTGCGAGCTGTACCTGGTGGAGGGCGACTCCGCGGGCGGCAGCGCCAAGCAGGCCCGCAAGCGGGAGTTCCAGGCCATCCTGCCGCTGCGGGGCAAGATCCTCAACGTGTAGAAGGCCCGGATCGACAAGATCCTCAGCAACGAGGAAATCCGGGCCATGATCACCGCGATCGGTACCGGCGTGAAGGACGACTTCAAGCTGGAGGACGCCCGCTACCACAAGATCGTGCTGATGACCGACGCCGACGTGGACGGGGCCCACATCCGGACGCTGCTGCTCACCTTCTTCTTCCGGCAGATGCAGGAGCTGATCGAGGCGGGCTACGTCTACATCGCCCAGCCGCCCCTCTTCCGGGTGGCCCGGGGGAAGGAGATCTTCTACGCCTACAGCGAGGCCGAGCGCGACGAGTTCGTCAAGCGGCTCAGCGGAGGAGACGGCAGGGGCAACGTGAACATCCAGCGCTACAAGGGCCTGGGGGAGATGAACCCGGACCAGCTCTGGGACACGACGATGGACCCGGAGAAGCGCACCGTCCTCCGGGTGACCATGGAGGACGCCACCGCCGCCTCGGACCTGTTCGACGAGCTGATGGGCGACCAGGTCGAGCCGCGCCGCCAGTTCATCGAGCGAAACGCCAAGTACGTGACCAATCTGGACGTCTGAGCCGCGAGGCCTCGCCCATGGCCGCTGACCCGCCGTCTTCGTCGGAGCTGGACCGCCTGCGCCTCGTCGCCGTCGTGGCCTCCGCCGACGACGCCATCGTCAGCAAGGACCTCGACGGCACCATCCGCACCTGGAACCCCGCCGCCGAGCGGATCTTCGGGTACTCCCCCGACGAGATGCTCGGCGCCTCCATCTTCAAGCTGATCCCGCCGGAGCTGCACGACGAGGAGCGGTCGCTGCTCGCCCGGATCCGCGGCGGCGAGCACATCGCGCACTACGAGACCGACCGGGTCCGCAAGGACGGCCGGCGCATCCGGGTGTCGCTTACCCTCTCGCCGCTGCGCGACTCCGCCGGCCGGCTGATCGGCGCGTCGGCCATCAAGCGGGACGTCACCGCGCAGCGGGCCCTCGAGGCGCAGCTCCAGAACGCGCAGCGGATGGAGGCGGTCGGCCGGCTGGCCGGGGGCATCGCCCACGACTTCAACAACCTCCTCACGGTCATCGGGGGGACCGCCGCCCTCGCATTGCGGGACGTGCCCGGACCGGGCAGGCTGCGTCGGAGTCTGGAGCAGATCATCGACGCGGCGGAGCGCGCCGGCGCGCTCACCCGTCAGCTCCTCACCTTCGGCCGCCGGGACGTGGCCCGGCTCGAGGTGTTGCAGCTGAACGACGTGATCCGGGGGCTCGAGTCGCTCCTCCGACCGCTAATCGGCGAGCACATCAGGTTTCGGACCCTGCTGGCGGACGACCTGGCGACCGTGCGCGCCAGCCAGGTCCAGCTCGAGCAGGTGGTGATGAACCTGGCGCTCAACGCCCGCGACGCCATGCCCAACGGCGGTACCCTCACGATCCAGACCGAGAACGTGACGGTGAACGGGCACTTCCTCGCGGAGCAGCTCCGGCTCACGCCGGGATCCTATGTGATGCTCTCGGTGGGAGACAGCGGCGAGGGGATGGATGCGGTCACCCAGGCCAGCATCTTGGAGCCCTTCTTCACCACCAAGAGCCCCGGACAGGGGAGCGGGCTCGGGCT
>DASUSR010000100.1:0-2976 GCA_036375015.1 Gemmatimonadales bacterium
GTCGGGCGGGGCCGGGAGGGCGTACACCACAGTATCCACCGCGGCTTCCATCGCCGCGCCGGTGCACATCACGCAGGGCTCGAGGGTGGTCACCAGGACCAGGTCCTCCGCCCCGTCCAGGCGGCCCGCGGCCCGGCGCAGGGCCAGCATCTCGGCGTGGGCCGTCCGGTCCCGGGAGGCACGCAGCTCGTTGTGGCCCCGGCTCAGGATCGTGCCGTCGCTGCGCGCCAGGATCGCCCCGATCGGCACCTCGCCCTTGACCAGCCCGGTCCGGGCGACCTCGAGCGCGTCCGCCATGAGCGCCTCCAGCCGGACGCGGTCCAGCCGTCCCGACCCGGGCGACGCCAGCGCGAGCGCACGGTCCAGGTCCCGGTACAGGTGTCCGGTATCGCGCCACACTGCGCGGGCTCCCGCCGCCAGGAGGTCCTCCTCGTCGGCTCCGCCGGAGAGCACGCCGAGGCAGACTACGCCGGCCCCCAGGCAGGCCTGGGCATCGAACACCGTGTCGCCGACCATGGCGCATTGGGCGGGGCTCAAGCCCAGCGCTTCGGCGGCGGCCAGCACCAGATCGGGGGCCGGTTTGCTCGCGCCGGCATCGTCCTTGGTGACGAGCTCGTCGGCCAGCTCGGTCAGATCGAGTCCCGCGCTGGCCAGCGTGCCCTGAAGAGGTCCGGCGTTGCTGGACGTGGCGAGGGCGGTTCTGATGCCCCGCTCGGAGAGAGCCCGGAACAGCTCGGGCACGCGGGGGAACACCTCGAAGCGCCGGCAGGCCGCGAGCTCCAGGTACGCGTGCCGCTGGGCCTCCCGCAGGGCGTGGCCGTCCCGCCGCTCGGCCGCGGGGCCGAGCACCGACGGCACCAGTTGATCGCCGCCCTTGCCGATCTCCCGCTCCACCCGGTCGGTCGGGATCCGGTAACCCCCGGCCGCGAAGGCGCGGACCCAGGCCTCGACGTGGGTCGGGTTGGTGTCGATCAGCGTCCCGTCGATGTCCCAGATCATGCCGTCCAGCGCCATTCACCCAACATAGTGCCCCTGCGGGCATTGTCACCCGAGGCCAAGCAAAGGGGGCATGCCTCGTGGCATGCCCCCTCGACCGGCTCGTTCCCGCGGCCGACCTAGCGCGGGATCACTGGGCGTCGCCGAGGCGGATCCGCTCGACCCTGCGGCTCTGTGCCCGCGGGTTGTACACCCGGAGCGAGACGATGGTGCCCGGCTTCTCCGCCTGCAGCGCCTTCCGCAGATCGCCCTCGTTGCGGAGCGGCTTGCCCTCGATGGAGAGCAGCACGTCGGGGCCCCCTCGCTGGGGATCGTCGAAGAGCACTTCCCAGGAGGGCCCGCCCGGCACGACCGAGGTGACGATGAGCCCCCGGGCGTCGGCCGGCAGTTGCAGCTCCTGCGCGGCGTCGGGGGAGACCGGCTCGACGCTGATTCCGAGCCGATTCATGGCCGTGCCGCCCGGGGCCTCCGCCGCGTTCTCGCCCTGTTCCTCGGCCGCGGCGAGCTGGGGCGAGGCGTTCAGCTCCTGCAGCTTGACGTTGAAGGTCCGGCGCTGGCCGCCCTTGCGGGCCACCTCGACCTTCACGACTTCGCCCGGGCGGCGGAAGCCGATCACCTGCTGGAGCTGGCCCACGTACTCGACCGGCTTCCCGTCCACGGCGACGATGATATCGCCCGGCTCGATCCCGGCCGCCCTGGCCGGCGAATCGTCGCTCGGAATGTCCTTCACCACCACGCCCCGGATCTCGGGCAGGCCGACGTACTGGGCGTCGTTGATGGTGACGTCGGCGATGGAGACGCCGAGCGCCGCGCGGTGCACCCGCCCGGACTCGATGAGCTGGTTCATGACCGTGCGGGCCAGGTTGATCGGGATCGCGAATCCGTATCCCGAGTAGAACCCGGTCTCGCTCGCGATGGCGGAGTTGATGCCGATCACCTCGCCCCGCACGCTCACCAGGGGCCCGCCGGAATTGCCGGGATTGATGGCCGCGTCGGTCTGGATGAAGTCCTGGATGCTGCCCTGGCCCCGGCCCGGGAGCCCGTTCAGGGCCCGGCCCTTGGCGCTCACGATGCCGGAAGTGACGGTGAAGGTGAGCCCCTCGCCCAGCGGATTGCCGATGGCGAGGACCCATTCCCCGACCCGCGCGTCGTCGCTGTTGCCCAGGGCGACCGGAGGCAGCTGCCGGGCCTCGATCTTGAGCACCGCGACGTCGGTGTTGGCGTCCGTGCCGACGACCTTGGCCTTGAACTCCCGGCGGTCGAGCAGCCGCACGGTCACCTGCTCGGCGCCTTCGACCACGTGATTGTTGGTGAGGATGAACCCATCGGCCGACACGATGAACCCCGACCCGCTGCCCTGCTCGATCTCGGGCTGCTGCCGGAAGCGGGGGAAGAACCGCTCCATCCCCGGGGGAACCCGCTGCTGGCGGTTGGCGGTACGTTCGGTCCGCTGGGAGCGGATGTAGACCACGCTCGGCTTGACGTGCTCCGCCACCGCCGCGAAAGCCTCGCTCAGGTCCTGGAGGGGGCGGGCGGCGGGGATGCTGGGGGCCGGAACCTGGGCGATGGTCGAGGCGGTGCTGCCCTGGACCTGAGCCGACGAGCGGCTCGGCAGGTCGAGGAGCCCGGCGAACAGCAGCCCGAGGGCGAACGCCAGGGCCACCAATCCCCCGAACTTGAGCCAGTTCAACGAGCGAGCGGACATCGAACGATCCTTCGAGAAGCGTTGGGAGGTGCTTCCTGCACCCTGAATAGTACAACCATTTTCGGCTATCTGTTTCGACCCGGGTGGGGGGTCCGACCCGGTTCTGCCGGGAGGCCGCCCTGCGGGGATGACCTCCTGCAAATACGACGCCCCCCGGCCGGGACGGCCGGAAGGGCGGTCGTAATGAGGCTCGGCGGCCGGGGCGAGGGTCCCGGCCAGGAACGGGGCCTACAGTCGGATGAGCTCCACCCGGCGGTTCTGCTGCTTGCCTTCCG
>DASUSR010000101.1:0-2326 GCA_036375015.1 Gemmatimonadales bacterium
GGCAGGCTGAAGGGGATCCCGGACGCCTTGATGCCGGCCTTGGCCCGGCTGATCCGTTGCGCCATCGTCGCCTCGGGCACCAGGAACGCGTTCGCGATCTCCGCGGTCGTGAGCCCGCCGACGGCCCGCAGCATGAGCGCGATGGCCGAGGAGGGGGTGAGCGCGGGATGACAGCACATGAAGAGGAGGACGAGCGCGTCGTCCTCGACCTGCACTCCGGTCTCGTCTCCGACAAGTTCGGCCCCCACGGCCTCCTCGCGGCGGCGGCGGGCCTCCTCGCTACGCACAAGATCGGTGAGGCGCCGGATGGCCACCCGGTAGAGCCAGCCCCGGGGATTGTCGGGCAGCCCGGCCACCGGCCACTGCCGCGCCGCGGCGATCAGGGCCTCCTGGACCGCGTCCTCGGCGGCCGCGAAGTCGCCGTGGCGGCGCGCAACGGCGCCGAGCACCTGCGGCCCGAGCTCGCGCAGCAGGTGCCCGACGGTGGCATCGGCGGGGACCGCGGTCACCTCACCCGTGATCGGCGGGCGCGCTCATCACCTGGCGGACCTCGATGGGGATGGTGAGCGGGACGCCGCCACGCCCCGGGCCGCCGAGGCGCGGGCCGCGATCTCGTAGGCTCGCTCGGGACGGTCCACCTCCACGATCCAGTACCCGGCGAGGAACTCCTTGGGCTCGGGAAAGGGACCATCCGTGACGGCGGGGGCCCCGTTCGTCCCCTCCCGCACTACCCGGGCCTGCCCCGGGGGAGCCAACCCTTCGGCGCCCACCAGCTCGCCGGTCCCGGTGAGATCCTTGTTGAGCTGGAGCATGAAGGCGATATGGGCCTTGAAGTCCTCCGGGGCCCAGTTGTTCACCTGGTACTCCTCTGTCCCCCGGGGCGCGTGCATAATCAGCATGTACTTCATCGCTCGTCCTCCTCCTGGTGTTGGGCGCCGGCGGCGCCTTCGAATAGGAGTCGGAGCCGGGCCGGCGTTCTCGACATCCCGGGCCGGCCCCGGCGGGAGCTACCGCTCCAGCGGCTCGACGATCACCGCGGTGCCGTAGCAGAGCACCTCGGTGACCCCCGACATGATCTCGGTGGCGTCGTACCGGAGCCCGACGATGGCGTTCGCGCCCCGCCGCTCCGCGTGTGCCAGCAGGATGTCGAACGCGTCCGCGCGGGCCCGCTCGCACAGGGTGGTGAGCATGCTGATGTGCCCGCCGATGAGCGTCTCGAACTTGGCCCCGATCGTGCCCAGGAGCGAGCGCGACCGCACCGTGACGCCCCGCACCACCCCGAGCGATTCGACGATGCGGTAGCCGTCCAGCGTGAACGCCGTGGTCGTCATCCCCTCGTCCATCGGAGACCTCCCGCAGGTTAGCCCAAGGTCTGGTGGTCACGCCGTTCCAGCAGGAGCCATCCGGCCACGACCGAGAGGGCGTACAGGCCCACGCCCAGGAGATAGACCGTGCCGCCGAGCGCCTGATCCCGCTCGAGCCAGCCGAGCTGCTCCAGCAGGGTGGCCCAGTCGTGCTCGCCTCCGCCCACCAGGGGCAGCTCCTGGGTCCGGGCGTCCCGCATGTACACCGAGATGTTCCAGCAGTTCTGTCCCAGCCACCACAGAGGCACCGTGGCGCCGTGGCGGTCGCCGCGCCGCCACAGGGCCGCCACGAACGCCGCCGGCACGATCAGCTGCATCAGCGTGCCGCCGAGCAGGGTGAGGCGCTCGCCCCCGAACGCGAAGACCAGGTGGCCGGTCTCGTGAATGGCGAGATCCAGGCTGTCCAGCCAGCGGTAGGTGCCCACGGTCCGCAGGATGAGCCAGCCATAGACCGCGAGGACGGAAGTGAGCGCGAGACGCCAGCGACGTTCCGTGGGCGAGTACCGGAGCGCGGCGGTCACGGCTGGGCCCGACGCAGCCGGGTGAGCGCCCGGTCGAGGGCGGCGGCGAAGGCCTGCTTCGCGCGGGCATCGTAGGGTCGCGGCCCGCCGGTGACCGCGCCGGCCAGTCTCGCCTGCTCCATGAAGTCGCGCACCGAGAGGCGCTCGCCGACGGTTTCGGCGGTGTGCTCCTCTCCCCGGGGGTCGAGCACGGCGATCCGCCGGGGCACCAGCATGGCGGCCAGCGGTATGTCCTGGGTCACCACCAGGTCGCCGGGCGCGGCGTGCGTGGCGATGTACTGGTCCGCCACGTCGGCCCCGCCGTCCACCCACACGGCGGTCACCAGCGGATTGCCGGGCGGCGTCTGGAGCCGCTGATTGGCGACGAGCACGGTCTCGACGGCCAGCCTCTTGGCGGCCCGGAACACCAGCTCCTTCACGTCCCGCGGGGCGGCGTCCGCG
>DASUSR010000102.1:0-7548 GCA_036375015.1 Gemmatimonadales bacterium
CGTCTTCCGGGAGGCCGTGGTCCACCCGCCAGCGCTCCTCGAACGAGACGAACACGTCGCGCACCACCGGCCCGGTGACCCGGGCGTGCACGTCGTGGTAGGGGCCGCCGACGCCGTGCCCGGGCGCATCCACCCGGTTGCGGTTGATGTCGATCCCGCCGAGGTATCCCACCCAGCCGTTCTCGCCGCCGCCGGGCGGACGCCGGACCATCTGCGACTTGTTGTGCCAGACGTTGAACTGGTCGGCGTCGCCCTCCATGCCCCAGAGCGGCTGGGTGAGGTTGTCGGCCAGCGGGTTGTCGGCGAGCCGGTGGGGGTTGCTGGAGAAGACCGCCGAGCCCGGCACCGCCGCGTTGAAGGCGTCGATCGTGTCGGTGGCCGTCTCCAGCATGGCGTCGAGCAGCCACTGGAAGTCGCCGTGGTTGGCCATCAGCGACGCGATGAGGAACACGATCCCCGGTGTGACCACGAACGCGAACATCCCGCGGCCGTCCACGCTCTCCTTGCCGTGGGCGTTGGCCAGCACGTTCTTGACCAGCGCGGCGTCGCTCAGGAGGGTGACGACCACGATGGCGAGCGCGCGGGTGTTGGGAAGGTCGGGGTCGCGCAGGTTGACCATCTTGGTGCACATGACCCGGACGACGCCGCCGGCGCCGGCGATCCGCTCGGCGACGTCCACGATGTCCTCGTCGGAGGCGGCAGGGTCGAGCGGAAAGCGGTTGAAGGTCCAGCCCGCCAGGTAGACCCCGTGCTCGGGGCCGGCGGCCTGCCGCAGGTCGGCGGCCAGGCGCTGGAAGGTGGCGATCCCGTCCACCAGCGGCTCCACCCGCGACCCCGCGCGGTAACGGGCGATCGCGGTGTCCTGCGCCACCGGCGGATACCAGCGGGAGAGGTCGAGCACCTGGAGGGTCATGCGCGGGATCGCGGGCAGCCGGAGCGCGGGCGATGACGCCGTCTCGTCCGCCGGCGCGGCCGCGTCGCGGGTCTCGTACACCGACGCGACCACCGCCGCTGCGTCGCCCGGGCGCGGGGCTCCGGCCCACTCCACCTCGACGTACCGCCCGGCCGGCGCCACCACCGATGCCGGCGAGCCCGGCGCCGCGGCGAGCGCGGTCTCGAGGTCGGAGTCGGCGCCGAGCGTGACGGCGCGCTCGGCGAGCAGCGCGTCGTCGGCCGCATCTCGCAGGCGGACGGTGAAGGACTTGCGGACCGCCGGATCCGGGTCGTCCACGAGCGGCCGGCCGGCGTGGTCGAGCACGCGGCAGCGCGGCGCCGAGCCGTAGAGCGCGGCGGTGCGCGCGATCCAGTCTCCCGCGCCGGGATCGCCCGCGGCGGTGAGCGCGCCGCCGATGAGTTCCAGCCCCGCCCAGGGCGCGAGCTGCAGCCCGTCGGGAAAGACCGCGGCGGCCAGCGCGGTGGAGACGCTCCCGGCCAGCGCCTGGCCGGCGGCCACGAGCGTGTCGTCCTCGATGGCGGTGTCGAACGGCGAGAGATAGAAGGTGGGGAGGCCGCGGAGCCGGCGGAGCACCGGCTCCATGCCGAAGGGGAGGGGCGACAGCTCGAGCAGTTCGCCGCCGGGCAGCTCGGCGCTCGGCGCGATGGCTACGCGCCGCACGGCCGCGCGCGCCGGGCTCGCGAGCGGCGTGTTCCCCAGCGCCAGCCGCCCGAAGAGGAGCGTGCGACCCGCGTAGCGGGCGACGCCGGGGCGGAGCACCGCCGGTTCGCCCACCGGAACCCCTCGCGCCGGATCGGCCAGCGTGAGCGGGACCTCCCGCTCCAGCGACGCCGACGCGGCGAACAGCGGAACGAAGCTCGGCATTCTCCGGCGCTCCCGGGAGATCGCCCCCGGGAAGCGGCGCAAGAGCGGTGAGCCCCCGCATCGGGGCCACCGCGAAGAACGTCTGGGACATGTGGACGGCGACCAGCGAGCCACACTACGGCCCGGGCGAACTCCCTGTCAAGAGGGCCCGTGGCGTCACCTGTAGCGCAGCCACCAGTCGGACCGGACCGAGTCAGTCCTGCAGCACGAACGTGACCTTCATCAGCACCCGGTACTCGGTGACCTTCCCCTTCTCGATCACGACCTGCTGGCTCTTGATCCATGCTCCGGAGAGATTCCGGAGCGTCTTCTCGGCCCGGGCGATCCCGACCTGAATGGCGTCCTCGAAGCTCTTGGGAGAGGCGGCTTGTATCTCGGTGATCTTGGCGACGGCCATATGGCGCTCCAGGGAAAAAGGGCTGGCGGTGCGGGGCCCCGAAGGGAGGATGTTGCCAACCTATGCGCGGGCGGCGCGGGCGGAAAGGGCGAGGACTACTCGATTCCCGCTGCCGTCCGCTCGCTCATCGGACTCGCTCGCGCTTGAAGTAGAAGCGGATGCACCGGCCCTCGCTCACGACTCCAACCAGCTCCCAGTGATCGCTGCCCAGGTCGTTGAGTTCCGCCTCCGACGGAAGCGTGTCGGCACCGACCTCGCGAACCAGTTCCTTGTATTCCCATCGGGGCTCGACCGGAACCCATGGCGGCTCGACGCGAGCGCCTGAAGGCTCGCCGGGACGAGGCGGAAACGGGACTTCTAATCGCTCGGACATCTCGTGGACTCCTTCTCCCATGAACGGTACGCCCAACGAGCCATCAGCGCGCCGACGGCTCGCGCGAGCGCGTCTGCCATTGCCACAGCCCGGCGCTGACGGCGGCGGGCAAGCGGCAGTTCAGCTGGCGGGCCACCATGACGATCTGGCCGCGATGATGGGCCTCGTGCGCGACGAAATAGGCCAGCACGTGCCCGACGTCCAGCGGCAGGTTGCGCCAGACGTAGGCCCTGGACGGCGGGATGCGACCCCCATGACTGCAACCCAGCTCCAGGAGGGCCGCGATACCGCGACTGCTCCTTCTGAGGGCCACGCCGAGCTGCCGGCGGGTGACCGCCCGGTGATCCACCCTGGCAGGCGCGACGATGCCATGCTCCCGGCCCAGGGTCCGGGTCCAGTTGCACCGCGAGTTGTGCAGGTGGGCGCCGATCGCCCTGATCGTGCGGCTCGGGACCCCCGGCACCGCCGCCGACCAGAGGGCCGGCGGCATGTGCTCGATGAGGTACTCGGTGACGCGGCTGCTGGTGTTCCACGCCGCCAGCACCGCGTCCTCCAGACCGATGGGCGGATTCATGGGGCGTGGCCCCGGTCTACTGCATCTTCGTGTTGGTGCTCTCCATCATCGGCATCCATTTGCCGTCCGGCCCCTGCATCTCCATCCTGAACGTGTACGAGGTGGGGGACAGCTCCTTGATCGTCACCCGCGACTTGTACTTCGCGCCCCCCATCGTGCCTTCATCGGTGTAGGTCCAGGTATCCCCTTGCACGGTGCCTCGCGGGACGCTCGACATCGTCATCGCGGTGTTGTCCACCCCGTAGTACGTGTAGACCTTCTCCTCACTGTTGTAGCCGAGGATGCCCATGCTCTTGCTCGGGCCCGTCGGCCCGGTGCCTTCGGAGCGGCAGACGACGGTGAACCGCCCTTCGAACCACTCGCAGGTGTCGGAGCCGGTGAACTTGCCGCCCGGCCCCATGGGTCCCGGCTTGATCTCCCCCTCCGCCTTCCACTTGCCGACGAAGAAGCCGAGCCGCGCGTGCTCCGGACCCGGCGTGGGGGCGGCCTGCGCGGCCGCGAACTGGGTGCCCGCGACCGATGCCGCCGCGAGCAGGGAGAGCGTTCGGAGCATTCCTCTCATGGGTTCCTCCTGACGCACGATCGAGGGGCGGATCTCCTGGCGGCGCGACCTCGCAGGCCGGGAAGGAGATCCGCTACACCCGCTAGAGCTGCCGACCGGTCTCCCTGGTGCTGCCGAAGGTCAGCACCAGGGCGATCGCGAGCAACGCCAGATTGGTACAGGCGCGGGAGTAGGCCTCCGCGCCCGTCCCCACGATCGGTCCGCTGAAACTGGATACCACCGCGAGCACGAACGCGAGCGCGGCCAGGACAATGAGTGCTATCACCAGGTTGCTCATCTTGTCCTCCTAGGTGTGTGCAGCGGGAGAACGGGCCGTCGGGGCGAATATACCTGTCGGTTCCGGGGGCGGCCATCCGCGCGTTGGATTGCCCGCGCGCCGCGCCCGCGGCATGTTTGTCCCCATGGACATCGGAGAGCTCACCCAGCTGACCTTCGTCATGACGACCGCCCTGATCATGGCTCGCGTGGGCTGGGCCGCGGCCCGCTGGATCGACCGGCGCGGCTCAGGCGATCGCGGCGCTCACAGCGAGCTGGCCGAGCGCCTGCGGGTCCTGGAGGACGAGCACCTCGCCGTCCGCCAGGATCTCGCCGAGCTGCAGGAGCGCCAGGATTTCACCGAGCGCGCCCTGGTGCGCGAGCGGGGTCAGTCGCAGCCGCACGCCCCCGAGATGCTGCCCGAGCGCGTCACGCCGCACTGAGTGCCCGGCGCGCGGGGGCCGATGCCGGGCAACGCGGTAGCGCCCGCTCGCCCCCGTGGCACCGACGATTCGTAGGTATTCCCGAGCAAGAATCAGGAAACCCGCGCGCGCGCGGTTGCGTAAATTGGAGCAGTTCTCCGGTGCACCACGCCGAGGGCTCCAATGACGCTCGCGCTCCTCCTCATGCTCCAGAGCCTCACCCCGGCCCCGGCCCCCGTGGTCGAGGGCAGGGGCTCGCCCACGGCGGAGATCCCGCGGCTCGAGGCCGAGGTGCGGATCGACGGCGTGCTCGACGAGCCGGTCTGGTCCCGGGCGGCGCGGCTCACTGGCTTCTGGCAGTACCAGCCGGTGGACGGCCGGCCGGCGGAGGAGAAGACCGAGGTCCTCGTGTGGTACGCGCCCGACGCCATTCATTTCGGTGTCCTGGCCCACGACCGCTCGCCGGGCTCCATCCGCGCGACCGTCGCCGACCGCGACAACATCGCGAACGACGACCACATCATCATCGACCTCGACACCTTCCACGACCGCCGCCGGGCCTTCTCCTTCGGGGTGAACCCGCTCGGCGCCCAGAGCGACGGCGTCCGCAGCGAAGGTGCGGGCCAGGTGAGCAGCCTCATCCCCGGCAGCACCGACCTCAACCCCGACTTCACCTGGGAGTCGAAGGGCCGGATCACCGACCAGGGCTACCAGGTGGAGATCCGGATCCCGTTCAAGAGCCTGCGCTACCCGGGGAGCGGAGCGCAGGTGTGGGGCTTCAACGTGACCCGGGTGGTGCAGCGCACCGGCTACACCGACACCTGGACCGACGTGCGGCGCGCCAACGCGAGCTTCCTGGGGCAGGAGGGCGCGCTGGGCGGGCTGCACGACCTGCGGCGCGGGGTCTCGGTGGAGGCGCAGCCCTTCGTCACCGCCAGCGCCAACGGCATCCGCGACGACGCGACCGGCAGCTTCGAGCGCGAGTCGCTCGACCCCGACGCGGGGCTCAACCTGCGGCTCGGCTTCACCAGCTACGCCCTGGACGCCACCCTCAACCCCGACTTCAGCCAGGTGGAGAGCGACGCGGCGCAGGTGACGGTGAACGAGCGGTTCGCTCTCTTCTTCCCCGAGAAGCGGCCCTTCTTCCTCGAGGGGATCGAGCTGTTCGGCTCGCCCCAGACGCTGGTCTACACCCGACGCATCGTGAACCCGAAGGCCGGCGCCAAGCTCACCGGCAAGTTCGGCCAGCTCGGGGTGGCGCATCTGACGGCCGTGGACGAGACCGGCGAGGGCGACGCCTGGTTCAACGTCACCCGGCTCCGCCGCGACTTCGGCAGCAACTCGATCGCCGGCGTCACCTTCACCAACCGCGACCGGGGCGACCTCCACAACCGGGTCCTGGCGGGCGACTTCCGCTATGTGTGGGGGCTGTACTACGCCCAGGTTCAGTACGGCGCCTCCTTCACCCGCGAGCCCTCGCGGCGCCGCACCGCGCCCATCTGGCTGCTCGAGTTCGACCGGACCGGGCGCTCGTGGGGCTTCAACTACATGCTGAACGGGTTCGGCGAGGGGTTCGACGGCCAGGCGGGGTTCGTCAACCGGCTGCGGAGCGGGGTGGTGACCGGGCACTTCTTCAACCGGTACACCCTCTACGGCGCGCGCGGTGCGCTGCTGGAGAACCTCACCCTGTTCGGCGGGCCGGAGCGGACCTGGCTCTACGACAAGTTCGGCTTCCGGCCCGGCCTCGAGGGGGCGGACTGGGTGGACGCGACCTTCCAGCTCCGCGGGGGGTGGGAGCTGAACGGCCGGGTGCAGCGGGACTTCGTGACCTTCCAGGACAGCACCTACGCGGACTACACCGTCGGCGCCGCCGCGGGGTCGGCGTACCGGCCGGCCGACGATTTCTCCGGCTTCACCGGCACTGTCGGCATCACCACGCCGACCTGGCGGAAGCTCAACGCCACGCTGTCGTACCGGCGGGGCAGGGCCGCCATCTTCGAGGAGGCCGCCACCGGCCGGGGCTGGCAGCTCACCGGCGAGCTGGGCCTGCGTCCTACGTCCACCGTGCGGGTGACCGCCAACACCACGTTGCTCCGGCTGGGCCGGCTCGACGGCAGCGAGTTCGCCCGGGCGACGATCCCCCGGCTCAAGCTGGAGTACCAGCCGAGCCGCGCGCTCTTCTTCCGCGCCATTGGGGAGTACCGGTCGGAGCGCCGCGCGGCGCTGGTCGAGCCCGTGACCGGCGAGCCGCTCTACGTGGGCGGCGTCGCCGGTCCGGCGAGCGAGTACAACGGGCTCCGGGTGGACCTGCTCGCCTCGTTCGAGCCCACGCCGGGCACGGTGGCCTTCCTCGGCTACGGCAGCTCGCTGGAGACGGACGCGGAGTTCAACTGGTCCCGCCTGGAGCGCCGGAGCGACGGGTTCTTCGTGAAGCTCGCCTATCAGCTCCGGTAGCGCGCGCGCCCCTTCACCCTTCACCCTTCACCCCTCCCCACCCGTCTGGCCAACCCACGACAAACTCCCTACACTCAGTCGAACGCGATCACGACCGACTGGAAGCTGTGGATCCCGCTCTCGGGGTCGAAGCGCTCGTTGTGGTGGTACCGGAAGCGCCGGCCGGCGAACGGACCTGACTGGATGCTGCCGCGGGCATCCACCACCTCGTGTCCCGGGTTTGCGGCCTGGGTCGAGTTGTGGATCACCGTGCGGAAGACGTCCGCCGCACCGAGGTTGAATGACGGCAGCGCCGTCAGCTCGGCGAGATAGAGGTCGGGCTCGGCGCCCAGGTCGGTCGGGCTGTCGCCCATGGCGGCCTGCAGCTCCGACAGCAGCACGAAGGCGACCGGCACGGCGCCGAGTCCGTCGTAGCGCTCCTGGGTCGGGATCGGCGAGCCCGGGCTGAACCACGCCCTGCCCGCGACGGTGAGTGGGCAGGCGAAGGCCGCCGGGATGTCCATCAGCCGCAGGAGATCGAACGTCGCCGGAATGCAGGCCGGCTCCCGCCAGAAGACGACGGCGGCCCAGGTGCCGTCGCTCGGGATGTAGGCGCCGGGAAGCACCGGCCCACCGCCGAACACGGGCGTGTACCAGGGCGGCCCCGGGTCGTCCGCCGGGACATCCTTGATCGTCGGGGCGCGCGCGCGCGC
>DASUSR010000103.1:0-9661 GCA_036375015.1 Gemmatimonadales bacterium
AAGCCCATGGAAGGCCCACCCGAGCAGCAACGGGGTGGTGAAGAAGTAGATCGCCTCGCCCACGGACCAGCCTGGGCCCTCGGACTGGGCGGCCAGCCGCAGCGGAAGGACGGCCGGAGCACGCAGCCCGTGCCACCAGACCGGGGCCGACAGCACCAGCCCGGCGAGCACGACGGGCCAGTGGCTCTCCAGTCGCTCGCCGGCGGCGCCGAGGAGCACCCAGCCACCCGAGAAGGTGAGGAGCCGGGTCTCCCACCAGCGCTCGCGCAGGCCGAGGTAGAGCCCCGCGGTACCGCCCACGACGCCGAACAGAAGCACCGCCCACGGCACCGCGCGCTCCGCGGCGCCGGCGGTGCCGACCGCGAAGTAGCTCGCGGCCACGACGAAGGTCGCCAGCCGCCACCGCTGCCGCGCGGCGACCAGCCCGAGCCCGACGGCCATGCTCGCGAGATAGAGCAGGAGGAGGTTGGCATTGGCCCGGTCGCTGCCGAGCAGGACGGGCGCCATGAACGCGCCCAGCGCCGCCGTCGCACCAAGCGCCTCGACATTGATGGCGAATGCCAGCATCGCGAGCGCCACCGACACGAGCGCGAGACCGACGATGCCGGTGGTGGAGGGGATCACCTCGTAGAGCCGGCAGGCCGCCCAGACGCTCAGATAGATCATGCCGGCCCCGCAGCCGATGAGCGCGGCCCCGTAGGTCCGGTAGCGCGGCTGCAGCCGCCAGCCGATCGCGCCGACGGTGACGCCGGCAAGCGCACCACCGATGCACCGGGCCACGGGCGGGATCCAGCCGCGCTCGAAGCTGAGCTTGAGCAGGTAGCCGAGCGCCATGAGCAGGGCGAACACCCCGATGGCGAGCAGCGCGCGCTGGCCGATCCACTGTTCGGTCAGCTCGGGAAGCGACGAGCGCGGTGCGGCGGGACGGCGGGGCGGCGGGGCGGCGGGGCCGAGGGCGGGCGGGGGCGGCGAAGCGGCCGCGCGGATGGGAGCCGGCGCCACGGCGGGAGCGGGTTCCGGCCTCGTGGACGCCGGGCCGGGCGACTCACTTCCGCCCCGCTGAGAAACCAGTTGCCGCACCACCGTCTCGAGCACCGCGACCCGCTGCTCGAGTCGCTCGACCCGATCGTCCGCGCTCATGACACGCCCGCCTCCTTCTCCGCCGCCCTGCCGACGGAGATACTCGGTGCCGCCTCCACCCGGAACGCCAGGAGCCCCACCACCGCCACGCACGCCCCGGCCAGGTAGAAGGGCCAGCCGTGGCCCAGCCGCTGGAACGCCATCGTGGCGAGTAGCGGCGCGACCACCCGGGCGAGGCCCGCGAATGTCTGGGCCACGCCCATGGTGGCGCCGAGGTCGCGCGGGTCCGAATGCCGGGACATGAGGGAGGTGGTGGAAGGAAACAGCAATGCCGTCCCGATCGGCACAAGGGGGATCACCAGGGCCAGGGTCCAGAGACTTCGGGGGACGGGATACAGCAGCAGCCCGAGCACGAGCAGCACGGTCCCGGCGCGCATGGTCCGGGGCTCGCCCAACCGGTCCACGATGGGGCCGAGCAGCAGGCTGCGCATGGTGAAGGAGAGCACGCCGATATAGGTGAAGATCGGCCCGATGGTGGTCGCGTCCAGCCCGAATTCGGCGCCGAGATAGAGCGAGAGCGTCGAGGTCTGGGCCGAGAAGGCGAGCATGCCGATGCCGTAGATCCAGAGCAGCCGGGCGAGCCCGCTGCCCGGGTGCCGCATGGCGGCCCACGCGGTATGCCACACCGGGGGCCGCCGGACCCCGCTGTCGTCGCGGGGCTTCGACTCCGGCAGCCAACGCCAGGCGAACACGATGTTGAGCGCGCAGAGCGCCGCGGCCACCAGCCCGGGCGCCTCCCGGCCGAAATGCGCGGCGAAGGAGCCGATCGCCGGACCGAGCACCACGCCCGCCGACGTCGCCGCGGAGAGCCACCCGAGCGCGCGGGCGCGGTCGGCGGGCGCGATGGTGTCGGCGACGTAGGCCTGGGCCACGCCGGTCGTGCCGCCCCCCGCCCCCTGCACCACCCGCGAGAGCAGGAGCAGCCAGAGCGATTCGGCCAGCCCGAATACCACATAGGCGATGGCCGATGCGGCGAGCCCGATGAGCAGCGCCGGACGGCGGCCGTAGCGGTCGGAGACCCGGCCCCACACCGGGGCCGACAGGAGCTGCGCGATCGAGAACGACGCGATGAGCAGCCCGACGATCTCGGGCGAGGCGCGGAGGTCGAGGGCGTAGAACGGGAGCAGCGGGAGCACGATCATGAACCCGATCATGTCCACGAAGTTCACCGCGATGAGCACCGCCAGCCGGCGGAACTTGCCGCCGTTCCCCGCTCCAGTCACCCGGTGTTCCCTTCCCCACCCCCGCTGCCGACGGCGAACACGGCCGCGCTCACCAGCATCAGGACCACCCCGTACGCGGCGGCCACGCCCACGTCGGACTGCCGCAGGCTGGAGAGAATCTCGAGCGAGATCGGCCGGGTGTCGTAGGTGTAGAGCATGATCGAGGTCACGAAGTCCCCGAAGGCGGTGACGAACGCGAGGCTCGCCCCCGCGAGGAGCGCGGGACGGAGCAGCGGCAGGGTGACCCGACGCAGCGTCCGCCAGCGGCCGGCGCCGAGGGTGGCGGCCGCCTCGTCCAGCGAGGGATCGAGCGCGCGAAAGCCGGACTGAATCGCCCGGCTGGTGATCGGCAGGTTCCTTACGAGATAGGCCAGCGGAAGGATCCAGACGGTCCCCACCAGGATCACCCGCCCGGCCTGCGGGGCATGCACGCTGAACGCGGTCGCCAGGGCGATGGCGAAGACCGTCCCCGGCACCGCCCAGGGCAGGGCGAGCAGCCCCTCGATCCAGCGGGCGCCGGGTGCGCGGCGCCGCACGCTGAGAATCGCCCCCGCGAGGCCCAGCGCGACGGCGGCGGCGGTGGCGACCGCGGCCAGCCAGAGACTGTTGACCAGGGGACGCGCACGGACCGGGTCCTGGATCAGGGTGAGGTAGTTCCGAACGGTGTAGTCCGGCGGGAGCGGCTCGGTGGTCCAGGTGCCGACGGGCACCAGCGAGACCAGCACCAGGGTGAGGTGGGGCAGCAGCAGGAGCCCCGCCAGGCCCCATCCGAGCACCAGCAGCGCCGCCCGCGTCCCCCGATGGCGTACCGGCCGCCGGGCCGGCGCGAGCCCCTTGCGGCCCCCCGCCGCGGGATCCTCGGCGGGCGACCCGCGCAGCAGCCACAGCGCGGCGAGCGCCAGCAGCGTGAGCGAGATGGTCTCCACCATGGCGAGCTGGTTCTCGCCGTTGAGCCGGGTCGAGACGATCTGGGTGGTCATCACCCGGAACCCGCCGCCGAAGATGTAGGGGGCGCTGAACGAGGCGAGCGCGGTCATGAAGGTGAGCAGCGCCGCCCCGCCCAGCGCCGGCGCCAGGTGCGGCAGCGTCACCTTGCGGAACGTGCGCCAGCGACCCGCGCCCAGGCTCGCGGCGGCCTCGTAGAGCGAGGCGTCGAGCCGCGCGAGCGCCGCCCGGACGAAGAGATAGAAGTAGACGTACATCGAGTAGGCGTGCACCAGGAGGATCGCGCCCGCCCCCTGCAGCCGCCACGGCGGATCGGTGAGTCCCAGCGCCCACTGCACCAGGAGCGACACGAATCCGGTCTCGCCGTACAGGAAGAGGAACGCGATCACGCCCACCAGTGGGGGCAGCACCGCCGGCAGGGCGACCAGCCCGCCCAGCACCCGCCCCCCCGGCAGATCGTAGCGGGAGAACAGGAATGCCAGGGGCACGCCGACGAGCGCCGCCAGTACCACGCTGACGAGCGAGGTCCAGAGGCTGCCCCAGAGCGCCCGCCACTCGGTGGGGCGGGTGAGGAACACGCGCACGTGCTCCAGGGTCCACCCCTCCGGTCCGCGCAGCCCCTCCACCAGCACGAGCAGGAGCGGATAGGCGACCAGCCAGACGAGAAGCACGAGCAGCAGCGCCGCGGCGAGCCGGGAACGGCGCATCGCGATCAGCCCTCCGGCCCGGGGAACAGGTGAATGCCGCCACCCAGGCGGCGGCTGGGCAGGAGACCGACCGGCTGCCCGGCCCGCACGGCGCGATGCGGGGCCACGACCTCGACCGGGGCGCCGCTCTCGGTCCGCACGGTGAAGAGCGCCGACGGGCCGACGAAGCGTCGCTCGGTCACGATGCCGGGCAGCACGCCGGGCCCGGGCTCGGCCAGCCGGAGCGATTCGGGCCGCACCAGCATCAGCGCCGGTCCCGGGGGCGGCAGGGGGCGGGCCGCCGGCAGCTCGAGCTCCCACTCCACCCCCTCGACCCGGATCCGCGCCCCCCGCTCGGCCGGTCCGAGCACCGTCGCGGGCAGGGTCGAGGACCGGCCCACGAAGGCGCCCACGAAGAGACTCGCGGGCTCGGTGTAGAGCTCGTCGGGCGTGCCGACCTGCTCCAGACGGCCGGTGCGCAACACCGCCACCCGATCGCCCAGCTCGAAGGCCTCGTCCTGCTCGTGGGTCACCAGCACGGTGGTGATCCCGACCCGGTGGATCACCTCCCGCACCTCGCGCCGGGTGCGCTCCCGCAGGGTGGGGTCGAGGTTGGAGAGCGGCTCGTCGAGGAGCAGCACCCGGGGCTCGGGGGCCAGCGCCCGCGCCAGTGCCACCCGCTGCTGCTGCCCGCCGGAGAGCTGCGAGATGCGCCGCCGGGCAAGCCCGGCCAGGTCCACCAGCGCCAGGGCCCGATCCACGCGGCGCGTCAACTCGGTGCCGCTCACCCCCAGCGACTCGAGTCCGAAGGCGACGTTCTCACCCGCGTCGAGGTGGGGAAACAGCGCGTAGTGCTGGAACACCATGCCGAAGCGGCGCGAGACCGGATCGGCGGCCGTGACCTCCTCCCCGTCCACCAGCACGCGGCCCGCGTCGGGCGCCTCGAACCCGGCCAGGAGCCGGAGCGTGGTGGTCTTGCCGCTCCCGCTGGGGCCCAGGAGCGCCAGGATTTCGCCCCGCTCCAGGGAGAGCGAAAGCCGGTCCACGGCCGCGGTGCCGTCGAACCGTTTCACCAGCCCGTCCAGCTCGAGGAAGCCGCTCATTCGCCGTCCCCGCCGGTGCCGCGCACGTGCCGGTCCCAGTAGCCCATCCATTCGGCCCCACGCCGCGCCAGCAGCTCCCAGTCCATCGGTGTCACGGCCATCTCACGCTCCACCTCCGCGACCCAGGCGGGCACCCGTTCGGCGGGCAGGTCGTGCCGGACCGGGAGCCGGAACACCCGTTCGGCGGCCAGGAGCTGGGCTTCCGGTCCGCCCACGTAGTCGATGAAGGCGCGGGCCGCGTCCGGATGCCGGCTGCCCCGCACCAGGCCGATGGCGTCGTCGATCACCACGGTGCCGCTCCGAGGAAAGACGTAATCGAAGGGGAGCCCCTTGGACCGGCCGATGAGGATGTCGGGCAGATCCCACAGGGTCACCAGCCCCTCACCCCGGGCCAGCCGGGCGTCGAGGATCGCGGGATTCAGGGTATAGGCCTTGGTCTGCCCGTCGAGCCGGCGGAGCCAGGCCATGCCCTGCCCCGTGTCGCCGGTCTCGCGGATGCTGCGAATCAGGATGAGGCCCCAGATCGCGCGCATGGTCCCGCTGGCCATCGGATCCCGGATGAGCACCTTGTCGTCCCAGCGGGGCTCGAGGACCTCGTCCCAGTCCTGCGGCGCCTCCTCCCGGGTCACCATCCGGCTGTTGAAGGCGATGACGGCGGGGGTACGGTAGACCGGCCAGTAGAGATCGCCCGGACCGATCCCATTGGGTCCCACCCGGTCGGCCCAGGCGGGGCGAAGGGGCGCGAGCAGCGAGTCCTCGATGCCCCGGTCGAAGATCGTGCTGGGCCCGCCGAACCAGACATCGGCCTGGGGATTCACCCGCTCGAAGCGGAGGCGGTCGAGAATCTCCTGGGAGCCCATGTCGAGCCAGCGGACGTCGATATCGGGACGGCGGGCCTCGAAGTCGTGCTCCAGGAGGGAGAGCTGGTCCCGCCCGTGGGGCGAGTAGATCACCACCGGGGTCCTGCCGTCGCCCCCGCAGGCGAGGACCGCCAGCAGCGCCAGGGAGAGCAGCCGGCGAGAGCGGCGGTCAGCGCGCACGCGGCGGGCGGAGCGCGAGCAGATTGGCGAAGAGACGAAAGGCGCCGGGCACGCCGGCGGGAAGCTGGCGGAAGAAGCTGAGCCCGGTATAGACGTAAGTCCCCTTGCCGAGCGTCGCGATGAGCAGGCCGCCCTCCAGCCGCGGCTCCCCCGGGTCGTGGGTGGCGAGCACGGGGCGGTAAGCGTCGGCCCAGGTGCGGGCGAAGTAGAGCCCGCGCTCCTGCACCCAGCCCTCCCAGTCCCCCGGGCCGAGCCGGTTCGGGCGCAGGACGGCGGGGTGGTTCTCGGCGACGATCTCGACCGGAGCCGTCTCGTCGGTCACGCGGTCGTGGCTCACGGGAGCGGCCGGACGAACGGGAGGCTCGGTCGAGCCGGCCACCGGAGAATCCGCCGTGAGGGTGAGCGGGCGCCCCCCGACGGTCAGGGAGTCCGGGGCGAAGCCGCCAGTGAAGAACCGGTGCTGCTGGTACTGGACGATCAGCAGCCCGCCGGCCCGAGCGTACTCCAGCAGGCGGCCGTTGTTCTCGACCAGCGCCGCCTCGGTCTCGTAGGCCCGCGGCCCGATGACGATGGCGTCGTAGCGGGAGAGGTCGGCCCGCTCGAGCGCGCGCGCCTCGAGCAGCTCGATGGGCACGCCGGCGCGGCGGAGCGCCTCCGGCACCAGATCGGAGGCGCCGCGCACGTATCCCACCGCGCTCAACTCCGGCAGGGCGAGCGAGGTGATCCGGATCGTGGCCGTGGCCGGCCTGGTGTAGGCGCGCTGGCGGATATGAGGATAGTCCACCGTGTACACGCCGGTGCCGTACTCCCGGCCGGAGGTCACGCGCGCCACCGCCCGGATCTCGACCGCGCCCTCGGCGGCCGCCCGCGGCGGGCGGACCTCGAAGCTGAACGTCTCGTGCTCGTCCTCCGCGGTGAAGCGGAAGCGCTGGGCCGGCACCTCGGCCCAGCCTTCCGGCAGCACCAGGCGCACGGTGCCGCGGGTAGTGTCGCGCGCCCCGTGCGTGAGGGTCACGGTGAACCGGTGAGGGCCCGGCGTGCGGGTAGACCAGAGATCCGTCCCGGGGTCGAGCTTCACGTCCACCCGGGGCACGATCGTGATGGGCCGTCGGAGCTCGCCCAGGGCCTGGTCCTTGAGGCGATAGCTCACCTCGCGGGTCGCACGGCCCCCCAACCCGGACGAGAGCAGCAGCATCGGCGCGCCGTCCGGATCGAACGGCTCACCCCGCGCCCGCGGCGAGGTCGCGCTCCAGTCGTACATGGCGCCCTGCAGGGGGCGACGGAGAAAGTAGGGGTCGGGCCCACCTTCCTCCGGCGGAAACAGCGCCAGCGCCTGGGCCCGGAACTCGCCGGGGCCGAGCGGGGTGGGGGCGACGGTATCGCCTTCGACGGTCCACTCGGGAAGCGGGTGCAGGTGAGCGGCTACGGTGAGCGAATCGGCCCCGCCGTTCCAGATCCCCGTCGATACGGCGACCCGCTGCCCGCCGATGACCCGGTCGTCCTCCGCGAGGGCATCGCCGACGAGTCCCTGGGCGATGGCCATCGCCAGGTCGGCGTGGCGCCACTGATCGGTCTGCTCCGGGCTCCAGAACAGCACGTGCACGCGTGCGTCGGGCCGGGGCGGCTCGAGATCCCGCCGGGCCCGTGCCAGCAGGGCGGCCACCGTGGGAAGGGTCGCGGGCCCGAGCAGGAGGCGGGCACTGTCCACCCGCGCGGCGAAGCTGAGCCGCGCGTCCGCCGACTGCTCCGGCGGACCGCGCCAGGGCATGGCCTCGATGGACGTGTCTATCCCGTCGAACAGGCCCCCGGCCCCGGCTCCCGTGCGGTCCTCCACCAGCGCCAGGCGCACCGCCGAGGGACCGATCCGCTGGAGCTGCCCCATGTCCTGGGAGCGGTGCAGGCTTCGCCCGGCCATGGCGATCTGATGGTACGACTTGCCCAGCGCCGGATCCAGCACCCCGCCCTCCAGGATGAGGGTCGTGGCGGCGCTGTCGAACCGCGTGCTGCGGTAGAGCTTGAGCGGGGTCCAGGCGCGGAGGCCTTCCTCCCGCTCGAGCTCGGCAAACACGGTCGAGTCGCCGGCCACCCGGAACGCCTCCAGGGCGCTCCAGCCGGCCGCCTGATGCTGGCCGTGGCCGTCCCCGCTGGCTCCGCTGAACACCGAGACGATGATCTGCGGCCGGAACCGCCGGACGATGCGGACCACGTCCTTGAGGATGGTGTCCTGGGGCCAGTGGCTCCAGGTCTCCTCCAGGGACTTGGAGTACCCGAAGTCGTACGCCCGGGTGAAGAACTGCCGCGCGCCGTCGAGCGCCCGGGCGGCGAGCAGTTCCTCGGTCCGGATCAGTCCCAGAGCCTCGCCCAGCTCGGGCCCGATGAGGTTCTGGCCGCCCTCCCCCCGATTGAGGGACAGGTAGGCCGCTTCCGCGCCCCACCCGCGCACCAGGACGGTGAGCAGTTCGGTGTCCTCGTCGTCGGGGTGCGCGCCGATCATCAGGACGCGCCGGTAGTGCCCCAGCATCCGCAGCTCCTGGTCCAGCGCGACCAGCCCTCCGGTGGAGGGAGGCTCGAGCTGGGCCGGGAGCGGCGTGGTGAGGACGATGAGCGAGAGCGCGAGAACAGGAAATGACGAGCGGTGCGGCACGGGCCCCGGCCGTTGGTAGTGAGAAGGGGGAAAGGTAATGCGGCCGGGACGGGGGACGCGCGGCGCCGGGACTTATCGCATCGGCGCCGCGCCGAGCGGGGTCTCCTCGATGGAGCGCCGGAAGGCCGGATGGCGGACCCACAGGTAGATCGCCATGGCCAGCGCCGCGAGGGTGTTCGCGCCGATCACGGTCCAGAAGGGGAACAGCTCGTCGGTCCGCTCCGACAGCACCTGGATGAGGCCGTAGAACATGACCTCGAAGACCAGGAACAGCGGCAGCAGCGCGTAGCGGACCACGGAGTTCCTGATGCCCCAGTGCACCAGGGCCACGAGACCCATCCCGATGAGCGTGAAGACCAGGAAATGGACGGCGGTGTAGAGGAGGACCGCCCCGAGCAGGACCTGATTCTCGGGGTCGGGGTCGCGGAAGAGCACGATCTGCCCCAGCAGGCTCGGCGTCCGCAACGGCATCCCGGCGATGATGTCGAGGATCAGGAACCAGACGGCGACGACCAGACCTCCGATGATCCCGACGTCGGCGCCCTCGCTCACGACCGAGTGCGATTTTTCCGGCATGCCAGCCTCCCCGTGTGACGGGACCCGGGGCGTCCGGGCGTGGAACGCGAACGCCCTTTCTCACAATGGGGCGCCTCGGGACGCCGCGCAAGGCTGGCCGCGCTCAGCCGCTCGCCCGCAGCCGCTCGAAGGTGTAGATGCCCGTGCCGTGCCCGTCGCTCCACACGATCCGCAACCCGTAGGCGCCCACCAAGGCCAGCGACACGGGCCGGATGTCTTCGGGCACCACGGCGGGGTCGAGCAGCGGCCGGCCACTCATCTCCTCCACGCAGGCCGCGCAGGGACAGGCTAGCCGCAGCGCCCG
>DASUSR010000104.1:0-5670 GCA_036375015.1 Gemmatimonadales bacterium
GGCCATCATGGCTGACAAGAAGGATATGGCGACCGAAGGAACCGAGGATCGTCTGAAGGGTGCCGGCAATCAGGCCGGCGGGCGCATCCGGAATGCCGTCGGCGGCGCCACCGGCGACACCAGCGAGCAGGTGAAGGGGAAAGCGCAGGAGATCAAGGGAAAGGTGCAGGACGCGCTCGGTCGGGCGAAGCAGGAGAGCGACCCGAATCCGGGAGAGGACGACGTGTGAGTCTGTCCGGGTGAGCGGCAGTGCGCGAAGCTGGTGCTGCCGCTCACCGTTCTTCCTGCCGGCCTAGCGGGCGCCCAGCCCGCGGGCCATCGCCGCCGCCGCCAGCACCATCAGCACCACGAGAACAGCCTGTCCCCGGCTCACCCGCGCCAGCCGGCCGGCCACCGATGTGTCCGGGACCGCGCCCGCCGCGACCGCCTTGCGCCACCGGATGAGGGTGACCATGGGGCGGACCTCCATCGCCAGGATCCCCAGCAGCAGCGCCATCTTGGTCCAGAAGACATGGTTCGAGAGGTAATAGTCGGCGGCCTTGTCGGTGGAGCCCAGGAGCCGCCAGAGCCCGGTCGAGATCCACAGCGCCGCGGCGATGCCCCACCAGGTATCGGCGGAGAAGACCCGCCGGAGCCCGTCCTGGTCGAGCCTCCCGGACAGGGCCTGGGCCCGCACCCACACGGCGCCCAGGCCGATGCCGAGCGCCAGCAGGTGGACCGTGGCCAGAAACCATCTCAGTCCCATTGCGTCCTGCCTCCTGATCGGGGCCATGGCCGCCCGCGCCGGGCGCCTGCGCATTAGAGTGCGGAGACTTCGACCCGGAGGATAGCACGATGCAGGTGATCGCACGACACGAGGAGCCTCTCGTGGTGCAGGTCGGGGGGCGGCTGGTCGAGGGGTGGGTGATGGATCCTCCCTGTCCCCACTGCGGAGGGGCCAGGTTGTATTTCCTCGCCTTCGACGCGACCTGCTGCCCGGAGTGCAACCGGTGGCTGGATCTGTTGTGTCCCGACCCCGACTGCCTGCACTGCCGGATCAGACCCGAGCGGCCGTGGTCGGAGACCGGCTTCGGTCAGGGTGTCAGCGCGTCGGACGGGCCGTAAGGCCGCAGCGACCGGGCCACCAGGCCGATCCCGCCGGCCAGCAGCACCAGGATGAGAAGCGTGTCGAACAGCGTGGTCGGACGGAAGTAGATGCCCAGATTGGAGACGATACCTACCACGATGATGAGCGCGCCCGCCGCCGTCAGCACCCAGCCGGCGAGCGATCGGCCGTTGAAGAAGAGGATCCCGATGCCGATCAGCAGCGGAAACAGCGAGAGCCCGAACGGGTTGTAGCCCCAGAAGTGCCAGTACCCGCTCGTGACCGTCACCCGGTTGAGCAAGAGGTACCCGCCCGCCACGACCATCGCCGCCCCGGCCAGAAAGGTGCCGAGCCCGCCCGGCGTGCCGCCCGCTCCTCGCATGGGTGCTCCTCCTCGTGGTGAAGCTTGGGATTGCGGTGAAACCTCGCCGGCCCGGCAGCGCTCCTCAAGATATCGCGGCCGGCGCACGCGCCCGATGGCCTTGCTCTGGTGCGGCGGCCGCCTTACTTCCTCCGCACTCTTTCCCGAGAGCCGACCGATGGACCGACAACTCGTCTCCAGCGGAGCCCCCTGGGAGCCCATCGTGGGCTACTCCCGGGCGGTCCGCGCAGGCAACACCGTCTACGTGGCCGGCACCACCGCGACCGGGCCCGACGGCCGGATCGTGGGCCCGGGCGACCCCTACGCCCAGGCCGTGCAGGCCATCCGCAACATCGAGCGTGCGCTGGAGGCCGCCGGCGCCCGCCTCGCCGACGTGGTGCGGACCCGGATGTACGTGACCGACATCGGGCAATGGGAAGCGGTCGGCCGGGCGCACGGCGAGTTCTTCGGCGCGATCAGGCCCGCGACCGCGATGGTTGAGGTGAGCCGGCTGATCGCGCCCGAGATGCTGGTGGAGATCGAGGCCGAGGCGGTGATCCCGTAACCTTGCTCCAGCCCACGGAATCGGTACAGCTTTGAGCGCCATGCCCCCGACGCAGCGTTTCACCCAGGTGGACGCGTTCACCGACCGCCCCTTCGCCGGCAACCCGGCGGCGGTCTTCATCCTGCCGGGCCCTCGCGACCCGGCCTGGATGCAGCAGGTGGCGCGGGAGATGAACCTCGCCGAGACGGCGTTCCTGGTGCAGCGGCCGGACGGCTACGACCTGCGCTGGTTCACGCCGGGGGTGGAGGTGGATCTCTGCGGACACGCCACCCTGGCGAGCGCGCACGTGCTGTGGGAGGAGCAGCGGCTCGACCCCGACGAGGTGGTGCGATTTCACACCCGCAGCGGGGTGCTCACCGCCTCGCGCCGCGACGGACTCATCTGGCTGGATTTCCCGGCCACGCCCGCCGAGCCGTCGTCCCCGCCCGCGCAGCTGGCGGAGACCCTCGGCGCCACGCCCCGGTGGGCGGGCCGCTCGCCGTTCGACTGGCTGGTGGAGCTCGAGTCCGACGCGGTGGTACGCGGGCTCGATCCGGAGCTCTCCCGGCTCGCCCGCATCGAGGCCCGCGGCGTGATCGTCACCGCGAGGGCCGAGGACGGGACTCACGACTTCGTCTCCCGGTTCTTCGCGCCCGCGGCGGGTGTGCCCGAGGACCCGGTGACGGGCTCGGCCCATTGCGCCCTCGCGCCGTTCTGGGCGGCGCGGCTCGGGCGCACGGAGCTGGCCGGCTACCAGGCGTCCGCCCGGGGAGGCACGGTGCGGACTCGGCTGGTGGGCGACCGGGTGCTCCTGGGAGGACCGGCGGTGACGGTGGTCCGGGGCGAAGTGCTCTACTGATGGCGGATCCGCTGGAGGCCTTTCAGGCCCTGGACCTCCGCGTGGGTCGCATCCTGCGGGCCGAGCCCAACGCGCCGGCCCGAAAGCCCTCCTACAAGCTCTGGATCGACTTCGGCCCGCTGGGCGAGAAGCGCTCGAGCGCGCAGATCCGCGCGCTCTACGCGTCGGAGGAGCTGGTGGGCCGGCTGGTGATCGCCGCCGTCAATCTGGGCGAGCGCAACATTGCCGGCTTCGTGTCGGAGGTGCTGGTGCTCGGGCTCCCCGACGAGAACGGCGAGGTGGTATTGCTCGGCGTGGACCGCGACGTCCCGCTGGGCGGCCGGGTCTACTGAGCGCCGGGCTCGGGCCGCAGCAGGAGGCCGGTCACCTCGCCGTCCTCGTCCAGGCTCCACTCCAGCCGCATCCGGTGGGCCGCCTTGCTGAAGGCGGCGCTGCGGCTGTAGACGCGAAGCGGCGCCGTCTCATCGACCCGCTCGTCCACCGCACCGCTCTCGCGCCCCAGCCGGTCCACCGCCCGGCCCGCGAACGAGGCCAGATCGGTGACGCTGCCGAAGCTCTGCTGCATGTCGGGGGAGAACCGGTCCCACAGCTTCTCGTACTCGCTGCCGTACAGCCACGTGGTGTAGAGCCGTCCCTGCTCGAGCAGGAAACTGTCCGACCGGTCGTGTCCGGGGATGCAGGCGGCCACGCCAGCCGCCACGACGATCCCCACGTGCCATCGCTGCATCGCTCGTCCTCGCCGTGCTGGGCACCGGGCATCTACCAGAGGAGCCGACATGCGGGTGTACATCTCGGTCGACATGGAAGGGGTGGCCGGCGTTGTCCACGAGGATCAGACCGACCCGGTCGATCCCCGGCATGCGGGAGAGTATAACAGGTTCCGCCGCCTGATGACGGCCGAGGCGAACGCGGCCGTCGAGGGCGCCCTGGCCGCGGGCGCGACCGCCGTGCTGGTGAACGACAGCCACTGGCTCATGCGGAACCTGCTCGCCGAAGAGCTGCACCCGGCGGCCGAGCTCCTGAGCGGGGGGCCGAAGCTGCGCTCGATGATGGAGGGCGTGGAGCTCGGGTTCGATGCGGCGTTCTTCGTCGGATATCACGCCGGCGCGGGCGTGCCGCACGCCGTCATCGATCACACCTACACCGGCCGGGTGCACGAGGCGCGGCTCAACGGCCGGCCGGTCGGCGAGCTGGCGCTCAACGCCGCGCTGGCCGGAACCTATGGCGTGCCGCTGGCGATGGTGAGCGGAGACCAGGCCGTGGCCGCGGAGGCGCGGGAGCTGCTCGGGCCCGCCGTCGAGACCGTGGTCGTGAAGCACGCGGTGGGCCGGTTCGCGGCCCGGAGCCTCGCGCCCGTGGAGGCCTGCCGCCGGATCCGCGAGGGGGCCGCCTCGGCGCTCCGGCGCCGGCACGCCCCCCTGGTGCTCCCGCCGCCGGTCCGGCTCGAGGTCGAGTTCGCCCTCACCCACATGGCCGACATGGCGGAGCTGGTGCCCGGGTCCACGCGCACCGGGGGACGGACGGTCGCCTACCTCCACGACGATTTCCGCGAGGTGTTTCGCGCCTGGCGGGCGCTTTACAACCTCGCCGGGGTCGAGTAGTCCACCGCACCGCTACCCCGCCTCGACCGACTCCACCCTTCGTACGTCCACCGGCATCGCCGACCGGCACACGCCGCGAGGGTCCTCGCTCGGCTGGGCCAGCAGCCGCACTCGCGCCCCGTCGCGCAACACCGCGGGCGGCGCCTGCGCCGGGTCGAGCTCGTAGCGCCGGCCGTCGTCGCTCTCGAGCCGCCAGCAGCCGGCCTCCGACTCCAGAAAGCGGACGGTGCCTGTGAGATGCAGCTCGCCGGTGCTCGAGTCGGTGGACAGCTCGCAGCGGCTCACCGTGCCGGTGGCGAGCAGCAGCAGGGGCAGCAGCGTGACCCGTGCGGTTCGGGTAGCGTGCATGGTCTCCCTCCGGTGACGACTGCCCGGAAAGATACCGCGCTGCCTGGGCGGCGCTCGGCGTGACGCCGGCCGCCGAGCAGCCGGCTCCCCGGCCAGTACACCGCGGGGCCGCCGTCAGAACTGGAAGTAGATGAACGGGCTCGGCTCGGCGAAGCGGAGCACGCAGAGCACCAGCAGCGCCGCCAGCAGGGCGGCGGCGAGCCGGGTCCGGGGAAAGCGCATCCGCCAGGTGTTCGGCGCCAGGAACACGATGCCCGCCGCGACGACGAGCATCCCGGCCGCCTCCGATGTCACCAGTGCCAGATGCCCGCCTTCCCCGGCTCGGAGACCGGACATCGCGCCAAGCAGCGCGAGCGCCTCGCCGAGGGACGCGGACCGGAACAGCACCCAGCCCGCGATCACCGCCAGCAGGGTGGCCGCCACCGAGAGAGGGCGCGACGAGGGGACCCGGTTTCGACGCTGCAGCCAGCCGTGCCCTGCCAGCAGTGCGCCGTGGTACAGGCCCCACATCGCGAAGGTCCATCCCGCGCCGTGCCAGAGACCACCCAGCAGCATCGTGAGAGCCAGGTTGCGGGCAACCACGAGGGCACTGCCCCGCGAGCCGCCCAGCGGGATGTAGAGGTAGTCCCTGATCCAGAACGACAGCGACATGTGCCAGCGGCGCCAGAACTCCGCGATGTTCGCGGAGCGATACGGCGAGTCGAAGTTCTGCGGGAAGCGGAAGCCCAGCAGGAGGGCCAGGCCCACCGCCATGTCGCTGTAGCCCGAGAAGTCGAAGTAGATCTGGGCGGTGTATCCGAGCGCCGCCAGCCACGCCTCGGCGCTGTCGAGGCGGCCCGCGTGGCCCCAGAGGGGATCCACCAGCCCTCGGCC
>DASUSR010000105.1:0-2286 GCA_036375015.1 Gemmatimonadales bacterium
CGCGGGGCCGCCGTTGACGTTCGCGATGAACCAGAGCTTGAGCTCTGGGTCCCAGCGGGCGGCCTCGGGGCCGTCCAGGCTGTCCACCGTTACCACCGGCGTGGCGCTGGGGCCGGCAGCCGCCGCGGTATCGGCGGCGACGCTGTCGGCGCCGGCTCCCTCGGCGCGCCGCTCGCCCCCGCCGCAGGCGGTGCCGAGCAGGAGGGCGAGAAGGGCGATGCCGCGGGTCGTGCTGATGGGCTGGGACATGAGCTGCTCTCCGATGGAAGGTCTGTAGGTCTATTCGTCCGGCGCGCCGCCGGCGCGGGCCACCTGGTCCTCGCGCACCCGGTCCGCGTTGAACCGTCGGGCGGCAGCGGTCATCTTCTCGATCGTCTCGTCGAACTCCACCTTGGCGCCGCGCTTGAACCGGATCGGGTTGATCCGGGCGACCACGAAGGCGCGAAGATAGGGCGATTCGAACCCGCGCGCCTTGAGCGCCGTCACCGCCGCCGTCACCGCCTCGTCCAGCTCTAGCACCCGCGCGGCGCGCTCCTGGCGGATCTCCAGTGCCTTCGGCAGCGCCGAGCCGAGGAACTTGTCGATCCGCCTGAGGACGGGATGGTACGCCCCGCCCGCGAATCGGCCGTTCTCCATGTAGCAGAGCCCGAGGGTGATGAGGGCCGGCTCCTCGAACTCGGCCTCGAACTCCCGCTCCGGACGGGTGTCGAGGGTGGCGAGGTTTCGGGCCAGACGGGCCACTTCCAGTGCCCGCTCCCGGAGGTTGTGCGCCTTCTCGGTGTTGAGCAGCAGGATGCGCCGGGCCACCTCGGCCTCGGGCACCACGATGGCCACCGCCGCCCGGGCGCCGAGGGTCCGGAGCGCGGCCAGGCGGTGGTTGCCGTTCGGCGTCCAGTAATGCCCCTCGTCGGTCCGCACCACCACCATCGGGTCCAGATACCGGCCCAGCCGGTCCATGGCGGAGCAGAGCTTGGCCACGTGGGCCTCGGACAGATCGCGCTGGTAGGGGGTGGGCTCCACCAGGTCTATCGGCAGGCCGGCGAAGAGCTGCCAGTTGCCGCCCAGCGGGTCGCGATAGACGGCGAGCACCGAGCCGCCGTCCCCTTCGATGGCCTCCACCAAGCGGGTGACCACGGCGGGTGGCGAGCCGGTGCCGAGCGCGTCGGGCGCGACGCCGCGGCTCTTGGGCGCCGCCTCGTGCTTCTTGCGCTTTGCCGTAGAGCGACGGACCGGCTTCTTCGCGGTTTTCGGCTCGGCCACGGGTGCCTCCGGGTGGCGGGCACGGGTTCGAGGAGTATGTAAACCGGAGTGGGGAGGATGGGGAAGGCTGAGGTGCATGGGTTTGCAGTCCACACGTGGCACGGGGGTTGCCCGCGAATCCGGTGCTGTCGCCGCCCTCCGGGGCGGACCGATCAAGGCAAACCCGTCGCGAGGCGGGGACGCAAAGCCAGGAGTCTCGCTTCCTGCGAGACCGTCCGGTTGCCGGAACCCAGCGGACACGCATCCGTGTCGGTGCGCCTCAACGGCCCGACTTGGGTGACCCTGGCCGGAGACGGACGGGACCACCCACAGCCGGGAGATCCCATGCGGCGCACGATTCTCTTCTCGTTGGCCCTTCCCTTCATGCTCGGCACCCGCGCGGCGGCGCAGACCTGCGTCGGCATGCCGTCGTTCTCGAGCGGTCAGATGCAGGTCGCGGCCGGCGGGTCGTTCGCCGACGGCGCGAGCAGCTTCGGCGGCACCTTCGGCTATGGCGCGCCGCAGGGGCTGTACGGCAAGGCCGGGCTGGGCAGCACCTCGTACGATGCGTTCGACGGCTCGTCGCTCGATATCAACCTGGGCGGTGGCTATCAGATTCCGCTCCAGACCAGCCGCAAGGCCGAGCTGTGCCCCGTGGCCAGCCTGAGCCTCAACTCCGGTCCCAACGACGTGCTCGGCACCGGCGTCGACATCTCGGGCCGGACCTTCGCCTTCGGCGCCTCGGTCGGCGCCCTGGTGGGGAACAGCACCCAGATGCAGATCCTGCCCAACGCGAGCTTCCAGTTCGCCAAGACCCGGGCGACGATCGACGACGGCACCGACTCGGTGTCGGGGTCGGAGAGCTACGCCCTGCTGACGCTGGGCACGGGCTTCGTGTTCAACTCGCGCTACAGCCTGAACCCGAGCATCAACATTCCCGTGGGCCTGGACGGCTCGAGTGCGTCGTTCGGTCTGATGGGGGCGATCAACTTCGGGCGCTAAGGCCCGTGGTAGGCGCTGAAACAGGGCGGGGCGCGGCCGGTTCGG
>DASUSR010000106.1:0-5450 GCA_036375015.1 Gemmatimonadales bacterium
CTCACCTCGCGAACCAGTACGAGAGCTTCACCAGGAAGGTGTGGTCCGCGCGCTCCCTGAACAGATCGCCGAGGTCGCCGCCGAACGACTTGCCGCCCTCCCGGTCCGAGAGCCCTTCTCGCCCCTGACTCCACACCAGGAAGAGTGTGCTCCCCGGCCGGTACTCCCAGCGGAACACCACGTTGCTGCGGAACTCCCTCACGTTGAACCCGCCCGGGTCTCCCTCCACCTCGGCGTTGTCGTAGGGCCGGTAGCGGGCGTCGTAGTCCCGCGCCCCCGGGTCGGCCACCTCGCGCAGGCTGCCGTACGTGCCCTTGGAGATGAAGGGCGAGGCGTACACCTGGAGCGTCGCCTCGGGCGTGAAGGTGTAGCCCAGCCGCCAGGTGAGGCTCAGCGTCTTCTGCTCGAGATGGGCGAAGGTGTAGTGCTCGGCACCGCCGTCGTCGGTGAAGGTGTCATAGTACTGGATGTCGTTCCGGTTGCGCTCCCAGGAGGCGCTGAGCGAGGTGGTGAACCGGGCCGACACCTTGAGATCCAGCTGGGGCTCCAGCCTGAGCGTCTCCGAGCGTCCCCGGTCGCCCCGCATGTAATTCACCCAGAAGTAGGGCACCAGCGGCCGCCGGTCGTCGCCCTCGATGCCGACCCACGGCGCCAGGTAGGGATCCTGTCGGATCGCGGGACCGCCGCGGGCGCAGCGGTCGCAGTAGGTGCTGCCGATCTGCCCCACCGTGCCGCCGGCGTGGAGCCACCAGCGGTTGTTGAGCTGGGTGTGCACGTTGGTGTTGAAGGCGCGCTCGGTGGGCAGGCCCGCGAGGCTCCAGTGCTCCCAGTGGTTGAAGTTCCAGCGCAGCTCCCGGAAGACCCGGTTGGGCTCGCGGAACGCCAGGTTGGCCCAGCTGGTCCACATCTGCTGGTCGGCCTGGCGCAGGAAGCCGAGGTCGTTGATCTCGAACCCGGGAGTGCGGCGCTGGTAGGCGGTCTCGAACCGGAGCCGATTGCCGCCCACCTTTGCGAACCGGAGCTCCAGGTTCGTGCCGCTGAGCGAGGTGCGACTCGGGTCGAACTCGAGCGGCCCGTCCGGGCGCTGGTAGAGATGCACCGGGTCGCGCTGGGTGCGGGCGATCGCCTCCCCGGTGCCGGCCACGCGGCTCAGGTCGAACGAGCCCGACACCTCGAAGCGACGGCCCCAGAACCGGCGCCGGGCGTCCACGCCCGCGGCGTAGGCGCTCCGGTGCAGGTAGGGCTCGGTGGAGGCGTCGAGCGAGCGATTCACCGCGGTCGCGATGAAGCCCAGGCTCGCGTTACCGTCGTCGAGGTCCTGGTTGCCGCGCACCACGGCGTAGTTGGTGGTCGGCTCCAGGGTGGTACCGCCGGGACCGCGGACGTCGTCGGTCACCGCGTTCAGCACGCCGAGGGAGAAGCCCCCGGGGAGCCGGCCGGTGATCTTGGCTGCGCCGAGGATGCGGGTGGCGGTGGGCGAAGCCTCGTCGCCGTAGACGTCCGCGAGCCGCGGCGCCCGGCCGATGCGGCGGGAGTAGAAGAGACCCTCGCCGGTGTTGCAGTCCACCACCACGACGCAGTTCACGGTGAAGGTGAAGAGCCCCTTCCCCTCCACGAAGAACGGCCGCTGCTCGGTGAAGAAGGTCTCGAAGGCGCTGAGGTTGAGCTCCGAGGGATCGGCCTCGACCTGGCCGAAATCGGGGTTCACGGTGGCGTTGAGCAGGAGATTCGAGGCGATGCGGTACCTGAAGTCGCCGCCGATGCTCACCTCCTGGTCCCGGGCATAGCCCTCGGACGCGGGGCCGGAGACGTTCTTGGTCACCACATAGGGCGTGAGCTCCGCGTGCCCCGGTGGCGCCAGCCGCTCGAGCCCGGTCAGCTCGCCGAACTGGGAGATGAACCCGGAGCGCGAGGGACGATAGAGTGGCCAGGTGACGGTCTCGGTGTGGCGCTGGATCACCCGCCAGACCAGCAGCCCGAAGGTCACCGGCCCTGCCGCCGAGTAGTGGAGCTGCGACAGGGGGATCCGGTACTCCGCGGTCCAGCCGAGCGAGTCCACCCGGGTAACCGCGTCCCACACCGCATCCCACGCCAGGTCCTCGTCGCCGTCGTTGTAGACGGCGTAGTCGGCCTTGACCCCGGCCGGGTTCACCGCGAACTCGTACCCGGTGCGCCGGTCGTGGTAGGGGTCGAGCATGAGGATGATCTGGTCGGACGCGGTCTGCTCGTCGCGGCGGGAGAGCAGCGCGACGATGCTGTCGGGCCGGGGATCGAAGGCGCGGACGAAGACGTAGAGATGCCGGGCGTCGTAGGCCACCCGGGCCTCGGTCGCGAACCGGGCGGGCGCCCCCTCGCTGGGCTTGGCCTGGAGGAATCGATCGATGGCGGGGGCCGCGCGCCAGACGGCGTCGTTGTCCCGGCCGTCGAGCACCGGAGCCTCGGCGGCGAGAGTCGCCCGTGCCGCGGCGGTGACGGCGACCGGGGCCGGGTCGGCCATCGCCGCACCCTGAACGACCAGCAGCACGCCGAGCCAGACGGCCATCGGAAAGCACCCCGGGAAGAGGATACGGCGTTAGACAGCCGTTCCGTCCGGAGGGTTGGCCCACCTGCCGGGAGCGAACCGGCGGACATAGCTTGGTGCAATGCGGAGCCACGTCACCTTCAAGACGCCACGCTTCAATCAGACCGAGGTGCAGCCTCACTTCATCAACGACTGCTGCTTCGGCGAGGACTGCATCGCCTGGCTGGTCGGCGAGCTGCGGGCGCGGGGCTGGACCGACCTCACCGAGGCATGGCAGGAGGACTGGGGCTGGCAGACCAGCGGCGAACGGGGCGGCCGGCGCTATCTCCTGAGCGTCGGCCTGATCCCCGAGGACGAGCCCGAGTGGCTGGTGCACGTCACCGAGCGCCCGCCCCTGTGGGACCGGCTGCGCGGGCGGGGCACGCTCACCGTGCTCCCCGCGCTCGCGCCGACGATCCACGACGTCCTCCGCGCCACCCCCGACGTGCGCGACGTCGCGTGGTACACCGAGGAGGAGCTCCGGCAGGGCGGGTGCACGGGCGCGGCGGAGCCGGGCTAGCATGTTCGACATCGAGCTGATCGGCCGGCCGGAGGGAGAGGGCGAGCGCCTCTACAACTGGGGCCGGCTCACCCTCGGGCATTTCAAGGAGGAGTTCCAGGCGCCGCTCTACGAGTGGGCGCCGGGCGACTACACCGCGCACTGGCTGGAATCCGCGCGCCGGCTGGTCCAGGGCGCCCCCGTCGCTGTCTTCCTCACCTACATGATGCGGCCCGACGCGGCGTACCACCTCGGATGGCCCGCGTGGCGGGAGGGCGACCGGGTGTACGTGCAGGAGCGGCTGTTCCTGCGCGAGCAGCTCAACGGGCCGTTCGACCCCGAGTACCCCGAGGTCCATGCCGGGCCCCGCCAGGAGCGCTCGCTGGAAGGCGAGCGGATCTCCCAGTGGGAAGTCGGTCTGCGGGACGTGGCGGCGTACGTCGAGCGGCGCGAACGGGCCGCAACCGGGTAGAGCGGGAGCCGTCATGCACTTTCAGTGCGCCAAGTGCGGGACTTCGCACGATGCCGCGGAGCTGGAGCCCGCCTTCGATGCGCCGAGTGCGTACTACCTGGTGCCGGAAGGGGAGCGGGCCCGGCGCACCCTCCTCACGCCCGACAAGTGCGCCGTACGCGACGCGGAGGACACGAGCCGGCGGTACTTCCTCCGCGCCGTGATGCCGGTGCCGGTGCGCGGCGAGGCGCGCCCGTGCTACTGGGGAGTGTGGGTGGAAGTCACGCCCGAGGTGCTGCGGCGCGTGGACGAGCTGTGGGACGATCCGGCCCAGGGCGACGAGCCCAGGCTCCCCGCGCGGCTCGCCAACGGGATCGCCGAATACCCCGGAAGCCTGGGACTGGAGGGGTGCCTGCAGCTCATCGATCCCAGCACCCGTCCGAGCTTTTACGTGGGGGACGCGGAACACGAGCTGGGCCGGGTCCAGGCCGAGGGCGTTTGGCCGGAGACCGTGATCGAGTGGGTCGTCGCGCGACACCACTGATGCACGTGCCCGCCCCGATTCTCTGGAGACGTCTCGATCTGCCGGGTCACGACGCCGCCACGCTCCGGTCCGGCTCGGCCGGCCCCATCCTCTCCGGCATGGCCGTGTTCCAGGACGGCGGGCCGACCGCGCTGGCATACTCCGTCCGGTGCGACCGCTCGTGGCTGTCGGTGGAGGCGCAGGTGCAGGGTTGGCGGGGCCCCGAGCCGGTGGACCTCCGCCTGCTGCGCGACGCGGCGGGGGGGTGGACCCTGAACGGCGCACCCTGCCCCGAGGTCCAGGGCTGCGAGGATCTCGACCTCAACTTCACGCCGGCGACGAATATTTTCCCGCTGCGGCGGCTCGCCCTCGCGGTCGGTGAGGCCGCCGAAGTGCGCTCCGCGTGGCTCGAGTGGCCGGCGGCCCGGCTCGGGCTTCTGGTCCAACGGTACCACCGCAGGAGCCCGACGGAGTACGACTACGAGGCCGACCTCCCCGGCCCGACGCTCTTCCGCGCCGTGCTGCGGGTGGAGCCGGAGGGATGGGTGGTGGACTACGGCGGGCTCTGGCGGGCGGAGTCGACGGGCTAGTGCGCATCCTCGTCCTCGGCGCCGGAGGCGTAGGCGGGTACTTCGGCGGCCGGCTCGTCGAGGCGGGCCGCGACGTCACCTTCCTCGTGCGGCCCCGCCGGGCCGAGCGGTTGACGGCCGCCGGGCTCACCATCCGGAGCCCATTCGGCGACGTGACGCTCCCCCAGCCGCGGACGGTGACCGCCGATTCGGTGCGGGGCCCCTACGATCTGATCCTGCTGAGCTGCAAGGCCTACGACCTGGACGGAGCGGTGGAGGCGCTCGCGCCGGCGGTCGGCAGGGAAACGGCCGTCCTACCTCTGCTCAACGGGATGCGCCATCTCGACGTGCTGGATCGCCGCTTCGGCGCCGGCCGCGTGCTCGGCGGGCTCTGTCTCATTTCCGCCGCGCTCGACGGGGAGGGGCGGATCCTGCACCTGAACGAGCTGCATACGGTGGTGTTCGGGGAGCGGGACGGCGGCGCCACTCCACGGGTCGCGGCAGTCGCGGCGGCATTCGACGGGGCCCTGGTGGACGCCCGCGCCAGCCCCGCCGTGCTGCAGGAGATGTGGGAGAAGTGGGTGTTCATCGCCGCGCTGGCAGGGATCACCTGCCTCATGCGCGCGCCGGTCGGTGACATCGTCGCCGCGGGCGCTGCCGACCTCGGTATTCGGCTGCTCGACGAGTGCGCGGCGATCGCCGGGGCGGAGGGGTTCCCGCCCGGCGCCGTGGCCATGGAGCGGAGCCGGGCGATGCTCACGGCGCCCCGCTCCCCGCTCGCCGCGTCCATGCTGCGCGACGTCGAGGGCGGCGGGCCGACCGAGGGCAGCCACATCGTGGGCGACCTG
>DASUSR010000107.1:0-11959 GCA_036375015.1 Gemmatimonadales bacterium
TGCTTGTTGGTGAGCGGCACGTAGGCGAACCAGCCGCCGTCCGGCGCCAGGCCGAAGAGGAAGCTGGAATAGATGAGCAGGCCGCCGAACAGGTAGGTCCAGTAGCTCAGCGCGGTGAGCCGGGGAAACGGCAGATCCCGCGTCCCCAGCATGAGCGGGAGCAGGTAGGTCGCCAGCGCCTCGATGAACGGGATGACGAACAGGAACATCATCGTCGTCCCGTGCATGGTGAAGACCTGGTTGTAGGTCTCCGCGTCCAGAAAGGTGTTGTCGGGGGTGCCGAGCTGGATCCGCATCAGCGCGGCGAGAAACCCGCCGATGAGGAAGAAGCCGAACGAGGTGGCGAGATAGCGCTGCGCGATCGGAATGTTGTCGATCGTCTGCAGCATGCCGAGGAAGCCCGTCGGCTGGCTCCAGGCGCGCTCGAACCCCTCCCTGCGCTCCGCGCTCACGCTCGGCCGTTCGGCGGTGGTGGCCATCGGCGGGGTCTACTCCAGCGTCTGGAGGTAGTGGTGGATGAGGCTGAACTCCTCCCGGCTCATCGGCACCCGCGGCATGCGGGAGCCCGGCTTGAGCGCCTGCGGATTGCCGATCCAGCCGCCCAGGTGCCCCGGCGAGTTGGGGAGCAGCGCCCCCGCGAGCGTGCGGCGGCCGGCCACGTGGGTGAGGTCGGGTCCGACGTACCCGCCGGCTGGCGTCCCCCGCACCGCGTGGCAGAGCGCGCAGGCCGAGCCCAGGAACGCCTCCCGCGCCCGCGCGCCGAGGGAGTCGCGGGGCTCGGCGGCGGGCCGGCGCTGCCGGGCCGCCCAGGCCTCGAACTCCTCCGGCGGCTGCGCGATCACCAGCAGGCCCATCGTGGTGTGCTGCGTCCCGCAGTACTCCGCGCAGCGGCCGCTGTAGACCCCGGGCCGGTCGGCCTGGATCCAGGTGACGTTCTCCCGCCCGGGGATCAGATCGGTCTTCCCGTGCAGCTCGGGCACCCAGAAGCTGTGGACCACGTCGGTGGAGGTGAGACGCAGCTCCACCCGGCGCCCCACGGGCACGTGCAGCTCGTTGGCTGTCACGAAGACGTTGCCGGGGACGCTGTCGCGGTAGCGGACCTCCCACCACCACTGCTTGCCGACGACGTCCACCACGAGGTCGGGCCGCTCGGCGCGCGGGTCGAGCGCGGCGAGCGTCTGCACCGTCCAGATGAAGAGCGGGATCAGGATGAGCGCCGGGATCGCGCCGCCGAGCAGCAGGATCGCCCGGGTGCTGGTGCGGTCCCGCTCGGGCGTCGGCGGCTCCACCGAACGGCGCCGGTGCCAGAGGGCGTACGCGAGGGCGAGGCAGAAGATCACGAAGATGATCGCGCCGAGCACGGTCATCGCCCAGAACAGATCGCCGATCCGATCGGCGGCCGGGCCGGCGGACCAGTCAATCACCCCGATTCTCTCCGCTCCCCGGACCGAGCGTCTTCACGTAGGCGGCCAGCTTCCAGACCGCCTCGCCGGTGAGCATCTGGCCGAACGAGGGCATGCCGTTGGGCCTGCCCTGGACGATCGTGGCGTAGATCTGCGCGTCGGAGCCGCCGTAGATCCAGTCCTCGTCCGCCAGCGGCGGACCCATCCCGCCGCCGCCCGCGGAGCCGTGGCAGCCGGCGCAGTTGAAGCCGTCGTAGAGTTGTCGCCCCTGGGTCAGCGCGCCCGGATCGTCGGCGTAGGGATTCTCGATCTCGGGCGCGGCCTCGTGCGACCCCGCCGCGATCCCGCTGGTCCGCACGGCGGCGATCGGCTCGGCGAGCCAGGAGGCGCTCGGCGCCGGGGCCGAGTCCCGGCCGCCGCAGCTGGCGAGAAGCAGGGCCACGTGAGCGCCGGCGATCGCGGGGACGCGGGTCATGTGGCCTCCCCCGACCCTGCCGGGACCAGCGGCACACCGTACTCCTCCAGAATGCGCCGAACCTCGGCGCGGCGGCGGTCCAGCGCCGCGCCGACACGGCGCACGAGTTCCGTGTCGCCCCGGCGGACCCCCATCGCGATCGCGAAGACGAACGGCGTGCCCGGACCGTCGTCCGTCTCCCGCATCGGTGTGACCCGCAGCGGCACCTCCTGGCGCCCCGCGAAGTAGCCGCCGAGCGGACCCCAGACCAGCGCGACGTCCACCTCACCCTTCGCCACTGCCTCCACCAGCCGCGCCGGCGGATTGGGATCGCGATAGTCGCCGTAGATGCTGTAGCCTCGGAGATTGCGCACGATGCCGCGCCGTGCCAGCGCGGTGGCGGGCGGCGGAGCGGCGTAGTCGTCCCCGATGAGGTGGACGCCGATGCGGAGTCGCCGCAGCCGGGGATCGTCGATCGAGGCGAGGGGCGGCGTCAGGTCGCGCCGGGTGACGAACACGTAGGTGGAGCGGTAGTACGGCACCGTCGTGGCCACTGGGTCGAACCCCGCGGGAACGCCGGCGACGAGGTCGCACTCGCCGGCCCCGAGCGTGTTGCGCACGAAGCCCCGGCGCTGCGCCCACCAGGTGTAGCGCACCTCCGCCCCGAGCTCCCCCGCGATGAGGCGCGCGAGACGGTTCTCGAATCCCTCTTCGGCCCTGTTGGAGAAGGGGAGGTTGTTGGGGTCCGAGCAGACGCGGAGCACGGGCGGGCGGACCGACGGCCGGGCCGGCAGCGCCCAGAGCGCGATGCCCCCGCTCACGAGCGCGACGACCGCTCCGAGCCGGCGTGCGGGGATCATCGGCGGGTACCCGTCTGAGAGGTGCGCTCGTCGGGCTGTCCGACGGTGCCCTCCCCCGCGTTGTCCGCGGCGTCGCTGGGCCTCTCACCCCCCTGCGCGCCTCCGTCCAGCGCGAAGACGTACAGCATGCCGCCCTGCGCCGTGTAGTCCGGCAAGTCCGTCATCGCGTTGCCGAAGCCGAGGGCGATGAACGGATCAATCTCGGGCATCAACCCCAGCGCAGTGGCCCCGGCCCAGCCGCCGACGCCGGAGAGGATCGCGACGTACTGGCGGCCATCGGAGCCCAGGTAGGTGACCGGCTGGCCGATGATGCCCGAGCCCACCCGGAACCGCCAGAGCAGCTCGCCGGTGCGGGCGTGGACGGCCTTGAACCACCGGTCCATCGTGCCGTAGAAGGCGACGTCCCCCGCGGTCACCACCGTGCCGCTCCACACGGGGAAGCGCTCCTTGATCGACCAGACCTCCTTCTGCGCCGCGAGATCCCACGCGCTGTAGACCCCGCGGTGGCCGCCGGGGCCGGCGTACATCTTGACCCGCGCCCCCACGTAGGGGGTGCCCGCGATGTAGCCGGCCTCGCCCCCCTCGTAGTCCATGCAGAGGTTGTTGTGCGGCAGGTAGAGCAACCGGGTGCGGGGGGAGAACGCGGAGGGCTGCCAGTCCTTCAGGCCCGGCGCCGCGGGACAGATGTTCGTGGCCGAGCGGTTGCCGGTGCGCTTCTCCTCGTTGAGCACCGGACGGCCGGTCTCCAGGTCCACCCGCGAGGCCCAGTTGACGTGGCCGTACGGCTCGGCCGAGAGCACCTCGCCGGTGAGCCGGTCGATGATGTACATGAAGCCGGTCCGGCCGGGGCGTACCGCCACCTTCCGGCTCTGCCCGCCGACCTCCAGATCCAGGAGGAGGAGCTCGTTGACGCCGTCGTAATCGTGCTCGTCGTGCGGGGTCGTCTGGTAGGCCCAGAGCGCCTCCCCCGTGTCGGCGTCGCGGGCGAAGATGGTGCTCGCCCACTTGTTGTCGCCCGGACGCAGCGCGGGATTCCACACACCCGGATTGGACGTGCCGTAGTAGATCGCGTTGGTCTCCGGGTCGTAGGAGATCCAGCCCCAGACCGCGCCCCCGCCCACCTTCCACTGATCCGGCGGCCACGTGGTCACGCCCAGGTCCTTCCCCTGGTGCGACGGGTAGAACGGCTTGAACCTCGGCCCGATCAGCACGTCGGCGTCGGGGCCGGTGTGGTAGGCGCGCCAGGCGATCTCGCCCGAGGCGGCGTCGAGCGCGGTGATCCACCCCCGGACGCCCATCTCGCCCCCGGAGTTGCCCACGTACACCTTGCCGTCCACCACGAGCGGGGCCATGGTCATGGTCTCGCCCCGGTTGATCTCGCCCAGCTTGACCTTCCAGAGCTCCTTGCCGCTCTGCGCGTCCACCGCGACGGTGTGCACGTCCAGGGTGTTGAAGAAGACCCGCCCGTCGGCGTAGGCCGCTCCGCGGTTCACCACGTCACAGCAGGCCACCCCTTGCGCGGCGCGGGCCGTCCCGGGGTCGTACCTCCACTTCTGCTCGCCGGTCACGGGATCCAGGGCGTACAGGTAGTTGGGCCACGGTGTGACCACGAACATGGTGCCGTCGGCCACGATCGGCGCGGCCTCGTGGCCCCGGAGCACCCCGGTCGAGAAGCTCCACGCCAGCCGCAATCCGCCCACGTTCTGTGCGGTGATCTGGTCCAGGTCGCTGAACCGCGTGCTGGCGTAGTCCTTGGCCGGAATGGTCCACTCGCCGGGCTGGGCGCCCGGCGGCCGCATCGGGTCGGCCCCGACGCGCGTGCCTGCGGGCTGCCCCGAGGCGGCCGCCGCGTCGCGGGCAGGAGCGGAGCTGCTGCTGTTGCAGCCGGCAAGGACGCCCGAGGCGAGCAGGGGCGCGGAGAGAAGAAACCCGAAGACGAGGGAACCGCGGGAGGTGGACCTCATGGCACCGGTGGCGACAGGCGGAGCCAGGGGCTCCTGGTGGGCCGGACGCGACACGCGTCGCGACCATCGGGCTCTCGACTGTACCTGGGCACCGCGCGCCTGAGCGGTGAGGCACATCACACGAGCTACCCCTCGCGATCCGCGGCGACCTGCCCGTAGTTCAGCAGCGCCACCAGCAGCACCCCGCCGATCGCGTTGCCGATGACCGCCGGCGCGACGAACCCGCCGAGCATGGCGCCCCAGGTGGCATCGCCCAGGGCGGCGCGGTAGAAAGCCTCCACCGCCCCCGCGATGGAGTGGCTGAAATGCAGCGCCGAGATCGGCGCGGTGCAGAGCCAGATGAGGATGATCTGCGCGATGGTGGACCGGGTGGAGGCGAGCAGCCAGGTGAGCAGCGCGATCAGCCACCCGGCGAACACCGCGCCGTACATCACCTCCCCGAACCCGCCGGAGGTGGCCTCCCGGGAGATCCGCAGCAGCTCGGACTCGACGCCCGCCTCCACCACCGCCGTCCGGGCCAGCACCGTCCCGAAGATCAGGGCGCCGGTGAGATTGCCGACGAGGAGGAGCCCCCAGACGCGTAGCAGGAGCACGAAGGTCTCCCGGTCGCGCCGCTCGAGCAGCGGGATGACCGGGACGAGGGTGTTCTCGGTGAACAGCTCGCTGCGCGCCATGATGACGAAGATGAAGCCGAGCGGGTAGGCCGCCGACGCGGCCGCGTGGGCGTACGGTGCCGTCGCCGTATGGGCGGCGAACGCCGCGGCCAGACAGCTGAACCCGATCACCAGACCGGAGGCGAAGGACGACCAGAGCAGCGCCGCCGCCGGCCGCCGAAGCTCGTGCTCCCCCGGCCCCAGGATGTTCTCGTGAATCTCGGCGGCGGTGAGTCGGGTCCCCTCTTCCGAGTCGGGCCTCAGGTGTCGTCCTCCTGCCCCGGGACGGTCACCTCGTCGCCGACGACATCGCGCACGTACAGCATCTTCACCGGCACCATCACCGTCGCGAGCAACGGCACGGCCAGGAGCAGCCCCATAAAGCCGAACACGATGGAGAAGAGCGCCTGCCCGAGGATGGTGAGCACCGGCGGCAGCTCCAGGCCTTCCTTCATCAGCAGCGGCTGGATCACCACCCCTTCGAGCTGCTGGATCGCGGTGTAGGCCAACGCGACCCACAGCGCCTTCTCCGGGCTCTCCAGCAGCGCCATCGCGATCGCGGGGATGGCCGACACGATCGGACCGACGTAGGGAATGAACTCCAGCAGGCCGGCGATGAGCCCGAGCGCGATCGCGCCCTTGACGTCGAGCAGCAGGAGCGCGCCGGTGGTCACCGCCCCGATCAATACCATCGCGATCAGCTGCATCAGGAGCCAGCGGCGGAGCGTCGTGGCGGTGGCGCTGAGCACTTCTCCGGCCTTGGCCCGGGCCCGGTGGGGGAAAAGATGCATCAGGCCCTTGTGATACAGGCCGGGGTCGGTGGCCACGAAGATCGCGACGAACAGCGTCACGACGAGCCCGGCCAGCACCGACACGGTGGAGGAGAAGAACGAGAAGAACGTCCCGGCGGCGCCGCTGAGCTGCTGGACGATGCCCTGCCCCACGTTGGGCGCCGCCTCACTGCCTTCCGGTCCGTCACCCGCCTGCCCCCGCCCCGGCGCCTGGGCCTGGTCGCCCCGCGCCTGGTCCCCCTGCGCCGCGCCCTCCTGACCGCCCTCCGCGCCCATCGCTTCGGCACCGCCCTGCAGCACCTCCGCCACGCCGCCGATGCGCTGCTCGACCCAGCCCCGCACCCGCTCGATGGCCTCGGGGAGCTGCTCCCGGATCTCCTGAGTCTGCCGGCTGATCTGCGGCGCGGCCAGAGATCCGAGGCCGACCAGGGCGCCGAGCACCAGGAGCACCAGGAGGACGGCTCCGAGGCCACGGGGAATGCGGTAGCGCTCCAGCCGATCCACCCCCGCGGCGAGGGTGATACCGAAGAGCACGCCGAGAAAGCCAAGCAGGAAGACCGAGCGGCCCAGCCAGAGGAGCTGCATCGCGATGTAGACGGCGGCGACGAGTGCCGCGGCGCGGAGGATATCGCGCGTGCGCCAGCCGATCCGGCGGGGCCTCGGGTCGCGGCTGACCGGGCGGGTCGGGGTGACACTCATGATGGACAGTGGCCGCTCGCCGACCGGCTGTCGGTGACCGCTCTCACCGGCGGGTGCACAGAAAGGCTGCGATGTCGCGCGCCTCGGCCGCCGAGACGCCCAGATCGGGCATCGCCGTGCGCGCATCCACCTCGCGGGGCGACTGGATCCAGCGGCTGAGATGCTCCGGCGTGTTGACGAGAACGCCGGCGATGTCCACCCGCGCGCCGACGCCGTCCAGCGGAGGGCCGACGAGGCCGTTGGCTCCCGGTACGCCGTCCACCGTGTGGCAGGTGCCGCACCCGAAGCGGCGGAACGCCAGGCGTCCCTGCTCCGCGTCGCCCCCGGTGAGGTGCGCGGCTTCCGCAGCCGACAGGGCCGGACGCGTCTCGCAGGCGGCAAGGGCCACCAGCAGCAGCGTCGGCAGGCTCGCCGCGGCGGCCCGCACGCGCTCACGGCGCACCACCCGTCCCTCGGAATCGCGAAGCCAGGCCGCCATGAGCCAGAGCGTGGCGACGAGATAGCTCAGCCCGGCCGGCACCCACATGATGAGCCCGGCGAGCTGCTGGTCCTCGAGCGGCGTGAGACCCCAGAACGGCGCGGCGGCGCCGTAGGCCGGGTACCAGGGGCGCTCGGCAACCGTGAGCAGGGCGCCGAGGCCGCCGCTGTAGATCATGGTGGTGAACAGGGACAGGATGGCGCCCCCGTGGCGCGCGCGGGTGCGCGCCTCGGTGAGGACCGACCACCAGTAGAGCAGGGCCGAGCCCAGAAAGCTCGCGTGCTGCATCGAGTGGATCAGCTCGGAGTCCACGGTGCGGCCGTAGAGCGACGGGGTGTGCCAGACCAGGATGGCGACCGCGTGCAGCAGCCAGGCCACCTCGAGCCGCCCGAGGAGACGCGACAGCGGCCCGAGCCGCGCGAGCCAGGCGCCCGCCTGACGGCGACGCACGCGGGGAACGGCCCAGAGGGACGTCAGCACCGGGCGGCCGAGCACCAGCAGCGGCGCGGCCACGACCATCAGCAGCACGTGCTGGGCCATGTGGCCCCAGAGCAGCGCGCCGCCCATCCGGTGCAGCGGGGAGACCAGCGCCACCGCCAGGACGATCCACCCGCCCCAGAACGCGGCCGCCTCCCGGCGCCGGGCCCCGCGCCCACGGCCGGTGCGGCCCCGCCGTCGTCGCCAGCCGATGGCGTACAGCAGCGCCATGGCACCCAGGCTCAGGAGCACGCCGGGCTCCCCGCTCCACGCGCTCCAGACGTCGTGCGGCGCGAGCGGCGCTCCCTCGTGCACCAGCAGGGCGATCGCGATCATTGGCAGGGGTGGAGGAAGAGGCTGGCGCTCCACTGGGCCACGATCACCATCGCGAAGAGCGGCGCGGTCAGCAGGCCGAGCAGCGCGAGGAAGCGGCTCCGGCCCTCCGGCCCGCCGTCTTCGCCCGCGTGCCCCGCCACCGGCAGGAGCAGCGAACGCAGCATGCGCAGTCCAGTCCTGGTGAGCTTCTCGACGAGTGGTCACTCGCCGGCCGGCTGCCACGATCAGCCGTGAAGTGCTCCACGATGCCCGGGCACCGGGGGACCCGCCGCGAGGCAGGTCACAAGGGAACCGGGGGGAGCCCAGTGGCAGTCACCCCCTGTCCGGCCCGTGGGAGTCGTTGTCTGGGACCCCCGCCTCCCATAGCTTCCGGCCTGCCGCGGCGGCGAGCCGCGCCTGCACGGAGAGGACCTCCCGGCGATGCGGACGATCATCGAGCCCTTCAAGATCAAGACGGTCGAGCCGATCCGCATGACCACGCGGAGCGAGCGCGAGGCCAAGCTGCAGGCGGCGGGCTTCAACGTCTTTCTCCTCGCCGCCGACGACGTGCTCATCGATCTGCTGACCGACAGCGGCACGGCCGCGATGAGCTCCGAGCAGTGGGCCGCCGTGATGCGCGGCGACGAGTCCTACGCGGGCAGCCGTTCCTGGTATCGCTTTGAGCGGGCGGTCCGTGACATCTTCGGCTTCCGCCACGTCCTTCCCACGCACCAGGGCCGCGCGGCCGAGCGCATTCTGTTCGCGACGACCTGCAAGCCCGGGGACGTCGTGCCCAACAACACCCACTTCGACACCACCCGGGCCAACATCGAGTACACCGGCGCCGAGGCCCGCGACCTGGTGATCCCGGAGGGGCGGATTCCTTCGGCCCGGCATCCGTTCAAGGGGAACATGGACGTCGGCCGGCTGCGCGCGCTCATCACCGAGGTCGGCCGGGAGCGGATCCCGCTCTGCATGCTCACCGCCACCAACAACTCCGGCGGCGGGCAGCCGGTCTCCATGGCCAACGTCCGCGAGGTCTCCGCGGTGTGCCGGGAGCACGGCATCCCCCTCTACATCGATGCCTGCCGCTTCGCGGAGAACGCCTACTTCATCAAGCTGCGGGAGCAGGGCTACGAGCGCCGGAGTCCGCTCGAGATCGCCCGGGAGCTCTTCGGGTACGCCGACGGCTGCACCATGTCGGCCAAGAAGGACGGCATGGCGAACATCGGCGGGTTCCTGGCCAGCAACGACGACCGGCTCGCCCGGCAGGAGCGGAATCTCCTCATCCTGACGGAGGGTTTCCCCACGTACGGCGGGCTCGCGGGGCGCGACCTCGATGCGATCGCGGTCGGCCTCTACGAGGCGCTGGACGAGGACTACCTGCTCTATCGCATCACCTCGACCACGTACCTCGGCGAGCACATCAGCTCGGCCGGGGTGCCGATCGTGCAGCCGCCGGGCGGACACGCTGTGTACATCGACGCGGCGGCGTTCTTTCCCCACATTCCGCCGCTCGAGTTGCCGGGGCAGGCGCTGGTGGTCGAGCTCTACCGGGAGGCGGGGATCCGCGCGGTCGAGATCGGCACCGTCATGTTCGGCCGGCGGCACCCCGAGACGGGCGAGGAGCTTCCCGGCCCCATGGAGCTGGTGCGGCTCGCGATGCCGCGGCGGGTCTACACCCAGAGCCACGTGGACTACGTGGTCGAGGCGATCCTCAACGTGTGGGAGCGGAGGCACGCGGTGGCCGGCTACCGCTTCGTGGAGCAGGCTCCGATCCTCCGCCACTTCACGGCCCGGTTCGCCGAGGCCGCGGCGGCCGGGTGACCGCACCCCTCCGCCTGGTGGCGCTCGGGTGCGGGCGGGTCTTCGAGCGCTTCCACCTGCCCGCACTTCGGAGCTCCCCCGATTGGACGCTGGTCGCCGCCGTGGATCCCTCCGCCGATCGGGTGCGGTGGGTGCAGCGGATGGTGCCGAACGTGGCCGTGGTGGGTGCGCTCTCCGAGCTGGACAGCGGGCTTGCCGCCGACGCGGTGCTCGTCAGCGCCCCGCCGGATACCCACTGCGCCCTGGCGGCTGAGGCGCTGCGCCGGGGCGCGCACGTGCTGCTGGAGAAGCCCATGGCGCTCGGGCTCCCCGAGGCCGCCTCCCTCCTGGCCCTGGCGGGCGACGTCGGCCGGCAGATCTGGGTGGGGTACAACCGCCGCTTCCGGCCCGCGTTCCGGCGCCTGCGTGCCCATCTCGCCGAGGTGCCCCCCGACGAGGTGCGGCGGATCTCGTACGAGCTGCGCAGCTCGCCGGCGCAGTGGGGAGCCCTGTCGGGGTGGCTGAGCCTGCAGGAGCGGGGCGGCGGTTTGCTGGACGACATTGCATCCCACCAGCTCGACCTGGTGCCCTGGATCGTCGCGCGCCCGGTGGAAGCCGTCCGTGCACGGTTCCTGCGTCGGGACGACCGGGAGATCGTGGTCGCGATGGACCTGCGCTTTGCCGGGGGACTGCAGGCGCGCTGCACCGCGGCCCACGGACCCCATGCCGCCGAGCGACTCGAGGTGCGGCTCGCCCGACGCTCCCTCATTGCCACCCAGGGCGCCATGATCGCCACGACCCTGACTCCCGGCCCGCTGGCGGACGCGTACCTGGCCGGGCGCACCGCCATCGGCAGTGCCATGCGCCGGCTGCGTCGCGCGCCCGGCCACACCCTGGACAGCTTCTCCCGCCAACTCGCCGCCTGGGCCGGGGCGCTGCGCGGAGGGACCGGGACCGGGGCGGCGGACGGGGCCGCCGGCGCCCGGTGCGTGGCGCTGGTCGAGGCGTGCCGCCAGAGTCTCGCGGTCGGCGGCGAGTGGATCCCGGCGCCGGCGACCGAGGGAGTGCGGTGAGCGCGACGCACCCGGTGGTGATGATCGGCGTCGATGCGGCGGAGCTCGAGCTGGTGCGGCGGCTGGCGGCCGACGGCACCCTGCCGACGCTCGCGCGCCTGTTGGACACCGGTTCTGCCGGCGCCCTGGCCGGCGACGCGTCGCTCTTCGCGGGCGGGGTCTGGCCCACGTTCTACACCGGCCGCGACGTGGCGTGGCACGGGCTCTACCACAACAAGCTCTGGCGGCAGGAGCGGATGCGCTGCGAGATCGCCGAGGCCGAGTGGTTCCCCGACCCGCCGTTCTGGGAGCGGCTGGACACCGGCTTCCGGCTCGCGGTCCTCGACGTGCCGATGACCGTCGCCACCCCCAAGGCGGTCAACGGGATCTCCCTCGCGGGCTGGGGCACCCACGACGTCATCGCACGGGGGGCGTGGCCGGCGTCGCTGTGGGGCGACCTGGTTCGCGCGCACGGTGAGCCGGCGATGCCCGCGGAGCTGTTCGGCGCCCAGAGCCCCCGCACGCTCGAGCGGCTCGCCGCCGATCTGACCGCGGCCACCGAGCAGATGGGCCAGATCGGCGCCGAGCTCCTCGGCCGGGAACGGTGGGACCTTTTCCTCCTGGTCTTCGGGGCCGCGCACCGCGGCGGCCACTACCTCTGGGACCTCTCGCATGTGGACGCCGGCGCGCTCCCGCCCGATCGTCGCCGGCGCCTCGAGGCCGCCCTCGCCGGCGTCTACGGCGCCGTCGATCAGGCGCTCGGCCGAGTGCTGGCGCGGGCGCCGTCCGACGCGCGGGTGCTGGTGTTCGCGGTGCACGGCATGGGACCGAACACCGCCTGGGCCGATCGCTGCGCCGACATCCTGAGCCGCATTCAGAGCGGCGGCGCCGGCGCGCCGCCCAAACGGGGCCTGCTCTACGCCATCAAGCGCCGGCTGCCCTGGCCGCTGGTTCGGGCGGTCACCACCCGGCTACCCGCCTCCGTCCAGGCGAAGCTCGTCACCCTC
>DASUSR010000108.1:0-2829 GCA_036375015.1 Gemmatimonadales bacterium
ATCCGGGCCGCCGGTACCTTCACCGCGAAGCAGACCGACTTCGGGATCAAGCCGTTCAGCGGCGGGCCCGCCGGCACCGTCAAGGTGGCTGATCGGGTGACCTTCTGCTTCGATCTGGTGGCCGTCCGAGGTCTCGGGAAGCATCCGGGCGGGCGGCCGCGGGTGCCGACCCGCGACGACGCGACTAGAGTGCCCGGCTGCGTCGACACCGCCAGGGCGAGACCGGACAGCGCCAGGCGCCCGATGTAGGACCGGACGGTGGGAGTCCCCAAAGGATCAGAACGCCGCCCCCACCCGCACCGCGAGCGTCGTCCGCTCCGCGCCCCGCGCCACCGCCAGCGACGCCACCTTGCTCCCACCGAGCCAGGTGAACCAGATGCCGCCGCCGAACCCGGCGTGCCAGACGCTCGACGATTCGCCCTCGAGAAACACCCGTCCGACGTCCGCGAGACCGAACACCCCGACCGTTCCCGGCACGATGAGCGTGGCCCGGCTGAGCGGCACGCGGACCTCCGTCTGCCCGTACACCGCGGCGTCGCCCATGAATCGGCCGGTGGAGTATCCTCGCAGCGAGCCGCTGCCGCCCACCCGTGCGGCCTCGAACCAGGGGTAGCGGCCCCAGACGCGGCGGGCGCCCGCGCGGACGTAGAGCATGGGACTCCACCCCTTCGGCGCGCTGAGGTAGCCCGCGAGCGCCGCGTGCGCGCTCGTGAACGCCTCCCGGTTGTCCCACCCGCGTGGCACGACCTCGCCGCCCAGCTCCAGCAGCAGCCCCCGGCGCGGGTTGGTCGGCAGGTCGCGCAGGTCCAGCCGGGCGTACGCGCGCGCCCCGAGCAGCCCGAACCCACCGGCGCCGTACGGCCGCGCCAGGCCGATGAGCCGGTCGGCGCTCCGCTCCGACTCCACGTACCGCAGCCGCGGCCCTGCGCCGAGGACGAGTCCCGCGACCGGGGTGACCTCGAGCGACGGGCCGAGCTCGACCTGCCAGTTGCGGACCAGGTGGAAGTCGCGATCCTCGGCCTCGACGCTCTCGTTCCCCGGCTGGTACAGCCGCAGCACGTCCACTCCGCTCAGCTTCGCCGCGAGGATGACATCGAGCGGCGGAGCGCCGGTCTGAATCGTAGTGGCGACCGCAAGGCCGGGCCGGCCGCTGGTGGTGCCGAAGGCGGCCTTGACCGAGGTCCGGCTGGCGAAGGGCAGCTTCCTGAACCCGTAGTCCACGTAGGTGAGGGTCGCGCCGAGCACGAGACCGGCGTCCGAGTTGGCGCCGACCACCGGCAGGAAGGTGGTGCGGCCTCCCCAGTCCGGCGGAAGCGGAGGGTCGCCCTCTCGCGGGACCGGGCGCCAGTCCGTGCCATCCTGGTAGAGCCTGACGTTCGGGCCGTCGCTGCCGCGGAGCGCATCGTCGCCCTCGCCGCCGATCACGCGCACCCGGACCTTCGCCTGCTCGCCGCCGGCCACGACCGTATCGGCGCCGCCATGGGCGAAGACCCGCACCTCGCGGGTCTCCGAGGGCTCGAACAGGCGGCTCGTCGCCCGCCCGCGCCCGGGGCCGGCGAGCTCGACCCGCACGGCGCCGTGCGGGGTACCGGTCACCGTGATTCGTTCGGCCGCGTCGGTCGCGTGCAGGTCCGCTTCGGCGGCGAGGCTGAGGTAGAAGCGCCGGGCGGCATCGGACAGCCGATCTCTCCGATTCCGAAGTGTGGCGGCGAGCCGGCGCCTGGCGTCCCCGACCTCCGCCGGCATCTCCGCCGCCGCACTGTCGATCACCACGTCGCCGAGTCGTGCCTGGACCCCGCGCACCACCGAGTCCCAGGTCACCCACTCGAGGCCGGTGAGCAGCTCGCGATCCAGGTCCCGGCTGGACCAGATCAGGCCCGCGACCGGGAGCCGTCGGGGGCGGAACCGCACCAGGTGAGGCGCCGGCCCGCTGCCCGCGAGCGCCGGCAGCAGGCCGTCGTACTCGGAGAAGACGGCGTCCCGGTCGCGGGGAATGGGCCGCCAGGGCGAGGTCGTATCCTCGCGGCCCCAGCGCCACTGGCCACGGTGCCGGTCCCAGTCGCCGAGCAGGAGGTCGAGCACGCGGGCCGCGAGGTAGCGCGGCACGTCCACCCGCGCCCGTCCCTCACGCCGCAGTTCGAGCAGCGCCTCGGTGCCGATGACCTCACGAAACCCGGCGAAACCGGGCGCGGGGCGTTCCTGGAGGTACCCCACCGTTCCAGCGAACTCCTCCCGGAACTCGCCCAGTGCCTGATCGTCCGCGACGATCATCAGCCGGGGCCGCAGCCTGGGCAGACCGATCGCGCCGCTCAGCCGGTCCGCGACCAGGGGGCCGAAGGGGTGCACCGCACTGATCTGGTCCTGGAACAGCCGCTCGACCAACGTCCCCTCGAGCTCGGAAAGCCTCACACCGGCATACGGATCGGCGGGGCGCAGCAGGTATGCGCGCCCGTCCGCTCCGAGCAGGTGGAGCGACCGGGAGCGCCGGTCCCCGACGCGCTCCAGCGGGCGCAGCCCGCCGGCGTAGGTGCCCAGGTCCAGCACGGTCACCCGAACCGGTCGGCTCCAGAGGGCTCGGTACCGGGTGCCGAGCAGAAAGCGATGGAGACCACCGGCGCGGTAGCGCGCGCCGAGGCTGGTATCGACGGATTGGAGGGCCGGCCGGCCGTCCACGTCCTGGAGGCCGCCCTGGGCGCCGCCCACCGTCGGAGCGGCGGTGAGCAGCGTCACGCCGAGGCACAGCTTTCCCGTCGTGGCGGGCGGAACGGCGCGGCGCATGGCTCCCCCGATCAGGTAGGCAGGCGCTTTCCTGGTTCGCCCAGCCTAGGC
>DASUSR010000109.1:0-11746 GCA_036375015.1 Gemmatimonadales bacterium
CACCCAGGCCACGAAGTGCGGCTCCGGCACCCCGAGGGCCGCGAGAATCGCCGCGTAGCTCCCCGGGCCCCGGCCGAGCATCGCGTAGCCGTGGGCGGCGAAGCCGAAGCCGATCACCAGGCGCAGTGGGAGTAGCGCCCATCCGTTGTCGAAACCTCTCACTGGCATCACCTCTGCGGCCCTCGTCGCTCTTCCCGCCCCGAACAACGCCGGCCGGCGCCCAGTGGTTCTCCAGGGGCGGCCTCGTTCGGGCGGACTGCAGCGGCGTCACGAGACCGGAGAAGGGCAGATGCGAGTCGAGGACCTGGAAGGGCTGTACGACTACCACTACTGGGCCGGGAAGCAGCTGCTCGGCGTGGTGACGCTGCTGACGCCCGAGGAGTTCACCCGATCCGTCGCCGGGAGCTATGGGTCGGTCCGGAACACCCTGGTCCACGTCCTGAGCGCGGAATGGGGGTGGCTCGAGCGGTGCGGGGGCGCCAAGCGGGGTGAGCGCCTGAACCCGCGGGAGTACCCGACGGCCGCATCGCTGGTAGAAGCGTGGACCCGGGTCGAGGACCACGTGCGAGGCTTTCTGTCCGGTCTCCAGGACGAGGACCTGGCGCGGCAGGTCGAGTTCACCCTCGCCGGTGGCCCGACACGGGCGCTGCCGCTCGGCAACCTGATGCAGCACGCGGCGATGCACGCGGTACACCACCGGGGACAGGTCTCGCTGCTGCTGCGGGCGCTCGGCCATGTGCCGGGCAACTTCGACCTGCTCATCTATCTGGAGGCGAGACGGGGAGCGCCGGCCTGAGTCACCCCGCACTCGCGTCGGGTAGGCGGGTCCGAGCGGCGGCGCCGGCCCGACCGACTCACCGGACGCCGCGCCCAAGGCTCCGGACACCGTGCGCGACCCATCTGCGCCGCTGCGCGCCTCGCCGGAACGGGTGCGCGAGCCTCCGGCACGCATGCACAGCACGCCGGAATCCGTGCGCGGCTCTCCGCAGCGCTGCGTGAGGCTTCGGAACGTCTGCCCAGGTCGCCGTACCGCATGCGCGAGGCTCCGGCATCCTTGCGCAACTCTCGCAACGCTGCGCGAGGCTCCGGAACCGGTACACGGCCCGCCGCAGCGCCGCGCGAAGCTCCCGCACGCCTGCGCGGGTCGCCGTAACTCCTGCGCGACCCTTCGGATCGCCTGCGCGGCTCGCCGCAAACCTGCGCGAGGCTTCGGAGCCCTTGCACAGCCCTCGGGCGGCGGGTTTCACCCGGGACCGGGGCGGGGGCGGCCGAGCTCCGGGATGTGGTGAGGGGGGGACTGCCCTATCTTGGTCGCTGTGAGAGGCCTGACCCGCGCACGCTGCCGACAGGCCGGGGGGCCACGCAGTGGAGGGCTGATGCCGGCTCATCTCGCGCGAGTGGGTGCACTCGCGGCCTTCAGCGGCGCTCCGACGCTGCTCATCGCCACCCTGCTGCATCCGCTCGACGCCGATCCCAATGACCCGCAGGCGGCTTTCGCGGAGTATGCCGCCGACCCGCTGTGGGTGGTCAGTCATCTTGGACAATTCCTGGGAGTGGTACTGCTGGCGGTCGCGCTCCTCGCTCTCGCGGACGCGGCGAACACCGAGAAGGCGCGCACGTGGGCTCGCATCGGCCTCCTGGGCGCCGCGGCGAGTGTAGCCGCGGCGGCCGCCCTCCAGGCGGTGGATGGAGTCGCCCTCAAGGCGGTCGTCGACCGGTGGGCGCAGGCGACCGGCGAGCAGCAGCTGCGGATCTTCGAGGCGGCGTTTGCCGTGCGCCAGGTCGAAATCGGGCTGGCGAGTCTGTTGAGCCTGCTGTTCGGACTCACCCTCGCGGCGTACGGCGCCTCCCAGCTTCTCGGTGCACACGCCTGGAAGTGGCTCGGCTGGCTCGGCCTGATCGGTGGGCTCGGCAGTGCCGGAGCGGGCATCGCGCAGGCCTATACCGGCTTTTCCGCGGCGGCCATGGCGCTCAGCATGGGGGCGAGTTCCTTGACGCTCCTCTGGGTGCTTCTCGTCGGCGTGTTCCTGTGGCGACTACGTGGAAGAGAAGGAGCGGCCTGACGCACGCCCGCAGCCTCCACGTCTGGGCGCAGTGCTACGCGATGGAGCAGAGCCTGCGGATCGACTAGGAATGCATTCACTCCCGACACAAATCTGGAGGCACCCATGAGCACTACCGCAACCCGCGGTCAGGACGCGACCGACGACGCGCGCATCGGGCAGGTCGACATGAAGCTCGAGGTGATCACCCTGCCGGTCTCGGATCTCGACCGCGCGAAGGAGTTCTACGAGGGCCTCGGGTGGCGGCTCGACGCCGACTTCAGCCACGGCGGCGCCCGCGCGATTCAGTTCACCCCTCCGGGCTCCCCATGCTCGATTCACTTCGCGGCGAACGGCATTCCGGGATCCGTCAAAGGCGTGTTCCTGATCGTCTCCGACATTCAGGCGGCGCGCGACGAGCTGGTGCGGCGCGGCGTCGACATGAGCGAGGTGTTCCATTACACGGCCGGTCCCGCCCCCTTCGGCGACCGGGTCGGCGGCATCGCGCCCGACCATCTCAGCTACGGCTCGTACGCGACGTTCAGCGATCCAGACGGCAACGGCTGGCTGCTGCAGGAGGTCACGACGCGGTTCCCCGGGCGCGTGGCCGGCGACACCACGTACGCGTCGGCGTCCGACCTGTCGCAGGCGCTGCGGCGCGCTGAGGCGGCGCACGCCGAGCACGAGAAGCGGACGGGCGAGCGCGACGCGAACTGGCCGGCCTGGTACGCCGAGTACATGGTGCGCGAGCAGTCGGGCGAAGAGCCGCCGCGCTGAGGCCGGTGACACCCCGATGTTCCGGTGGCTGATCCTCGCCGTGCTCCTGAGCGCGCTGACGGTGTCGGGCTACCACCGCGCCCGCGCGCGCCAGGACGGGGAGCCGGTGGCGCGCCGGCGCGAGGGACCGCTCTTCCTGGTCCTCCGTGGCGTGATGGCGCTTGCGCTCTTCGGAGGCATCCTGGCTCATGTCATCCGGCCCGGCTGGATGGCATGGGCTTCCTTCGACGCGCCGCGGCCGCTGCGCTGGCTGGGGCTGGTGCTCGGGGTGCTCACCGTGCCGGCCGTGCACTGGGTGCTCGGCGCGCTGGGCCGGAACGTCACCGAGACCGTCCTCACCAGGGAGCGCCACGAGCTGGTCACCGGAGGGCCATATCGCTGGGTCAGGCATCCCTTGTACACGACTGGGTTGACGCTCTTTGTCGCCCTCGGTCTCATGGCAGGCAGCTGGTTCGTGCTGATGGCCGCCGGGCTGGCGTTCGCCCTGCTCCGCCTGCTCGTGATTCCCCGCGAGGAGCAGGCGTTGCTGGCCAGGTTCGGTGAGCGGTACGAGCTGTACATGCTGCGCACGGGTCGGCTGGTGCCTCGAGTGAGCGGTGTCCGGGCCCGGGCCTGAGAGCCCGCCAGATGTGCCGGCCGCTGGGCGGGTTCGCGCTTTTGAGCTTCAGGAGGGACCAACACTTGAGCACCGAGAATCGAGCCCGGACCAGTACGGACGAGGACGCGGAGCTTCTCCGGGCCACGGAGCGCGAGCGGGTCCGAGCGCTGGTCACCGGGGATGTCGAGCGCGCGGCCCAGCTGCATACCGACGACTTTCAGCTGATCAACCCGCTGGGCGGGACCGTCTCGAAAGACCAGTATCTTGGCGGCATCGGCTCCGGACAAATCCACTATCTCCACTGGGAACCCGAGGCGATCGCCGTGCGCCTGTACGGAGATGTGGCGGTGATCCGATACCAGTCCCAGCTCGAGATCAGCGTGCAGGGACATCACATCCCGCGCCAGCGTTACTGGCACACCGACCTCTATGAGCGACACGGGATGCAGTGGCGGGTGGTGTGGTCCCATGCGACTACGGCGGCGGAATAGGCGGCCATGGCAGCAACCGTGTGGACCGTCGGGCACTCGACACGACCGCTCGAGGCGTTTCTCGAGCTCCTCGACGGAAACGGGATCGAGGCGGTGGCCGACGTCCGGCGTTACCCGGGATCCCGGCGCTGGCCCCATTTCGCCAGGGAGCCGCTCGCCACGGCGCTCGAGAGCCGCGGGCTGTGCTACATCTGGTTTCCGGAGCTCGGGGGTCGCCGCACTCCGAAACCGGATTCGACCAACACGGCCTGGCGCAGTGCCGCCTTCCGGGGGTACGCGGACCACATGGCGACGGAGGCCTTCGCGGAGGGCCTGGACCGACTCGTCAACCTGGCCTCCGGGCTGCGAACCGCGATCCTGTGTGCAGAGACCCTGTGGTGGCGCTGTCACCGGGGCCTGATCGCCGACGTGCTCCGCTGGCTCCGGTTCGACGTGATCCACATTCTGGGGCCTGGCGCGACCGCCCCGCACCCCTACACGGCGGCGGCACGGATCGTCGGGGGACGGCTCACCTACTCCGCGGGGGGCGTTGCCTAGCGGCGCCGCGGCTGGCGCGCGCGCCGGTACGGCGAGAAGATACAGGGGCCCTGCAATCGAGGCGGCAATCCACCATGTCCTTCGCTCACCCGGCCTTCGAGCCTCTTCGCGGCTATCGCGAGTTCCCGGAGGCCGAGATGGAGGCTCGCAGCCGCGCATTCGCCGCGGAGATGCAGCGTCGCCGCAGTACCCGGCAGTTCAGCGATCGGCCGGTGCCCCGCAGCGTGATCGAGGCGTGCCTGGAGGCCGCCGGCACGGCCCCGAGTGGAGCCCATCTGCAGCCATGGCACTTCGTGGTCGTCACCGATCCGAGCCTGAAGCGCCGCATCCGGGAGGCGGCCGAGCGCGCCGAGGCGGAGTTCTACGCCACCGCGCCGGCAGACTGGCTCGCGGCCCTGGCTCCGCTGGGCACCGATGCCCACAAGCCCTATCTGGAGACCGCGCCCTATCTCATCGCGGTCTTCGCCCAGCGCTATGGACTGACCGCCGCAGGCGAGCGCCGGACGCACTACTACGTCCAGGAGTCGGTCGGGATCGCGACCGGCTTTCTGCTCGCGGCCCTGCACCATGCGGGGCTGGTCGCCCTGACCCACACACCCAGTCCGATGGGCTTTCTCAGCGAGGTTCTCGAGCGTCCGGCCAACGAGCGCCCGGTGATGCTGGTCGTGACCGGGTATCCGGCGGTCGCCGCCCGGGTCCCGTCGCTGCGGCGGAAATCCCTCGAGGACTTCGTGACGTTTCGCTGAGCCGACCTGACCCATGCGCCAAACACTCTCGTCAGGCCAGACGCTGTTGATGAAGCTCGTGCTTCCGGTGCTCTGGATCGCCGGTTTCGCGGCCGCCACGGTGCTGCTGTTCACCGCCGACGGTCCCGCACCACCGCCGCTCAAGTGGCTCGTCCTCGGCGTAGCGGTGGCCGGCGGATTATCCTGGTATTCGTGGGGCGTGCGGCTCAAGCGCGTGGCGATCGACGACGAGTGGCTCTACGCCTCCAATTACGCGCGCGAGGTTCGGATCGCGCTCCGGGACATCGACCAGGTCTCGGAGAACCGGTGGGTCAACATCCGGCCCGTCACCGTGAGCTTTCGACGCGATACCGGCTTCGGCCATCGCATCATTTTCATGCCGCCGGTTCGGTGGTGGGGCTTCTGGCACCCGCATCCGGTGGTGCGCGAGCTGGAGGCCGCGGCCCGGCGGGCCCGCGGACTACCCCCGGCCCAACCACGGCCTGACCCCCTCTCATGAGACTCAGCACCCTGCTCGGCATCGCCGCCGTCTACATGGCCCTCGCGGGGCTCGGCTTCATCTTTGCGCCACAGGCCTTCGGCGTGGGCGCCGTCCCCGCCGGCGCCTCCCCCGAGCTGATCGCCTATCTGCGGCTCTTCGGCAGCCCCTTTCTCGGGATCGCGGTTTTGAACTGGACGGCGCGGCGCGCGGAGCCGTCCACGGCGCGGGACGCGGTCATCCTCGGCAACATCGTCGGCTTCGCCGCGATAGCCGCGCTGGACCTGTGGGGAACGTTCAGCGGCGCGCGGCAGCTGACCAAGGTGTTCGCCGTCATCCACCTGCTCTTCGCCGCCGCCTTCATCGGGGTAGGGAGACGGAGCATGTCGGCCGGCGCGAGGTAGGCCGCGAACACCGAGAACCGATACGGATCGAGGTCGGCATGACAGACCCTGCCTCACCGGCGCTGACGCCGGAACAGTGGGAGGCGCGGGATTATCGCCAATCGGCTCGCGAGATCGACAGCTGGGTGAAGGCCCGCGGCGGCGCCGGGGACGCCGACGCCACCGAGTACGTCGCGAAGGTGGGACTGGGCGAAGCGGAGGCGGTCATCGTGATGAACCGCGCTCACGACCGCGTCCTGGTCCCGCCGCCGGCCCGCATGGCTCTGGCCGCCCTCGCTCTGGTGGAACAGCCGTTCGGCTTCACGACGGCGGACGTCCGGGCGGTGCTGACGGCCGCGGAGCGCAGCAGCGACGAGGCGGCCGCAGCGGCCCTGCGCGACCTGGGGCAGCGGCTGACGGCGCTTCTCCCCCCGGCGGCCACCTAGCCCGGGCATGGCCCGATGCGCCTGGTACTATCGCTGATGCTGCGGCTCGGGGGGCCGGGCCCGGGACGAACGTTCGTGCGGGGGACGGGAGAGAGAATTGCGCCACGCGAGGCTTGACGCTCTCGGCCGGCCGCTCCGAATCGGCGACTGGGTCCGGCTCATCGCGCTCCCGACGCCCCTGCCGGCCTCGACGCGCAGGGTGTTCCGCCGGGCCCTGGGGCTGACCTTCCGCGTCGAGGGATTCGGGCCTTATGGGCACGCCGAGCTCGATCTCAGCCGCAAGGTGGCGCCCCTGGAGTCGATCTGGGTGGAACCGTCGTTGTTGCGCCGGACGCGAGCCCGCCGCCGGCGCCCCGCGCGGTCCCGACTGACCCGCCGGGCGCAGCCGTGAAGCTCGAACGCGTGTTCCCGCTCGAGGATCCACCTGTGGAGCTGCCCTGGGGCCTTTCCCGGTCCGGTGTGGAGGCGCTGCTGCGCGGGGCGGAGACGGGCTCCCTGCCGGACGGGCGGCTCCGGGTGCAGTGTCGGTTGCTCGGCGGCCTTACGACGACGGTCGATCTGCACTTCGGCCCCGGAAGACAACGCCGGCTCCGGCTGGTTGAAGTCTTACGTAAGCCGGTACGCCACAAGCGCAAGGAGTTCAACGACATGCAGCGTCGCCTGGAGGCGTGGCTTGGGCCGGCGGACGCCATGGAATCGAATCCTGCGGCGAGGGCCCAGAATATCGCACCGCAGCAATGGCGAATCGGGAAGCTGCACGTCACCCACGACTACTACTTCGAGTCCGCACTCTACGAGAAGGTGCTCTTCAGCTGGATGGGCTAGACACCTCATGAGGGCGGGCCCGGCGCCGCCAGGAGACGGAACGACATGATCACCACCAGAGCCGTTCTTCCCGCCGCCTTCGCCGCCGCGCTCGCCTGCAGCCCGGGGCCGGCGGCCAACCCGGCGCCAGCGCCGGAGTATCTCTATCTCTGGACGGGATCCGCCGACTCCACCCAGCCCGATTTCCTCGCCGTTCTCGACGTCACCGACGACTCCGCCCGCTATGGCCGACTCGTCACCACGCTTCCGGTGCCGGGCCTCGGACACGGGCCGCATCACACCGAGCACGAGATGCCGGCCGACCGGCAGCTCTTCGCCAACGGGTTCGGCTCCGGCAGGACCTTCGTCTTCGACCTGACCGACCCGGTGCGTCCGCGCCTGGCCGGGGAGTTCGGGGAGGTCGAGGGTTACAGCCACCCGCATTCCTTCCTGCGGCTGCCCGACGGGCACGTCCTCGCGACCTTCCAGATGCGGCACCAGCCCGCCGGGATGGTGCCCGGCGGGCTGGTCGAGCTGACCCCTGCGGGGCAGCCGGTGCGCTCCGCCTCGGCCAACACCCCGGGCCTCGCTCCAGAGACGCGGGTGTACAGCGCCGGGGTCGTGCCCGCGCTCGACCGGATCGTGACCACCACCACCGATATGGCGGGGCTGCATCCCGCCTCGCGCCAGCTCCAGATCTGGCGCCTTTCGGACCTGACGCCGCTCCACACCATCACGCTGCCCGACGGCCCCGCGGGCGACGAGTCCATGCTGACCGCCGAGCCGCGAGTCCTGGCGGATGGGCGGACCGTCCTGGTGTCCACCTTCGCCTGCGGCCTGTACCTGCTGGAGGGGCTGGAGAGCGAGACACCGTCGGCCCGCCTGGTGGCCTCGTTCCCTCGCAAGCCGAAGACGTACTGCGCCATTCCGGTCGTCACCGGCCGCTACTACCTGGTGACGGTCCCCGCCTGGAGCGCCGTCGTGAGCCTGGACATCAGCGATCCCTCGGCTCCCCGTGAGACGGGCCGGGTCACCCTGGGCCCCGAGGACGTGCCGCACTGGATCGCCCTGTCGGCGGACCGGCGGCGGGTGGCGATCACCGGCTACGGCGCCATGCGGCACCGGGTCGTGATGGCCCGCTTCGACCCGGAGACCGGGCAATTGGCGCTCGATGAGCGCTTCGGGCCGGACGGCGGTGCGGAACCCGGCTTCCGGATGGACGACCAGTCCTGGCCTCACGGCGGCAGTGCGAAGGGCATACCGCACGGCGCGGTGTTCAGCCGACCCTGAACCTGAGCCTCGGCATGCACGAGCACGTCACGCTGATGCAGCCCAGCACCCGGGACCCTGCCGCTCGAGAGACCCCGTCGGGATTCCCGGCCGACCTGCTACGCCAGTCCGCCGAGCGCCTCCGCATCCTCGCTCTCCTCTACGCGTTCACCTTCTTTCTGGCCGGGGTCTTTCCGGCACTGGTGTTTCCGGGCGACCGGGCCCGCTTCCTCGGGAGCTTCCTGCTGTGGGGTCCGAGCGTGATCGGAATCCTGGTGGCGCTGATCGTGGCGGCGGCGGTGCGGAGCCCGCGCGTGACGCTGCCCACGACGATGAACCTCGCCCTGGCGTTCCAGATCATCGGCAGCTACGCCATTGCCGCCGCCGAGTTCGCCGACCCGATGGCGCTCGAGACCCACCGGGGCATGCTGGGGCTCTCCTGGGTCGCTGTCTGGGTCGTGCTGTTCACCGTCGTCGTGCCCACCTCCCCCCGCCGCGCGTTGTGGGCGGCCCTGGCCTCGGTCAGCTCCGTCCCCGTGGTCGTCGGGCTCGTGATGGCATCGGGCGCCACCTCCGCGCGGTTGGAGCCGGCGGTGTTCTTCTTCGGGCTGGTGTTCCCATACCTGCTCGTGGTGGGCATGGCGTATGTGGGTGCCCGGGTGGTCTACCATCTGGGCACCGAGGTCCAGCGCGCGCGCGAGCTGGGGAGCTATCACCTGGTGGAGAAGCTCGGTGAGGGTGGGATGGGGGAGGTCTGGCGCGCCCGGCATCGGATGCTGGCCAGACCCGCCGCCATCAAGCTCATCCGACCCGCCGTCGCGGGGAACGGGCGTGGCGGCATCTCGGAGGAAGCTGCGCGGCGTTTCGAGCGGGAGGCCCAGGTAATCGCCCGCCTCCGCTCGCCGCACACCGTGGAGCTCTTCGATTTCGGGATCGCCGCCGACGGCGCCTTCTACTACGTCATGGAGCTGCTCGAGGGCCTCGACGCCGACTCGCTGGTCCGGCGCTTCGGGCCCGTCCCGCCCGACCGGGCCATCTACCTGCTGCGGCAGATCTGTCACTCCCTCTCGGAAGCCCAGTCCTGCGGGCTGGTGCACCGCGACATCAAGCCCGCGAACATCTTCCTGTGCCGGTACGGCGAGGAGTGCGACTTCGTCAAAGTGCTGGATTTCGGGCTGGTGCGGCCGGCCCGAGACATCGAGGAGCCGAATCCGATGCACACACGGGAGGAGGCGATCCACGGGACGCCGGCGTTCATCGCCCCGGAGCAGGCGCTGGGAGCCGAGGTGGACGGGCGGGCGGACATCTACGCGACCGGCTGTGTGGCCTACTGGCTCCTGACCGGGCAGCTGGTGTTCACCGCCGACACTCTCATGGGGCTGCTCCTGCAGCACGCACAGACCCCGCCGAAGCGGCCATCCGCCCGCACGGACCTGCCCATTCCCCAGGCACTCGACGACCTCGTGCTGTCCTGCCTGGCGAAGGACCCCGCCGGCCGCCCGCAGTCTGCCAGGGAGCTGTCCCTGCGGCTGGCCGAGGTGGAAGGGGCGAACGCCTGGACCCAGGAGCGGGCTCGGGAGTGGTGGGCGGTGCACGGGCCGGCACTGCCGTAGGACGCGAGCCTCACGCGGAGCGGAACGTCGGCAGCGCGAGTACCTTTCCGGAGCGGCCCGAATCACCTCATGGTGTCGCCCATCGAGCCCACCCCCAGCCGGGAAGCAGGTCAGGTATGGCAGCCTACACCGCAATGATCGAGCGCTCGAACCGGAAGGACCTCGCGAACGTGGAGGTGGAGGTCACCATCACGGATCTCAGCCCGGGGCGGCAGTCCTGGAGCGGGGAGTTCGTCTCGCGCAGCGCGGACGGCATCCTCCCGAACGAGCGGCTCGCCTTCACCTTCGATACCGGGCAGAAGGGGACCGCCCGGGTCAGCGAAACGCGGTTCGACAGCCGTTCCCCGGACGCGACGATCGTCCACTGCACCGGCACGGGGCCGCTGGTGTAGCGGCGCTCCACGGCTCGGGCATCGCGGAGCGTTGACCTCCCACTCCGTCTACCTCGAAACTGGAGCGAAGCGCACCTTCGCGGGCGCCCTCGACTGGCCCGGCTGGTGCCGCCAGGGACCGCACGAAGCCGAGGCGCTGGCGGCATTGCTCGACTACGGCCCCAGGTACGCCTCCATACTCGCCGGCACCCGGCTCGGCTTCGTCCCACCGAACGGGCCTGCCCAGCTGGTCGTCGTCGAGCGCCTTCCCGGCACAGCGACGACAGACTTCGGCGCCCCCGGCGTGGCGCCCACGGTGGACCACGAGCGATCCTGCGACGCGGCCACCCTGCGCCGCTTCGAGAAGATCCTCCGCGCGGCCTGGCAGGCGTTCGACGCGGGGGTCGAGTCCGCCCGCGGAAAGACGCTCGCGACCGGCCCCCGGGGCGGCGGGCGCTCCGTCGAAGCGATCGTGAAACACGTCCTGGAATCCGATGCGGGATATCTCGGCGCGGTGGGCTGGAAAGCGCCCAAACCCGCCGACTCCAGCCGGCGGCTCGCCGCGACTCGCGAGGCGATCCTCGCGGCACTCCGGGCTTCGGCGACGGGCGAGATCCCGGCCAGGGGGCCCCGCGGCGGCGCACGGTGGACTGCCCGCTACTTCGTGCGGCGGACAGCCTGGCACGTGATCGCGCACCTGTGGGAGATCGAGCGTCGCGTGCGAGCGTGATCCTCTGCAACCCATACAGTTGGACTCCTGGTCTGGGTCTTCGGCAGCCGCGTGCACCGGCCGGCGTATCTCCGCTCCGGCTGGGTCCGCGCCGGACTGGCTCTGCTGTTGGTGGGCTCGGCGCCGCTGCTGGCAATCATCCTCGCCGCGAGCGTCGGGCTCTCGCCGGATCCGGATCCCAACCCGATCGGTCCCGGGCTGTTGTTCTTCTTCTCGGCCTTGGTGGGCACGGCCTGTCTGGCGGTCGGCGCCGTACAGGTGTGGTTGGGCCAGCGCCGGGCGCCTGCCTGAGCGCGGCATGCATGATCCGGAGAAGTGGCGCGCCTATGACTGCGGCGACGGTGCGGGGTGCTGCTCCGCCCTGGCGAGCCCTCGAGGATGTGCTCGCACCTCTGCGAGCAGACGCTCGGTGAAGTCGACCCGTTCCTGCGTGTCGGCGAGCTGGGCCTTGAGCACGAGTA
>DASUSR010000110.1:0-11913 GCA_036375015.1 Gemmatimonadales bacterium
TCGTGCTCGAACGGCTCGATGTGGATGTCGCTCGCCCCCCGCTTCACCGCGTCGATCAGCATCCCGTTGATGAGCTTGACCACCGGCGCGTCCTCGATCTGCGCCTGCGTGGCGGTCTCCTCCTCCCGCTCCTCGACGACCTCGACGTCCTCGCCCGTGGCCTCCATGTCCTTGAGGAGGCTCTGCAGCTCCTGCTGGTCGTTGGCGTAGTGCTTCTCGATGAGGCCGCGCAGGGTGTATTCCCCCGCGAGCACCGGAAAGAGATCGAACCGGGTGATGAACTTGAGGTCTTCCAGCAGGCCCAGATCGGTGGGATCGGCCATGGCCACCGTGAGCGTGCGGCCCTCCCGCTTGAGGGGGAGGACCACGCCTTTGGTCGCCATGTCGGCGGGCACCAGCTTGAGGATCTTGGAGTCGACCTCGAAGCGCGACAGATCCACCGCCGGCATGCGATACTGGCGGGCGAGGACCTTGGTGATCTCCAGCTCGGGCACGAGTCCCAGCTTCACCAGGACGTAGCCGAGCCGCTGCTTGGAGGCCTTCTGCTCCGCGACCGCCTGGGCGAGGTGCTCCCGCGAGAGCAGGCCCTCGCGAAGCAGCATGTCGCCAAGCCGATCGCCCCCGACTGGTGCGGTAGCCATGATCTCGCGGTTCGAGGACGCGTACGGTGTGGCCTGTGGGAATGTCGAACCCCGGGCCGAGTGGTTCGCCGGGCGGGATCACTGCACCGTGACCAGATCCCGGATCCGCGCGAGGGCCGCCGGCCCCATCCCGGACACCTGCCCGAGCTCTTCCACCGACCGAAATGGGCCGTGTGACGCACGGTATTGCACAATCGAGGCCGCACGGGCGGGCCCGACCCCGGGCAGGGAGTCGAGTGCGGCTGCAGAGGCGAGGTTGAGGTTCAGCGGGGCGGCGGGGCAGGCAGGCCCCGGGACGGTGCCCGGGCACCCGGCCGGCCCCGAGACTGCGGCAATTTGCGCCGACTGTCCACCCCCCGCCCGACCCGCGGAGCCGAAGGCCAGGTGGGGACCAATGGCCGCCAGGAGCCCGGGGCCGATGCCGGGCACCCGGTCCAGTGCCTCGGTACCGCCGAAGGGGCCGTGCGCCGTCCGGTGAGCCACGATGGCCTTGGCAAGGGCCGGACCTACCCGGGGCAGCCGGGCCAGCTCGGCGGGGGCGGCGCGGTCCACGTCGATCCGCTCGCCTGGGGCGAGCGGACGGGCAAGTGCGGCGACACTGTCGCGATGGGCGGCAGGCGACCTGGGCGGAAGGGCCGCGAGGAGCTCGACTTCGCCGGGCGACTGCCCGGGCCGGAGCAGGGTCCAGCGGACCCCCTGGCCCACGAGCGCCAGGGACAGCAGCAGGACGAGCGCACGGCGCTCGGTGGCGGACATGGAAGGACGGTAAGACGGTCAGGCGGACCGACGGGCAGCGGAATCCTGCGGAGTGGAGCGCCGCCGCGCAGGCGCCCGGCCCCGCCCGCGCGCGCGCCGCTGGACTGCTTCGCTGCCTTATCCCTCCCGCCGCACCAGCGCCAGCGCCACGTCGCCTACGATCTGCAGGCTCGCCGCGCTCACCTTGTCGATCGTGTCCTCCGGGGTGTGCCAGGCGGGGTAGTCGAAGTCCACCACGTCGATGGCGCGGATCCCCACCTTCTGCAGCTCGAGGTGGTCGTCGATCAGCGTGTGGCGCGGCGACTCCACGAACGTGCCGCCGTGGCCCACCCGCCGGGCGGCCTCCCAGACCAGGTTCACCACCTCCGGCGCGCCCACGAGCGAGTTCCCCTCCTGGTAGATCTGCAGGTCCTTGTCCGCCACCAGGTCGAAGAGCACGGCGTAGAGCGGCGCCGGACCCGGCACCTGGTGCGCGGCGTAGTACCGCGAGCCGATCAGGACATCGGTCGGCGTCTCGGTGAAGTCGCCGTAGTCCTCCCCGTCCACGAAGAGCAGATCGACGCCGATCGCGGGCGGCGCGCGGTGGAGCACGTCGGCGACGCCGAGGAGGAGCGCGACACCCGAGGCGCCGTCGTTGGCGCCGGGGACGGGCACGGTGGAGTCGCGAGACGCGGGTCCGTCGGCGGTGGGCCGGCTGTCCCAGTGGGCCAGGAAGAGCAGCCGCTGCTCCGCACCGGGATTGAACCGGGCGATGAAATTCGCCATCGGCAGGGTGTCGCCGGCCCGGGTGACGTGCTCCCAGCGCTGCACCACGACGGTATCCGCGCGTTCCCGCAGCAGGCTGTCCAGCCACTCGCCCATCCGCCGGTGGGCCTCCGTGCCCGGCACCCGGGGGCCGAAGGCGACCTGCCGCTCGAGGTAGCGGAAGGCCGACTCGCCGTCGAACTCACGGGGCGGCGGCTCGTCGCGGCACGCGGCAACGGCGACCGCGAGGGACAGCAGAAGGCAGAGCGTGCGCATGGTGCTCCGGGAAACGGGAGCCGGAAATGTAGCGGTGGAGGTTGGGGAGGGGGGCAGCGGGGCGGCGGGGCGGGCGGACGGGCGGACGGGCGGACGGGCGGACGGGCGGGCCGAGCCTGGTACCTCATCCCGAGGGAGCGCCAGCGACCGAGGGATCTTCTCACCCGGCTCCGATGCCCGCGGAGCGGATCCCTCGCTGCGCACGGGATGAGGTACCCCGGAGCTCCCGCCCCGCCGCCCCCCTTCTACCTATAGTCCCCCGCGAACAACGACAGCTGCAACGAGGCGATGAGCGAGATCTGCGACGTGCGCCGGCTCAGGTGCCGGCTGTCGTTGAGCGAGTAGCCCACCTGGAGCCCGGCGGAGATCGTCTGGGCGAGATCGGTGTCGAGCCCGCCGCGGAGCTCGCGGCGGCTCACGTCGGAGATCACCAGGCAGTCCTCGGCCTCCCGCTGCTCCAGGCAGGTGCGGGCGCTGGTGCCGAGCAGGGTGAGCGAGCTGCGCACCTGCTTGCGCAGCGCGCTGATCGAGCGGGGCAGGCGGAAGGCGTAGATGAACGAGCCGGTGATGTCGTCCTGGTCCAGCCGCGTCAGGTTGCCGTTGGAGAGATTCTCCTGCGCGAGCGAGGTCAGGCCGAAGGTGAAAGACATCCCGTTGCGGAGGCTCAGCTGCATGTCGGGGGTGATCGAGGACGACTCGATCGAGCTGAGCGCGGGCGCTCCCGAGCGGTTGCCCTGGACCGACCGTCCCTCCCGCCGGCGGAAGGTGGTGCCCAGGGCCAGCAGCGTCAGCGGCCCGCCGCTGAACGTTCGGCTCCATCGCAGGTTGCCGACCGGCCACTCGCGCGAGTGGGTCTCGGTCTCGATGAACCCGCCGCCCACCCGCTGGAACCGGGTGCTGCGGGTGAGCGCGTGGGAGAGCGTGAAGGTGAAGCCGAGGGGCAGGTCCGCCCCGCTGGTGAGCGCCGCCGTGCGTGTCTCGGAGGCGCCCAGCGCCGACGTGCCGCCCTGGGCGAGGAAGTTCTCCAGGTTGCCCAGCGCGAGCTGGTACTTGAGGCTCGGATCGAACGCCGTCAGGTCGAAGGTCGAGGTGCGCACCAGCCGGGTGCTGACGTCGAGGGGCCGGACCCTGCCCAGCCACCGCCCCGCCCGGCTGCTGTCCCCGCCGATCAGCCGCACCAGCCGTCCCAGGTCCACCGACGCGCCGACCTCGTTGGTACGGCTGTTGTTGAGCGTCTGGGGGAGGATGAAGGCACCGCTGTCGCCGTCGGCGCGCACCGGGTCGCGGCTGTTCAGCGTGCGGGAGAGCACGAACCCGCTGCTGCTCAGAAACCGTGGCCGGAGCCAGCTCGCGAGCGTGGGCGTGAGCGCCAGGGTGGTCGTGAGGCCGCGGTCGCGCTCCACTCCGACCGGGACCCCCAGCAGGAACTTGCGCTCGGCGTAGGCCAGGCGGCCCAGCGAGGTCGAGTCGGGGTAGACCCGCAGGTCCCGGGTGCTGGTGAGATCTCCGCTCAGGCTCAGCATGCCGAAGGGCTGCCAGGTGAGCCCCGCCGCGTTGCGCCAGAGATGCGTGAGCGCCAGCGTGGGCGGCCGCAGGTCGTCGCTCCGGGGCACCGGGAACCGGAAGGCGTTCGCATTGGCCTCGTCGCGGCTGAGACCGCTGCTGAACCGGATGCGCGAGGGGACCAGGCTCACGTCGCCCTTCTGCAGCGCCTGCCCCAGCTCGCCCTCACGCATCCAGCCGGGCAGCAGCTTCACCAGGCCGTCGAGGGGGAGTCGGAACCCCCGGCGCCGCAGCTGGAGCAGGTAGTTCAGGTTGAGCGCGAACGCGTCGGCCCGGGCCTCGGAAAGCTCGGTCTGGTTCCGGCCCTGGGTGAGCGACGCCTGCAGGGAGAGCGGGTCCACCAGTCCCCGGGTGATCCAGTCCTTCCCCTGCTTGGTCCGGCGCACCGAGAGCGCGTAGCTGGCGCTCCAGGCCTCGGGCTTGCGCAGCCCCACCAGCGCGTCGCCCCGCAGGTCGGTGCCGGTGAGCAGCTCGGGGTCCACACCGGTGCGGGTGTAGTTGACGGTGAGCGGGACCGCGAGGCCGAGCGAGGTCGGGAGGAAGCGCTCCAGCCGGAGGTTGCCGGCGAACTGCAGCACGTTGCTGGTGCGGTAGCTCGGGTCCTGGTTGATCTGCCGGAACTGGCCGTTCTGCCGCACGTAGGCCGCGGAGAAGGTGCCCACGTCCGAGGCGGCGAGCCGGGCGTCGAGTGACATGGCCGTGCCGGTTTGGGAAACCGGATCGCTGAGCCGGATGTCGTCCACCCAGAGCTCCACCTCGGGCAGGCTCAGCGCCTGGCCGACGCGGTAGATCCCCGCGGAAACCTCCTGCACCGCCGCGAGGTTCGGCGGATTGATGCCGGGATTGGCCAGGTGGACGATGTACGGTCCGTCGCAGGCCACGTAGGCGGTGGGAACCTCGGTGCCGCATTCGGCCGCGCCGGAGGGCTCCTGCCGCGAGAGCCAGCGGTTCTCCACCTCCGCCCGCAGGCGGCGCCAGACCTCGAGATCGATGACCGCTTCCGGTTCCCAGCTCGCGGAGCGGGCGCCCGCCCGGTAGAGATAGAAGTTGTCGTTGTCGCTGCCGATCTTGAGAAACGCCTGGAGGTCGGACTCCTCCCACCCCGGCCCCCGTCCGCGGAACCACACCCGCAGGGTGCGGTAGGTGAGCAGGCTCTGCGGTCCGGCGGGGAAGCGGAGGTACGCCTCGGCGCGCTCGCCCAGCCGCAGGTCCCGGGCGATCACCCGGAGAGAGCGCTCGTTGATCTGCTGCCCGCCCGATTCCCGGTCGCCGCCCAGTCGGGATCCCTCGTCCACGATGCCCGGCGGCGACTCGTAGCCCAGGTCGATGCGGTTCTCGGTCGAGATGACCGAGACCGACACCTCGCCGTGCGGCTGGCCCGCCGCGCCGCCGAACCCGAGGATCGGCGTCTCGGCCCGGCGGGCCCAGGGCGAGCCGATGAAGCGGAGCCGCGCCATCGCGAGGCGCGCCACTACGTCCGGCTGCCCGTTGTCGGGCGCGGTGGCGAAGGTGAGCCGGAGATGCTGCACCAGTCGAAGAGTCGGGGTATTGATCACCGCGTCGGGTGTGCGGATCGGCACCCGGTAGAGCTTCCACACCGCGGTGCGACCCTGCGCGTCCGGCGCGGTGCGGACCCCTTCGCGCACGAAGTACTTGTCGGCCGCGAGGTCCACCACGTACCGGAAGACGTTCTCGTTGACCAGCGGGGCGCCCTGGTTGAGCAGCAGGTCGCCATCGAGGTCCTCGGTGTCGAGCACCCCGTTGCCCCGGGTACAGCGGCCGCTCAGGTCGCCCCAGGGGAAGACCGGCACCACGCTCCCCAGCACCCGGCTGCACAGCGGGAAGGCTCCGATCGGCCCCTCACCGGCCTCGAACATCTCGTCGGGGAAATCGCCCAGGATGCCGACGTCGTCCACCTCGGCGTTGAAGATCCCGCTCGCGCCGCGCTCGGTGTCGAGCCGCCCCACGCCGACATACTGGCGGCCGGTGAAGAGGGTGTCCGCGCCGGCGGCGACCAGCGTGTCCGGGGCGATGGCCAGCGCGTCCTCGCTCACCGTGCCGAGGTCGAGGACCAGGCGGAGCCCCGCGGAATCGGCCGGCTCGCCGGCCGGCTGGAAGAGCCAGAACTCCAGGAACTCGTCCCGGCTGAGGTCGAGACCGGTGGAGCTGAGCGCCGTCACGATCGAACGCCACCGGGGCGCGAAGTCGCGCCGGGGCTGGGTCCAGCGGGAGGCGTTGTTGGTCTGCACTACGCCGCCGGCCGTGTCGGCGTGCAGGGTGAGGAAGAGGACCGCCTCGGGCTCTTCGCCGCGACCCGCCAGGCGGATCAGGGTGTCGATGTCCTGGGGTCGCAACTCCAGCGGATTGGGGTCGCCGGGAGCGCGGGGCACGAAATTCTGCCAGGTGAGCGCCACCGCGTCGTCCTCGGTGAACCCGCCGGGAAGGAAGTCGAGCAGGCCGCTGGCGTCCTGCGGCCGGCTGCCGAATTCCCACTGGCTCTCCCGCAGCGATACCTGGAGCCCCGCCTCCGACTCGAACTCCTCCAGATAGGCCTCGCCGCTCCGGTTCGGGTCCGGCTTGGTGAACGCCACCTCGGCGTTCACGTCGAGCAGGGAGGGGGCGGTCGCGGGGCTCGAGACCAGCCCGCCCAGCAGCCGGTTGAGGAACGTGGGCTTGAAGTGCAGCTCGGTATTGACGCCGCCGATGAGATTCGCGGTGGCCTCGAACCCGAGCGCCGGGCGGGTGAAGGCGCTCTGCTCCCGCTGGTACATCCCGATCAGGTTCACCGCGCCCCGCTCCCCCAGGGAGTAGCGGGTGGACATGCCCAGGATGGTGGTCGGCGCGACGGCGAAGAACCCTCGCTCCTCGAAGCGGGCCGTCACCTGTGCCGACCCCTGCCCGAAGAGCAGGTCGGGGTTGAGGAAGGTGACCTGGCCCACGTCGTAGGAGATCGTGTAGTCCACGTCCTTCTCCAGCCGCCGGCCGTTCACGAACAGCCGCTCGCTGCCCTCCCGGATCTGCAGCGCGTTCAGATCGAGCGTCGAGCGGTCGCCGCCACCCACCGCGTCATAGCGCAACCGGAGGTTGAACTTCCCCGCCGGCCCCTCGGTGAGGAGCAGGTTGAGCGGCGTGCGGTACAGCGAATCCGACGACTCGGCGGGGGTCAGCCGGGTCGGGTCGGCGAACGGCGTGAGGTGCGGAAACACGATGTAGGCGTCCCGCACCACCTGGGCCGCCCCGTCGTCCCGGGTGCGCGGGAAGAGCCGGTTCCCCAGGTCGAACACCGTCGGGTCGCTGGGCAGCGCCAGGCCCAGGTGCTGGAGATAGGTCTCCGCGCTCCCGGAGACCGGCGCCTCCGACTGGTTGAGGCTGATGGTCACCTGCAGGCTGGGCGAGGACAGGTCCGCCCCCGCCACCCGGTAGACGTTCCGCATCTCGTGGCGGAAGGTGGGCTCGTCGGGCGTCTGGAGCGGCCGCACGATCAGCTCGAGGCTGTCCGCGGAGCCCGCGCCCTGGTCCGTCTCCGGGAAGGTGCCCACCGTGCCGCCGGCCGCGGTCCGGAAGCTCACCGCCAGATGGTCGTTGTTCTGGTCCAGCTTGTTGGCCAGCACGAACCAGAGTCCGGAGTCGTCGAGGTAGTAGTCGCGCCCCTGGATCAGCAGCTCCCACTGCACCGTGAGCCGGCGGTCGCTGTCGCTCCGCCGCGCCGTGGCGGTGATCCCGCCGAGGTTGGGGTTGATCCCGCTGTTCCCCCGGAGGGCGCGGTAGCGGTACACCCGGACCTCGGTCGGGCGGTAGGTCGGCACCACGGCCGCGGGCTCGACCTCCAGGATGTCGAGCGCGGGATAGCCCTGCACGCTGTCGGGATCCACCACCCAGAAGAACCGCCCGCTCTCGAAATCGAGATCGCGGACGGTGCGCTCCTGGGTCTGGCTGGTGGTCTGACCGATGGTGTAGCTCCGCTCCGCCACCACGCTGCCCTTCTGGGTGGCGGCCAGGGTCTGGAGCTGGATCGGGCCGAACTCGAACGTGGCGTTGACGCCGAAGTTGTTGGCGGGAACGGCGGCGGTGATGAAGCGGGAGGGCGGCGGCTGGAAGACGACGGTCCCGACGTCGATGCGCCGGATGATCTCGTCCTGCAGGCCCTCGTAGTAGATCTGGACGTCGTTATTGCTGCCGTAGTCCCGCTCGGTGTCGAAGTCCACATTGACGTGGATCCGCTGTCCCAGCACCCCGGTGGACCGGATGTTGACCTGGTTGTCGAGGCTGGGAGCCTTGAACTTGCCGCGGCAGCCGGAGCTGGGGTCGAGACTCAGGGCGGGGCTGCATCGCTCCTCCCGGGTCCGGTCGGTACGGATCTCGAGCCGCGCTTGGCCGTCAAGCGCCAGGTCGGCATACTTTGTAGGGAGACCCAGGAGGTTCCGCCGGCTGGGCTCCTCCTCGTACTCGACGGCCACCACCGGCTCCTCCACCGGGACTCCGTACAGATTGAGCAGCCGGTAGGCCGCGGCCCGGTCGGTGCGGTCCCGGGCCACCGCCGCCGTCACCAGGCTGTCGAAGACGGCCGCGCGCAGCCCGGCCGTCACCCTCGGCGCCCCCAGCCAGGGCGCCCGGAGCACGGCGGGCTGCTGGAGCGCGAGCGGCGGCTCGCCGAAATCCAGCCGGAGCCCGGGGACCGTGGTGTCCGTCTGTGCGGAGAGGGCCTGGGGCAGCCAGAGGAGGCAGCCCAGGACGAGGAGGAACCTTATCACTCTGCTGGGTCGGGGTGACGCTTGGGAACGCCGAATCCGGTCAATATAACGGCCGAATCAAACCCTTACAACCACTTAAGTTAGAGGCAGTGCGCCTACTCAGCCGGTACCTCCTCCGCCAATTGGCGGCTCCGTTCATTTTCGCGCTCACTGCGCTCACCAGCCTCATGCTGCTGAGCCAGATCGCGAAGAAGTTCGGGGCCCTCGTGGGCAAGGGCCTGCCCTGGACCGTGATCACCGAGGTGTTCGCCCTCAGCGTGCCGTTCATCGTTGCCATGACCATGCCGATGGCGGTGCTCCTGGCGGTCCTGTACGCATTCAGCCATCTGGCCGCGGACAACGAGGTCACGGCCATGCGGGCCAGCGGGATCAGCGTCTACCAGCTGCTCCGGCCGGTGCTCGTCTGGGGCGTGCTCATGTCCGGTGTCAACTTCCTCTTCGTGGATCAGGTGCTGCCGCGCACCAACGCCCGGCTGCGGAACCTGCTCATCGACATCGGCCGCAAGAAACCGACCTTCGAGCTACGGGAGCAGGTGATCAACGAGGTCCCCCCCTCCTCCTACTTCCTCCGGGCCAACCGGATCGACGCCAACACCGGGCGCCTCAGAGAGGTGACGATTTACGACGTCGGCGGTGACGCCAGCCGCCGGATCATCTATGCCGACAGCGGGCTCATGGGGTACGCCGAGGGCCAGACCGACCTCAGCCTGCGCCTGTACGACGGAAGCATTCACCAGTACAGACCCCGGGAGCCCGACGGATTTCAACTGACCTATTTCAAGGTCAACGACATCCGGGTCAAGAACGTCTTCGACGAGCTGCAGCGCAATACCAGCGAGGCGGTCCGGGGCGACCGGGAGATGAGCACCTGCGAGATGATCGCCGTGATCCGGGAGGCCGAGCGCGAGGTCGAGGAGGCTCGGCGGGACCGGGCCGAGCTGCTGCATTCCGACCTGCGGACCCTGCTGGAGCTCCCGCCGCTCCCCCCGGCATCCTCGACCGAGCCGCTCCGGCCCACCCCGGCCTACTGCCGTTGGATCGAGCAGGCTCAGGGCCTCATTCTACCCAGGACGGCGGCCGCGGAGGAGCCCGCACAGGAGCTGGGCCCCCGTCTGGCGGATCCCCCCTACCGACCCTCGGAGGAGGGCCGGCAGGAGACCGTCCGGCGCGCGCTCTCGAACTGGTCGTTGACCGCCACGGCCATCGACCGGGTCCAGGACGCCGACCGGCGGGCGGCCCGGTTCGGGGTCGAGGTGCACAAGAAGTGGTCCATCAGCTATGCCTGCATCTCCTTCGTGATCATCGGGATCGTGATGGCGCTCCGGTTCCCGCGCGGCGGGATCGGGCTGGTAATCGGGGGCGGGCTGCTGGTGTTCTCGGTCCACTACATCGGCCTGACCATGGGTGAGAGCCTGGCCGACCGGGGCCACATCGACCCCTGGCTGGCGATGTGGCTGCCCAACATCGTCCTCACCACCCTCGGGCTGATCGGACTGCTGCGGGTGAGCCGCGAGTCCGGCTCCACCCGGGGCGGGGACTTCCAGGAGGTGGTGGACGGGGTCCGGCACCTGCTGCGGCGCCTGCGCCGGTCCCCGACACCCGCCGGAGGGCGGACATGACCCGCCTGCCCGGCCTGAGCACGCTGGACCGTTACGTCCTCGGCAGCTGGGTGCGGATCTTCGTGCTGACCGCGCTCGGCTTTCCGATCGTGTCGATCCTCATCAACCTGACCGACTCGCTGAACAAGCTGCTGGACCGCGGCCTCTCGATGCGGGAGATCGCATTCAGCTACATCTATTCGATCCCGGAGAACATGTTCCTGGTGATGCCGGCGGCGGTGCTCTTCGCGACGGTGTTCACCGTGGGTGCCATGGGCCGGCACTCCGAGCTCACCGCGGCCAAGGCGGGCGGCCAGAGCTTCCACCGTCTCATGGTGCCGGTCTTCGTGGCCTCGGTGTTCGCCTCGGGCCTCGCGTTCGTGGTGGGCGAGCTGGCGCCGGGCGCGACGGCGCGGCAGCAGGAGGTGCAGAAGGCCCGCGCGGTGCGTCCCACGCACTCCAGGTTCAACTTCGTCTACCGCGCCGACCAGGGGTGGGTGTACACGATCCGGGCGCTGGACGTGGGCAACCGGCAGCTGCGGCAGATCCTGTTCGAGCGGGAGGGCACCGGGGTCGCTTATCCCGCGCTGGTGATTACGGCCGACAGCGCGAGCTACGACACGACCGCCCAGGGGTGGCGGATCCGCAACGGGGCGAGCCGGGTGATCGCCGGTCCCGGCCGCCAGGCGACCTTCGCCTTCCGCACGATGAAGCTGCGGGCGCTCACCGAGTCACCCGCCGAACTGCTGGCCGAGCCCAAGGCCCCCGACGAGATGCGCTACGCCGAGCTCGGCCGCTATATCGAGGCGCTCGAGCGCTCCGGCAACGATGCCAACAAGCTCATCGTCGAGCGCTCGCTCAAGGTGGCTATCCCCGTCACCTGCCTCATCATCGCGCTGTTCGGGGCGCCGCTGGCGGTGACCACCCCCCGGGCCGGTCCCGCGGTCGGGGTGGCCATCAGCCTGGGGACGACCGTCATCTTCCTGCTGATCACCCAGATCACCAAGGCGGTCGGGGCCGGGGGTGTGGTGGATCCGGTGGTCGCGGCCTGGTTCCCCAACGCGGTGTTCTTCGTGGCCGGGCTGTGGCTGCTCGCCAGGGTGAGGACCTGAGCGGGGGAAGCTATATTTCGTCCTTATGACCACCCCCCGCCCCGTCATCATCGGCTCGGGCATCGCCGGGCTCTGGACGGCCTGGCGGCTCGCGTCGGAGGGGCAGCCGGCGGTCGTGGTCACCAAGGAGACCCTCGCCGACAGCGCCAGCGCCTGGGCGCAGGGCGGCATCGCGGTGGCACTGGGGCCGGGTGACAGTCCCAGCCAGCACGCCGCGGACACCCTGGCCGCCAGCGACGGCCTCGCCGACCCCGAAGCCGTCCGCATCCTCACCAGCGAAGGCCCCGACCGCATTTACGAGCTCCTCGCCCTGGGCGCCCGCTTCGACCGGGGGGCCGACGGGCGGCTTCGCTTCGTGCTCGAGGCCGCCCACACCCGGCCGCGGATCATCCACGCCGGCGGCGACCGCACGGGGGCCGCGATCGTGAGCTGCCTGGCCGAGATGGTGCGGTGCCATCCGGACATCGAGCTG
>DASUSR010000111.1:0-2007 GCA_036375015.1 Gemmatimonadales bacterium
AAGGAGCGCATCGTGCCGGTCGGCTCGCGCGCGTCCCTGGCGCTCCGCCGCTATCTTAACCTCCGGGAGCAGGTGGCCGGCCGCGCGGGCGCCGACCGCCGGGCGGTCTTCGTGAGCCGCCGCGGGCGGCGCCTGGCGCCCCGCGGGGTCCAGCGGGCGATGCACATCATGTTCGACGCGGTGGGGGGCGACAATCTGCGGGTACACTCGCTGCGCCACACTTTCGCCACCCACATGCTCGATGCCGGCGCCGACCTCCGTGCAGTGCAGGAGCTGCTGGGTCACGCCTCGCTCAGCACCACGCAGGTGTACACCCACACGAGCGTGGAGCGGCTGAAGAAGGTGTATCAGCAGGCGCATCCGCGGGCTTGAGGGCGTGAGGGGTGAGAGGTGAAGAGTGAAGGTGAAGGGGTCGCCCACCACACTCCGCTGCAGTCACCCGCTTCACGCTTCACTCTTCACCCTTCACTCCTCGGTCCTATGCTGCGGTTCCACGGCACCACCATCCTCGCCGTTCGGAAGGACGGCCGCGTCGCCCTCGGGGGGGACGGGCAGGTCAGCATCGGCGAGACGGTGGTGAAGTCGCACTCCACCAAGGTCCGCACGCTCAAGGGCGGCAAGGTTCTCGCGGGGTTCGCCGGCTCGGTGGCCGACGCCCTGACCCTGTACGAGAAGTTCGAGGAAAAGCTCGACCGCTACCCGGGCAATCTGCCGCGCGCCGCCGTGGAGCTGGCGAAGGACTGGCGCAGCGACCGGGTGCTGCGGCGGCTCGAGGCGCTGCTGGTGGTGGCCGACCTGGACCACGCGTTCCTGGTGAGCGGCTCGGGCGAGCTGATCGAGCCGGACGACGGGATCGTCGCCATCGGGTCGGGCGGCAACTTCGCCCTCGCGGCCGCCCGGGCGCTGGTGCCGGTCACCGGCCAATCGGCCCGTGAAGTGGTCCAGCGCTCCCTCGAGATCGCCGCCGACATTTGCGTGTACACCAACAGGAACATCACCGTGCTGGAATTGCCGGGAGAGAAGGCGTGATGGGTGAAGGGTGCCTATGACCGACATCGCCGCCCCCGCGGCCGAATCCGAGCCCGCCGCGCCGCTCCCCTGGCTGGAGGAGATGCCGCCGCGGCAGATCGTGGCCGAGCTCGACCGCTATATCGTGGGCCAGGAGGCGGCCAAGAAGGCGGTCGCGATCGCGGTGCGGAACCGCTGGCGTCGGGCCCAGGCGCCGGACGACATCCGCGACGAGATCACGCCGTACAACATCATCATGATCGGCCCCACCGGCGTCGGGAAGACCGAAGTCGCGCGCCGGCTCGCGCGGCTGAGCGGCGCGCCGTTCCTCAAGGTGGAGGCCTCCAAGTTCACCGAGGTCGGCTACGTCGGGCGGGATGCCGAGTCCATGGTGCGCGACCTGGTGGACGCGGCCATCAACATGGTGCGCACCGAGCGGGAGGACGAGGTCTACCCTCAGGCGGAGCAGCGGGCGGACGAGCGGCTGCTCGACATCCTGCTGCCGCCGGCGCCGCAGGCGCCCGCGCCGCCGCCCGGGAGAGGGGCAGTGGGGCAGGGGAGCGGATCCGGGGAGCCGCCGTCGGTCTTCGTCGTCGGGTCCAGCGGACAGGCCAAGGCGGAGAAGTCGGCCACCGCGGAGGAGGAACGGCGGGGCCGCTCGCGGGAGAAGCTCCGGCAGATGCTCGCGGAAGGGCGGCTCGACGACCGCGAGGTCGAGCTCGAGGTGGCCCCGCAGAGCTTCCCGATGATGGAGTTCCTCCAGCCGCCCCAGGGCATGGAGGGCGCCGACATCAACTTCACCGAGATGCTGCAGGAGATGCTCCCCAAGCGGAAGAAGCGCCGCACGGTCAAGGTGCCCGAGGCGCGGCGCATCCTGGTGGACGAGGAGCTCAAGAAGCTGGTGGACATGGACGACGTGGTGAACGAGGCGCTCGACCGGGTCGAGAACCACGGCATCATCTTCATCGACGAGATCGACAAGATCGCCGGGGAGCGAGG
>DASUSR010000112.1:0-10529 GCA_036375015.1 Gemmatimonadales bacterium
GCCGCGCAGCAGGCGCCGGGAACCATCGGGCACAGCACGGCGGCGTCCCTCGAGTGGACAGTGGAGCGCAGACAGCGGACAGTGACCGGCGGGAGGCGACGGCTGACGACCGGACAGGAAGCGGTGGCCGTCTGCCAGGCAACGGTGACGGAGAGCCGGCAGGGCTACCTTTGCTCCATGGACCTCCGCCGCGCCGCCCGCGATCCCTGGGTCTGGGGCCAGCTCCTCCTGCTGCTCGTCGTCGGCCTCGCCGCCCCGCTCATGGCCCGTTGGCCGGGGCTCGGCGGGCTCGACCCGGCCGGCGTCCGCCGCCTCGGCTGGATCCCGGTGGCCGCCGGCGCCGCCCTGGCGCTGTGGGGAGCGCGCGCGCTCGGGCCCAGCCTCACACCCGGCACGGAGCCGCTGCCCGGGGCTCCGCTCGTGACCGCGGGGCCCTACGCGCACCTGCGGCATCCGATCTACCTCGGCCTGGTGCTCCTGGTCGCCGGGTACACGCTGCTCTGGAGCAACTGGATGCTGGCCCTCGGGCTGGGCCTCGTGGCGCTCGGCTACTTCGAGGCAAAGGCGCGGGCGGAGGAGCGCTGGCTCGTCGCCCGGTATCCGTCCTATGCCGATTACATGCGCCGGGTGCGCCGGCGGGTGCTGACGCTCAGTCCTCCTCCGCCGGCTTGAACCGCCCGACGCCCGCCGCCGGCGACCACGGGTGGTCGGGCTCGAAGGTGCGCCAGAGGAGCGCGGACACGTCCCGGATCAGCACGTAGCCCTCGTTGTCGTCCTCCCAGCGCTGGTCCTCCTGCTCCCGGGTGATCACCGAGAACACGTAGTCCCCCGACGGCGCGTTCACCAGCACGACCTCCGACTTGGACCGGTCCACCGCCCCCTGCTTGCTCGCCGCCTGCACCCAGGGCGGGATCCGCGAGAGCGCCTCGCCGGTCCAGTAGATCCGCGTGAGGTGGCGGTACATCTCCTCGCTCGCCGCGCGGCTCACCGCCCGCCCTTCGCGGATCCGCACCAGCAGCTCGGCGATCTCCCGCGGCGTGGTCTGGCCCCAGCCGTAACGGGCTCGGGCCTCCTCCCGGCCGGGTACCCGGCTGTTCACCCGTGTCGAGTCGAATCCGTTGGCGGCCAGCCAGCCGTTGATCGCCGCCCCGCCGACGAGGCCCTGCAGCCAGAGCGAGCCCGTGTTGTCGCTGGTGGTGATCATGAGCAGCGCCACCTTGCTCAGCGCGATCGCGGCGGAGTCCCTCAGCGCCCCGACGATGTCGTGCCCCTCGTAGAGCAGCGAGTCGGTGTACACAAGCATGCTGTCGAACGAGAGCCGCCCGCGCTCGACGGCGTCGAAGGTGCCGACCAGGATGGGCACCTTGATCATGCTGGCCGTCGGAAAGAGCTCGTCGGCGTTGAGCGCGGCGGTGCGGCCGCTGCGCAGATGCCGCACGTAGATCCCCACCCGCCCGCGCACCCGCGCGGCCAGGGTCTCGAGGGCACGCTGCAGCTCGGGATCGTGGTGGGCGCCGGCCGCGGGGGCGGGCGCGGCCGGCCGGCTGGGAGTGGCGCAGGCGGCAGCGCCGAGCAGCGCGGCGCACAAGGTCAGGACGGTGAGCGTTCGAGTCATGGCCGGAGTATCGCGGCTGCGGGGTGTCGCGGCCAGGGTTCCGACCGCTCCCGTCCCGGCTTACGCTTCAGGCCCATGTCCACCCTTCCCGCGATACCCGGCTTCCGGCCGGTGCCCTTCACCGGCGTCATCTTCGTGATGGCGGAGGCCGCGCGCCGGGGCTACCGCTACGGCCATCCCGACTGGTGCAATCTGGGCCAGGGACAGCCCGAGACGGGGCCGCTCCCCGGCGCGCCGCCGCGGGTGCACCAGGTGGAGATCGGGGTGGACGACCAGGACTACGCGCCCGTGCCCGGCATCTGGGAGCTGCGCCGGGCGGTGGCCGAGCTGTACAACACGCTGTACCGGCAGGACAAGCGCTCGCGGTACAGCGAGCTCAACGTCTGCATCTGCGGCGGCGGCCGCGCCTCGCTCACCCGCGCGGTGGCGGCGCTGGGCCAGATCAACCTGGGCCACTTCCTGCCGGACTACACCGCGTACGAGGAGCTGCTCGACATCTTCAAGCTGTTCACCTCCATCCCCATCCTGCTGGAGGGCGAGCGGGGCTATCGCTTCGGGCTGGAGGACCTGCGGCGCGAGATCACCGGCCGCGGGCTGTCGGCGCTGCTGCTCTCCAATCCCTGCAATCCGACCGGCAAGCTGATCCAGGGCGCGGAGCTCGAGGGATGGGTGAGGCTCGCCCGCGAGCTGGGATGCTCGCTCCTGATCGACGAGTTCTACTCCCACTACATCTGGAACACCGAGCCGGCGGCGCCGGGGCTGGTCTCGGCGGCGCGCTACGTCGAGGACGTGGATCAGGACCCGGTGGTGCTGTTCGACGGCCTCACCAAGAACTGGCGCTACCCCGGCTGGCGCTGCACCTGGATCGTGGGGCCGCGCCCGGTGATCGACGCGGTGTCGAGCAGCGGGTCGTTCCTGGACGGGGGCGGCAGCAAGCCCCTGCAGCGCTCGGCGGTGCCGCTGCTGCGTCCCGAGATAGTGGAGGCGGAGACCGGCGCGATCCGGCAGGCGTTCCTGCGCAAGCGGGCGATCATGATCGCCGGGCTGCGGGAGGCCGGCGTGCGGCTCGACGCAGAGCCGGAGGGTACCTTCTACTGCTGGGGCGACATCTCGGGGCTGCCGGAGAGCATCAACGACGGCATGTCGTTCTTCCGGGCCGCGCTGGAGCGCCAGGTGATCACCGTGCCGGGCGAGTTCTTCGACGTGAATCCCGGGAAGCGGCGCAGCGGGCGGCCGTCCCGCTTCCGCCACTACGTGCGGTTCTCCTTCGGACCGGAGGAGCGCATGGTCGTCGAGGGGCTGAAGCGGCTGCAGGCGATGGTGCGCGAGGCTAGGAGCTCCGCGCCTTCCTGACCTCCTCGGTGAGGCGGGGCACCACCTCGAACAGATCGCCCACGATGCCGTAGTCCGCCACCTTGAAGATCGGCGCGTCCTTGTCCTTGTTGATCGCCACGATGGTCTTGGCGGTCCGCATGCCGGCGAGATGCTGGATGGCGCCGGAGATCCCCACCGCCACGTAGAGATCGGGGCTCACCACCCGACCGGTCTGGCCGATCTGATCGGTGGCCGGGCGCCAGCCGTCGTCGGTCACGGCGCGGGTGGCGCCGACCGCGGCATTGCCGAACGCCGCGGCCAGCTCCTCCACCAGCTTGAAGTGCTCCGCCGCCCGCAGTCCGCGGCCGCCGCTCACCACCACCGGGGCTTCACCCAGGTCGAGCGCGGTGCTGGTCTGCTGGGCCAGGTCGGTCACCACGACTCGTGCGCTGGCAGGATCGGAGGCCGGCGCCACCGTCTCGGTGCGCGCGGTGCGGGGCTGCTCGGCCGGGGCCACCGCGCCGGGGCGAAGTGAGAGCAGCGCCGGCGTCCCGGTGAGCCGGAGGGTGACGACGACCTTGCCGGTATACGCCGGGTGCTGCGCCAGGACCGAGTCGTCCTTCATCTCGAACCCGGTCACATCCGACGCCAGCGGCACGCCGAGCTTGGCGGCCACCCGCGGGGCCAGATCGCGGCCCTGCGCGGAGGCCGAGAAGAAGGCGGCCCGGTAGCCGCCGGCCTTGATCCGCTCGGCCGCCGTGGCGGCGAGGATCTCGGGGCTGTAGCGCTCCAGCCCGGGATGCTCGGTCGCCAGCACGACGTCGGCGCCGTGGCGGGCCAGCGCCTCCGCGCGCCCGGCGATACCGGCCCCGCCGGCGAGGAAGGCGTGGACTTCACCGCCGCCGGACGCATCCGCCGCCTGGCGGGCGGCGGTGACCGTCTCCAGCGCCACCTTGCGGAGCTCGCCGCCCCGGGTCTCCGCGAACGCGAACACGGCGGCCATCAGAGCACCTTCGCTTCGGTGCGAAGCAGCCGCACCAGCTCGGGCACCGCGTCGGCCCCCTCACCCACGATGCGGCCCCCGGTCCGCTCGGGCGGGAGCGCCATGGTCTCCACCGTGAGCCGTGCCTCGCCCAGCTGCGCGGGCTTCACCTCGAGCGGCTTCTTCTTGGCCGCCATGATGCCCTTGAGCGAGGCCAGCCGCGGGCGGGCGATCCCTTCGTCGATCGTGACCACCGCGGGCAGGGGGAACTGCACCGTCTCCGCCGCGCCTTCGAGGTCCCGCCGCGCGGTCCCCCGCCCTTCGGCGATGTCGAGCTGCGAGACCGCGGTGACGCAGGGCAGCCCGATCAGCTCGGCCACCATCGGCCCGACCGTTCCGCTCGCGGTGTCCGTGGCCATCCGGCCGAAGAGCACCAGGTCGTACCCCGCGCCATCCAGCTCGGCGGCGAGGGCGCGCGCGACGGCGAGCCCGTCGAACGGCACCTCGTCGGCCTTGAGCTGCACCGCGCGGGCGGCACCCATCGCGAGCCCCTTGCGCAGCGTCTCCTGCACCCCGTCGGGACCGACGGCCACCAGCACGACCTCGCCGCCCTGGGCCTCGACCAGCCGGAGGGCGACCTCGAGGGCGTAGCCGTCGAAGTCGCTCATCTCGTACTTCAGCCCGCTCTGGTCCAGGGATTTCCGATCGGCCGCGATGGCGAATCGCAGCTCCATCTCCGGCACCCGCTTGAGGCACACCGCGATCTTCAACCGACGCTCCCGGTAAAGGCTCGAAACCCGCGGGGAAGCTAGTCGCGCCCGCGGGGCATCGCCAGCAGCGCGCTACCGGCCGTTCCCCCCACCGCGTCGGTCGATGCCCGGCCGCGCCACCCTGCGCCGATCCGCGCCGGAGCGCTCGACCCAGTCGCGCTCGCCGCCGACCGCCACGGGCTCGCGCGCGCTGACCGGCGCGGTCCGCTCCCGGGCGGCGTCCACCGCCCGCTCCAGCTTCGGCCCCGCCGCCTCGGCCCGGCGGCCGAGGCCGTCGAGGATCTGCGCGGCGCGATCGCGCCCGCCCAGGCCGAAGGCCAGGCCGGCGGCGAGCGCGAGCGCGCCCACGACGCCGACGAGCAGGGTGTTGATCAAGGTGGTGGCGATGCCGAGCTGGTTGACCGCCACGATAATGGCGAACGACCAGACCGCCACCTTGGCCACCGTGGCCAGCACGTCCGGATTGGCGAACCCCGCCTCGGCGGTGGCCCCCCGCACCAGCCGGGAGACGGCGTTGGCTGCGAGCCCGCCGATCACCAGCACCACCAGGCCGACCACGAGGTTGGGCAGCCACAGGAGCAGCTGCTGGAGCACGCTGGAGACTGCCGGCAGCCCCAGCATGTCGAAGGCCACGACCAGGGTGATCAGCCGGACGAACCATTTTGCGACCGCCGCGATCACGCCGGCCGAGTCGGTCCGCACCCCCATGTTCTGCACGAAGTCCGCGAAGCCCGAGCGCCGGGCGAGGTCGTTGAACCTGACCGCGTGAAGCAGGGCCGACACTCCCCGCGCGAGCAGCGAGGAGATGATCCAGCCGACGACGAGGATGACGAGGAACCCGAGAACCCTCGGGATCGCCGCGAGGAAGATGTTGAGCGCGTTGGCGAGCGATGACCGGAGCGCCTCGCCCATGCTCTCGGCGGGCGGGACGATGACGGGCGTATCCTGCATGGGACCTCCACCGTGATGAACCTCAGGACCAATCGTCACGATGGAGGCGCCGGACCACAATTGCGGTGATCCGGCTCACCCGGGTGTCAGTCCCGGTCCGCCCCTCCGAAGCTGCGCTGCAGGATGAGCTTGAACTGCCGCGGCTGGGCCGGGGTCAGGAACCGCTCCAGCGCGTCGGTGGTCTGGTTGATGTTGAACGTGCCGAAGGTCGCGTGGTCGCTGTCGAAGACGTTGGTCAGGACCCCCGCGACCTCCCAGGGCCCGAGCTCCCACCCCATGCGCACGTCGGCGACGAAGTACCCGTCGAGCGGCTCCTCGTCGTTGGCCTCGTCGCCGCGGAGGTACTGCTGGCCGATGTAGCGGCCCTGGGCGCCGAAGGAGATCCCCCGCGGAAGCTGGAACAGACCGCCCACGCTGAACTGGTGGTCGGGCACCAAAGGGAAGCGGTCGCCGCTCTGCACCTCGTTCTCGCCGCCCGCTTCCTCGCGGATGCTGAAGATCTCGACGTCGTCCTCCTGGAAGGTGGCGCGGGTGTACGCGTAGTTCGCGTAGACCGAGTGCCCCTGGGGGAAGAAGTACCTGCTCCCCAGCTCGACGCCCTCGCGCCGGGTATCGCCCAGGTTGGCGAAGAAGCCGTCGATGGTGGAGCCTTCCGGCTCGCCTTCAGCCTCCTCGTAGGGGAACAGGAAGATGTCGTTCCGGACCCAGGTGCGGTACACCGCGGCGTCCAAAGCGAGATTACCGCCCAGATACCGCCCGCCGGCCTCGACCGTCGTCGCCGTGACCGGGTCGAGCGGTGGGTCGTCGCCCAGGGCGAAGGGGAGCGGACACGGCTCCTCTGGATCGGCGCAGGCGAGCTCGATGACCGCCGGCGCGCGGAAGCTGGCGCCCGCCGAGCCGAACAGCGTCACCCCGCGTCCGACGTCCACGCTGACGCCGCCCTTCGGGCTCACCCGCTCGTAGGAGCTGGTCGTGTCGCGGGTCGGGTCGAGCAGGTTGTTGAACGGCACGCGGACGTAGTCGTAGCGCAAACCGCCGGAGAAGGTGACCCGTCCCAGCGCGTAGTCCGCGGTGGAGTAGGCGTTGACGTCCCAGATGTCGCTCTCCACGTCGGTGGTCTGGCCCGGATTGATCCGCTCGGCGAAGAGCTGGATCCGGACGTCGTTGGTCGAGCCGCCCGCCCCGAGGCGCAGCGACAGGGTGCCGCGGCCCAGCGGGGCGGTGTAGAGCCAGTCGGCGCCCGCGCCGAGGGTCCGGTTCTCGTTGAAGGCCCGGACATCCGGGTCGTTGATCTGGTTGACGTTGAACCGCTCGGCGTCGTTGCGCCGGTAGTACACCCTGGCCGAGCCGCGCCCCGGGCCTACCGGTGTGTACCCCGAGAGCGCGAAGTGCCACTGCTCGAGGTCCTCGAAGTCCTCGGCCGACAGATTGGAGTCCGGCTTGATCTCGAAGACGCTGAGCGGCAGGGAGCCGGCGGGTTCGGCGCGGCTGTCCGCCCGCAGCACCTGGATGTTGAACCCGGAGCGCTCGTTGGCGCGGCCCAGGTTGAGGAAGCCGTTGAAGGCCTCCGCGCTGGTCACCTGGCGCCAGCCGTCTTCGGTGGCGTAGCCGCCGCCGAGGTAGAAGTTCCAGCCGTCGGCGCTCCCGCCGACCGACCCTTCCGCGGAGTACGATTCGTAGGATCCGCCGGTCAGCTCGACCTCGCCGCTCACCGGCCCGCCCCCGTGGTTGGTGAGGAGGTTCATGGAGCCGCCCAGCGAGTTGGGACCCAGCAGCGAGGCGGTGCCGCTCAGCAGCTCCACCCGGCGCACGTGCTCGAGCGGGAGCAGGTCGAAATTGACCTGCGCCGCGTCGGCCTCGTTGACCGGCACCCCGTCGAGGAACACCGACACGCCCTGCGGCAGCCCCACCACCGGACTCGCGAAGAAGCCGCGGGTGGAGACCGTGGTCTTGAACGGGCTTCCGAGGTCGTCGTACACCGAGAAGCCCGGATGGCTGCCGAGCAGGTCGGAGACCAGTCTGGGCTCCCAGGCCTCCAGCTCCTCGTTGGTGATCGTGGAGGTCCGGGCGGGAACGCCGGACCCCACGCCGGGCCCGGTCTCGGGGAGGATCGACCCCACCACCTCGATGGTGGGCAGCGTGGCCACGGTATCGCGGGCGACGCTGTCGGGCACCTGGGCGGCCAGCGGCGTGCCGAATCCGAGTAGGGCGAGCACGACGAACGAGGACTTCTGCCGCATGATCTTCCTGTACGTGAGTGAAATTGGGTTGTTGCTGAGTATCAGCGGAGCGGAGCGCCCCAGGTCCCGCCGCCCGGACTATCCCGCCGCTCGTAGATCGCCGCCATCACGACCCGGTCGGGCGGAACGCCGAGCACAAGCAGTCCGTCGTCGCTGGGGCCGCCGCCGTCGAAGTCGAGGCAGCAGCGCTCGATGGTGACCAGGCCCTCGAGGCCGTGGCCCTGCAGGGCCAGCTCCGCTCCCCGGTCCAGCCGGAGCAGGTCGCCCGCCGAGTAGTCACTGGAGCGGTCCCGGTCCTCGTACACCCGAAGGCGATGCACCCGGTCGTCCCGCTCGGCCTCGATCAGGACGCCGTCGTCGGCCTCGCCGCCGCCGTCCAGGTCGTAGCAGCAGCGGTCCACGGTGACCCGCTCGGGCCCGGAACGGAGCGGGCCCCCTGGGGCCAGCACGACCGCGGCCGCGGCGATCGCCGCGGCCGCGGCCAGCGCCGCGCGGCGGAACCGGGGTCGTCGGCCGGGATCGCCGCCGGCGGGCGGCTGCTCCCCGACCCGCCCGGCGATCTCCGGACCGAGTGAGGCCCGGGGCTCGAACCGGATGGCGCCGAGGGTGCGCTCCAGCTCGCGGAAGTCGTCGGGCGGCTCGTTCACCGGTGCAGCACCTTCCGGAGCCGGCCCAGCGCGCGCCAGAGCCGGGTCCGCACCGCGGGCTCCCGCACGCCGAGCACCTCCGCCGCCTCCGCGGTGGAAAGCCCGCTGCCGTAGCGGAGGCTCACCAGTTCCCGGTCGCCCTCGGGCAGCTCGGCCAGCGCGGCGAGGAGACGCCCGACCTCCTCCTCCCAGAGGAGCCGCTCCTCGGGGGACGGGGCGTCGGCCCGTAGGTCGCGGAAGGCGGTGAGCGATACCTGCCGCCGCCGCCGCTCCCGGCGGCCATGGTCGCGCCGCACGTTCTGCGCGATGCGGAACAACCAGCTCCGGGCCGTCCCCCGGGCGGGATCGAAGCGCTCGACCGAGCGCACCGCCCGGAGGAACACCTCCGCGGTGAGGTCGTCGGCCTCGTCGGCGGAATCGAGCTGGAACCGGAGGAAGCTGTAGATCGCCCGGCCGTGCTCCTCGTACCACTGCCGGCACAGCTCCTCGCGGCGCTCCGCCGGGAGCACTCCGGCCTGGCCGGGCCGACGATCAAGGGTGGACATGGGCATGGACCTCCTAGATACGCCACCGCCCCCCAAACGTCACGGGGGGCGGAGCACCGACGGGCACCGCCGGCCGGCTAGTGCCGGCCGATGTCGGTGGTGGGACGGCCCCGGTTGGCCTCGAGCCAGGCGAGGACTTTCTCCCGGATCTCTTCGGGGGCGTCCTCGGGGTCCGCCGGAAAGCTGGTGATCGGTGCGCCATCCCGGCTCACCTGCCAGACCGGCCCGGGCTCCGGTTCCGCCTCGCGCCCTTCCACCCGCCTGGCCTCGTAGGTGTCGCCTTGCCAGGAAACCGTCATCGATTCCGCCATCTCTCCGCTCCGTGAAGTGGTCCCTCCACGGTGCCCGCCGGGCCCGCGCCCGGCGGTGAGCGGGGTCACGCGAAGGCGGCCAACCCGGTGATCGCCTGCCCCACGATGAGGGAGTGCATGTCGTGGGTGCCCTCGTAGGTGTAGACCGACTCGAGATTGGCCATGTGCCGCATCGAGTGGTACTCGGCGAGAATACCGTTCGCCCCCAGCAGCCGCCGGGCCTCCCGCGCCACCTCGCAGGCCATGCTCACGTTGTTGCGCTTGCAGAGCGACACCTGGTCCGGGGTCATGGTGCCGGCGTCCTTGAGCCGGCCGAGCTGCAGCGTCATGAACTGCGCCTTGGTGATCTCGGTCAGCATGTCCACCAGGCGCACCTGCTGGATCTGGGTGCCGGCGATCGGCTTGTTGAACATGACCCGGGTGCCGCCGTAGCGCAGCGCCTCGTCGTAGCAGGCCATCGCGGCGCCGATCGCGCCCCAGGCGATGCCGTAGCGCGCCTGGGTGAGGCACATGAGCGGGCTCTTGAGGCCGCCCGACTTGGGCAGGATCGCATCCTTGGGCAGCAGCACGTCCTGCAGGTGGATCTCGCTCGTGTCGCTGGCCCGGAGCGAGAGCTTCCCCTTCTGGTCCTTGGCGGTGTACCCCTTGGTGTCGGTGGGAACGACGAAGCCCCGGATGGACTTGGGGTCGTCCACCGCGCCGGTCTTGGCCCAGATCACCGAGACGGTCGCCTGGGAGCCGTTGGTGATCCACATCTTGGTGCCGTTAAGAACCCAGCCGTCACGGGTCTCCCGGGCGGTGGTGATCATGCCGCCGGGATTGGAGCCGAAGTCGGGCTCAGTGAGCCCGAAGCAGCCGATCTCCTGACCGGACGCGAGGAGCGGCAGCCACTTGCGGCGCTGCTCCTCGGAGCCGAAGGCATAGATCGGGTACATGACCAGCGCGCCCTGGACCGAGGCGAACGAACGGATCCCGGAGTCGCCCCGCTCCAGCTCCTGCATGATGAGGCCGTAGGCGACGTTGTTGAGCCCGGCGCAGCCGTACTCTTCCGGGAGGTTGGCCCCGAACAGACCCAGCTCGGCCATGCCCGGAATCAGCTGCTTGGGGAACTTCCCTTCGACGTAGGCCTCGCCGATCACCGAAATGAGGTTCTC
>DASUSR010000113.1:0-12314 GCA_036375015.1 Gemmatimonadales bacterium
GGACGACCACTGGCACGGCTGCACCGGTCCGCCGTGCCGCCGTTACCTTGCTGGTGGCCTGTTCCGAACGGGGGTCCAGTTCGATGTTCCGGCGCTCATCCCTGCCCTGCGTGGCGCTGCTCCTCGTCCTTGCGATCGGCCCCGCGGCCGCCCAGGACCGCCCCCGCTTCATCAATCCCCCGGCGCTCCCTCCGCCACGGGGCTACACCCACCTGGTCGAGGTCCCCGCCGGCGCCCGACTCCTGTACCTGTCCGGCCAGGTACCGCTCGACTCGACCGGCGCCCTCGTGGGCGGCTCCGACTTCCGGGCACAGGCCCACCAGGTGTTCCGGAACCTGCGCGCCGGTCTCGCCGCCGCGGGCGCCGGGTTCGGCGACGTAGTCAAGCTGACCTACTTCGTGGTGGACGCACGCCAGCTCACCGTCCTCCGCGAAGTCCGGGACCAGTATATCGATGCCGCCGCGCCCCCGGCCAGCAGCCTGGTCGAGGTGCGGCGGCTGTTCCGGGAGGACCTGCTGCTGGAGATCGAGGCGGTCGCGGTCGTCCCATGAGCGCTCCCGCCTCATCCGCCAGGCAGCGCTACGACCGCTCCATCGTCGAGGGGCCGCTCCGGCCGGCGGTCTGGAAGATCGCCTGGCCCACCATGCTCACCAACGTGATCGGCGGCCTGCAGGGGATCGTGGACCACGCGCTGGTGGGCCATCTGGTCGGGTTCCAGGGCAACGCCGCCATCGGGGTCGCCTGGCAGATCTTCATCGCCGTGATCGTGTTCATCACGTCCATCTTCACCGGGATGAGCGTGCTGGTCGCCCGCTTCGCCGGCGCAGGGGAGCCCGACAAGGTGGACCGGACGGTCTACCAGGCCTTCCTCACGGCGGTCGGCATCTCCCTGCTGGTGCTGGCCCCGCTCGGCTATCTCCTCTCTCCCTCCCTGCTCGACCTGGTGAACGCGGCGCCCGAGGTCAAGGCCGAGGCGCTCCCGTTCCTGCGGATCGCGTTCCTGGGCAGCGGCGGGATGATGATCTTCTACATGCTGAGCGGCGCGCTCCGCTCGGCCGGCGACGCGCGCACCCCCATGGTCCTCGGCATCGTGCTGACGGTGCTCAACCTGGTGCTCAACATCGTGCTGATCACCGGCCTCGGTCCCCTGCCGAGATTCGGGACCGCCGGCGCGGCGCTCGGCACCATGCTCGCCTCGGGGCTCATCGCCGCGTACGCCTTGGTCAGGCTGTGGCGCGGCGGCTGGGTCGTGGCGTTCCCCCGCGGCGCCGCCCTGCGTCCCGACTGGTCGATCATTCGCTCGCTCTTCCGGTTCGGTCTCCCGGCCGGCATCCAGGGCATCGCCATGAACGTGGGTGGCGTGCTCATGCTCGCCTTCATCGGCTCCCTGGCACAGAGCGCGGCCGCGCAGGCGGCGTTCGCCGTCGGCTACTCGCAGCTCTTCTCCCTGGTCACCTGGACCGCCATCGGCCTGATGGGCGCGGCCGCGGCGGTGGCGGGACAGAACCTCGGCGCCGGCCACCCCGACCGGGCCGAGCGGGCGGTGCACGTGGCCGCCGGATTCGGACTGGGCGGCGCGGCGGCCATCGGGAGCGTGTTCTTCCTCTTCCCCGGCCAGTTGCTCGCCGTCTTCGGCATGAACCAGCCGGCGGTGGTCGAGATCGGCGTCCAGCTTCTCCGGGTGCTGAGCGTCTCCGGGCTCTTCGTCGCCGTCGCGCTCACCTACACCGGCGGCCTCCAGGGCACCGGCGACACCCGGAGCCCGCTCTACATCTCCATCCTCTCCCAGATCGTCGTGCCGCTCGGCATCTGTTTCGTCATTCAGCAGGCCGGGACGCTGGACCCGATCGACGTGTGGCTCGCCATCCTGGTGGGCCACATGACCCGCTGCGGGCTCAGCATCGTGCGGTTCAGGCAGGGGGGCTGGCGGGGAATCGCGGTGGACATCGCGCCCCGCCCCGAGGCGGCGGCCACGGCCCGCGGGTCCGGCCGCGCCTGAGCCGCGCGAGGGATGATGCTAGGAGGGCGCCCACTCGGGGGAAAGGACCGGACCGGCGACCTCGATGTGCAGCCGCTCGCGGTCCCACCGCTCTCCCACCGCCTCGAAGTAGGTGACGACCGCTGCTTCCACCTCACCGGCCCGCAGCGCGCCGGTGACCCGCTCCGCGTCCCGCGGCCAGAGACGGTGGGGGGCCCACTCCCGCACGTAGCGGGCGAGCCGGGCGAGGACCGCCGCGCGCGACGGTCCCACCGCGACCAGTCGCACGCTGTCCTCGGCGGTCACCACGGCCACGTGCACGAGGCCGGCGAGCCGGTGTCCTGCGATGAGCTCCTTGGTCTCTACGAACGGCCCGTCGGTCACCATGTCCTGCTCCTCCGTGACGGCTATGAAACCGCCGCTTCCAGGTCGATGCCCGCGCTGCTCCACCACTCGACCGCGTCTTCCCGGCTCCAGGGCTCGGCCCCGGCCGCCGCGAGCATGCATGCCAGCTCGGCCGCGCTCGCCGGCCGGTCCTCGGGGCGCTTGGCCAGGCAAGCCATGACCGCGGCCTCCAGCGCCGGCGGCACCGGCTGGCTGGTGCGCCGCGAGGGCGGCACGGGCTCCTCCTCGAGATGCCTCAGAATCACCTGGATCGGCGTCTCGCCATCGAAGACGAGACGGCCGGTGAGGAGGTAGTAGGCCACGCAGCCGAGCGAGTAGAGGTCCGCCCGTCCGTCCACCATCCCACCCTGCGCCATTTCGGGCGCCATGTAGGTCGGCGTGCCGGGGGCCAGCCCGGTCCCGCTCACCAGCGAGTCGTTGCCGCCTTCGACCGACTTGACCAGCCCGAAGTCGAGCACCTTGACGAAGTCCTGGTACAGGCCCGCCCGGCCCAGATGGATGTTGGCCGGCTTGATGTCGCGGTGCACCAGCCCCGCACGGTGAGCCTCCTCCAGCGACTCGCAGACCTGCCGCAGGATGTGGACGACGCGCCCGGCGGGCAGCGGTCCGTTTCGGCGCACCAGGGTCTCCAGATCCCCTCCGTCGCGCAGCTCCCTCACCAGATAGAGCGTGCCTTCCTGGGTCACGCCGAAGTCGTACAGCTCCACCGTGTGCGGCGAGCGCAGCCGGGCCGCCGCCTCCGCCTCCCGGCGGAAGCGGGTCGCCGCGAGCTGCGCCCGCCGCACGTTGCCGCCCGCCAGCATCTCGGGCCGCAGCAGCTTGATCGCCGCCGGACGGGCCAGCATGCGATGACTCGCCAGGTACACCTCGCCCATTCCCCCGCGCCCGAGCAACGCGCCCAGCCGGTAGCTGCCCATCTCCCGCTCCTTGGTCACCTGCTGCCCCAGCCGGGTGACCACGTGCGAGATCACGACCGCCACGCCGAGCAGGAGGAAGTCCGGGTGGTGCATCACCAGGAGCGCGGCGGCGCCGTCGAAGGAGAACTCGCCGGCGGCCCGCCCCAGCAGCATGCCGAGCGGGTTCATGGACGCGGCCAGGAGCCCCGCGGCCAGCATCTTCGCCGGAGGCGCCGGCACGATCGCCGCGAACATCAGGATGACCGGCCCGATCCAGCTGATCATCGGCGCCGCGGGCGGCGCCGCGGTCAGCGCCCCGCAGTGGATCATGACCCCGATCGCGAACGCCACCGCGACCATGTACCACAGCGCGATGTCCATCACCCGCTCCGGGCGGCGCTCGCCCGTCCGCAGGTAGCCGAACACGCCGAGCGAGGTCGCCAGCGCGAGGACGGCGATGGCATCGCCGGGCTGGAACTGCCACAGCCGGGGATCGTCCGGCCGGGCGATGCGGAGTGCGAACCGCCCCAGCAGCGGGGCCGCCACCCAGAGCGCCGCGCCGATCAGCGCGATGATCTCGACCCGGTGGGAAGCCTGGCGGAGCAGGTCCTCCGGGAGCGCCCGGGTGCGGCCCGGAGTGGTCCGCAGCTCCGCGGGCGTTTCCCTGGCCGGACGGGCGATCAGCTTGGGGGCGGTCATGGCGCATCCTCGCGGCTTCGTCTCCGCGCCGGCCGCCCAATCCGGCTGGGACAGCCCGCGCTCGTCTTCACCCTGAAGTCGAACAGCGGGCGCCGATATCGACATCAACGAACGGTTCATCGCTTCTCCTGCTGCCTGCACGTCCGGGTACGCCCGTTCCCGCCGCGGCCCCCGGGGCCCCGGCGGCGAGCGCAAGCCGGCCCGTCGAAGCGGCCAGAATAGGGACGCGGGCGGACCGGCAAAAGAGCCAATTCCCGCCCGGTCGACCGGTCCAATCCGAGGCGCTAGATTGGCCGCATGGACGTCCACATCAGTCTGGTCGGTCGGAGGAATCTGAGCGGCGAGATCTACCGACAGCTCCGGACCGCGATCCTCGAGGGCCGCCTCCGGCCCGGCGACCTGCTGCCCCCGACCCGGGAGCTGGCCCGAAGCCTGAGCGTGTCGCGCACGACCGTCACCGTGGCCTACGATCGGCTGACGGGCGAAGGTTTCGTCACCTCGCGAGTGGGCGCGGGCACCTGGGTGAGCGAGCACCTGCGCGCGCCCAGAGGCCAAGGGCGGAGCGGGCGCGAGGGCGCCATCCGGCCGCGCCCGCTGTGGGACGCCCTCGTGGTCCCGACGCCGTTCGTCCCCCCGGCACGGTTCGACTTCCGGACCGGGCTTCCCGACTCTACCCTGTTCCCCTACGAGGCGTGGCGCCGACTGATCGCGCGCCAGTTCCGTCCCGATGCCGCCGGCAGGGGCGTCTACGGAGACCCAGCCGGACACCGGGGCCTGCGGGAAGCCATCGTTCGTCACCTCGGCGTGGCCCGCGGCGTCCAGGCGTCGGCCGACGAGGTCGTCATCACCAACGGCACCCAGCAGGCGCTCGATCTCCTCGCCCGCGCGCTCCTGGCACCGGGAGACCGGGTGGCGGTCGAGGATCCGGGCTACCCGCCGCCGCGCTGGCTGTTCGAGTCGCTCGGAGCCCGGGTGGCGGGCGTGCCGGTGGATCGCGAGGGCCTCGTGGTGGACGCGATTCCGCGTCACGTCCGCTGTGTCTACGTCACGCCCTCGCACCAGTACCCGCTCGGCATGCCGATGTCGCTGGCGCGGCGGCTCGCGCTGCTGGCCTGGGCGGAGCGGCACGATGCGGTGATCATCGAGGACGACTACGACAGCGAGTTCCGCTTCCGCGGCCAGCCGATCGAGCCGCTCCAGAGCCTCGACACTGCCGGCCGCGTGGCCTATGTGGGCTCCTTCTCCAAGACCCTGCTGCCCACGCTGCGGCTCGGCTTCGTCATCGCCCCTCCCTCGCTCTGCAAGGCGGTCCGCAAGGCCAAGTTCGTGGCCGACTGGCACTCGCCGCTGCAGGTCCAGGCGGCGCTGGCCCGCTTCATCGACAGCGGCGGGTTCGCCCGCCACCTTCGCCGCATGGGCGCGGTCTACCGCCGGCGGCACGAGCTGGTCACCGGCATCCTCGCGCGGGATTTCGGCGGCCGGCTCGAGGTGATCCCGTCGGCCGCGGGACTGCACGTCGGCGTGATCGCGCCCGGAGCCACCGCGGACCGGGCCCGCGACCTGGTGTCTCGCTCCGCCCGGCTCGGCGTGGCGGTGCAGGAGCTGTCCCTGTTCGGGATCGCGCCTCCGGCGCGGGCGGGGCTGGTGCTCGGATACGGTGCGATCGCGACGGGGCAGATCGCCGAGGGGCTGCGCCGGCTGCGCCGGTGCTTCGAGGAGATGGAGGCGGCGGACCGCTCGTCGATGCCGGCGCGGGAGGAGGCGCTGCATCCCGCATGAGCATCGTCTCGCGACTCTGTGATACCAGCCTGGGCCGCTGGACCCACACCGAGTGGCGTCCCGATCGCGGCCATCCGCTGGAGTGGGCGGTCGAGCGGATCTGGGACTTCGAGGGGATGGCGGCGGCGCCGCAGGAGCGGATGTTCCCCAACGGCATGGTGGAGCTGATCGTCCAGCTCGACGACCGGTACCAGGACGTCCATCCGGCGGGGCCCGTCGCGACGCCGGCCGTGTGCGTGACGGGCGTCCACTCGAGAGCGCTCATGATCCGGGCGCCGCGGCGGCCCTGCCGCGTGCTCGGCGTGCGGCTGTACCCCGCGGCCGCCTGGGCGCTGCTGGTGCATCCGCTCTCCGAGCTGGCCGACGTGACGGCCGACCTCGACGACCTCCTGGGCCGTGGCGCCGCCGAGCTGGGCGACCGGTGTCACCAGGCGGGCGCGGGGAGAGAGCGGGTACGGCAGGTGCTCCTGTGGCTCGACGGGCGGCTCCGGCGGCCGGACGGGTCATCCAGGCCGCACCCCGCCGTGCAGCGGTTCACCCGCTGCATCGCCGCCGCCGGAGGTGCCCGCCCGGTGCGCCCGCTGGGCGCCGGCAGCGGCCTGAGCGAGACGCGGCTGGTGACGCTCTTCCGGCAGCAGGTCGGCGTCACCCCCAAGCGCTACGCGCGGATCCTGCGGTTCGACCGGGCCCTGAGGCTCCTCAGCCTCGAGGGCGCGTCGCTCGCGCGGGTGGCGGCGGCCGCGGGCTACTACGACCAGCCGCACATGAACGCGGAGTTCCGGGACGTGGCCGGACTCACGCCCGGCGAGTTCCTGCGGGCGATGCGCTTTCCCGGCAGCCTGAGCCTGCCCGAGCCGGCCTGACCGCAGGATTTTTTCCAAGACGCACGCCGCTCCCGCACCGATCTTGCTCGCCGGCCCTTATCGAGGAGCGTCCGGCATGCCCACCATCCGCGAGGTCTACCCTTACCTGATCGCGCGCGGCGCGGCCGCCGCGATCGACTTCTACCGGACCGTGTTCGGCGCCGAGGAGATCGTGCGGATGCCCGACCCCGACGGCATCCGCATCGGCCACGCCGAGCTCCGGCTCGGCCCGGTGATCATCATGCTCGCGGACGAGTACCCCGAGCTCGGCATTCTCAGTCCGCTGGCATTCGGAGGCACCGGCAGCACGATCCACCTGCACGTGGACGACGTGGACGCCCTGGCCGAGCGCGCGGTGGCGGCCGGCGCCACCATGGTGCGGCCGCCGACCGACTCCTCCCACGGCGAACGGCAGTGCCGCATCCGCGACCCGTTCGGCCACGAGTGGCTGCTGGGCCACGAGATCGGGCGCGCCGCGGAAGCGCCGGCCGCTCGACCCAACCTCTTTCCCGCGCTCCGCTTTCGCGACGAGCAGGCGGCCATGGCCTGGCTGGAGCGGGCCTTCGGCTTCCAGCGGCACGCCGTGTTCACCGGCGACGACGGCGCCATCGTCCACGCGGAGCTCAAGCTCGGCAGGGGGATTCTGATGCTGGGGTCGCCGCCGGAGGACCCGCTGGGCTTCTGCATCTACGTGCAGGTGGACGACCTCGACGCCCACTACGCCCGCGCCGTGGCCGCCGGGGCCGAAATCACACGGCCGCTTCGGGATACGAGCTACGGCACGCGGGAGTACGGGGCGCGGGACCTCGACGGGCACTACTGGTACTTCGGGACGTACTTGCCGGGTTAGCGGTTTTCGGTGTCCACTGTGCATGGGCGCACGCCTGGATCCGCTGGGAGCTGGGACAGGAGCAGGCCGATTGACCTCCCCCTTCTTCGGCATATATTCGGTGAGTGAGCCGAACATAAACCGAAGCGAGGTGCTCCATGCCGCCCCACCCCTCCCGCCTCGACGCCGCATCGCACCGCCCCGGAACCGTTTACCGCCCCAGCCAGCCCTCAGCCCTCAGGCTCTGCCCCGAGTGTTCCGGGCCCCTCGTGCGGGCCTCGGGATGCGTGAGCTGCGCGCAGTGTGGATGGGGACGCTGCGGGTGACGTCGGCTCCGGTGGCACGCCAGCTCGAGCTGATCGGCGAGCGGAGGCCGACGCTGCCGGTGCTCGATCAACGCGGCCGCGGCACCAGCTTCGTGCGCCTCGGCGTGCGCTCGGTCCTCAACTCGCCGGCGAGCACCGGGATGGGCTTCTGGTCCATCAATCCCTACGTCGGCTGCGAGTTCGGCTGCACGTACTGCTACGCGCGGGACACCCACCGCTACGTGCTCGAGCGCAAGGGCGAGCGGAGCGACGCGCCGGCCTGGCTCGACTTCGAGCGGCGCATCCTGATCAAGACCGAGGTGGCCGACGTGCTCGCCCGCACGCTGGACCCGGCGCGCCTGGGCGGGGATACACTCGTGATCGGCACGGCCACCGATCCCTACCAGCCGGCTGAGCGCCGGTTCCGTCTCACCCGCGCGATTCTCGAGCGACTTCAGGGTTATCGCGGGCTCTCGATCGGACTGATCACCAAGTCGCCGCTCGTGACCCGCGACCTCGACCTGCTCCAGGCACTCTCGACCCGTCACGAGGTGAGCGTCAACATCTCGCTCGCCACCCTGGACGCGCGCCTCGCCCGGAGGCTGGAGCTGCGCTCGCCGGTGCCGCGAGCCCGCATCCGGGCGTTGGGCCGGCTGGCCCGCGGCGGCATTCACGTGGGGCTGCTGATCGCGCCGATCATTCCCGGTCTCACCGACGACCGCGAAGGGCTCTCACGGCTGATGGGGGCGGCGAAGGAGGCGGGTGCCCGCTACGTGGTGGGGTCGGCGCTCCGACTCGGCCCGGCGGCGCGGCGGCGCTTTCTTCCCGTCCTCGCCCGCGAGTTCCCCGAGCTGACCGCGCGGTACGAGCGGCACTACGCCCGGAGCGAGGGGGCGAGTCCCGCATACCAGGCGGCGCTCAGGCGCCGCCTCGAGGAGCTGCAGCGAGTCCACGGATTCTCCGCCGACGAGGGGCGCCGCCGCCGGCGACAGCTCGAGGGCCCCGCCGAGCATACCGCGGCGGCGGAGCCCGATCAGGCGACACTCCTCTAGCGCCCCTCGCCGCGCCGATTGCAGGTCCGAATCCGGCCAATTCGGCCCGGGCGGATTTCAGGTCCGAAAGCGGCCAGCATGCCCCCGTCACGGCACGCTACGGTGTGGACACACGCACGAGCGCTCATCCCACGGTTCGCTCGCGCTGCTTCCACCACCGGAGACGGCCATGCGACACATCACACGCGTCCTCCTCATCGCCGCCGGGTACGGCTGCGGCGACGAGGCGCAGGTCACCCAACCCCGCGAGCAGCGTCCGGCGCCGGCCGTCGGCGCCGTCGCCTATCAAGTCGTCAAGCTCCCCTCCCTCGGCGGCCAGTTGAGCCGCGGCATGGCGATCAACAGCCAGGGCTGGGTCGCCGGCTGGTCCATGCGTCCCGACGGCAGACGGCACGCGGTCCTCTGGCGCAATCAGTCCATCACCGACCTCGGCACCCTGGGCAACCTGAGCAGCACCGTTCCCTGGCCCGGTCTCAACGACCTCGGCACCGTCGTCGGCATCTCTCAGACCTTCGCGGTGGACCCGCTGGAGCAGGATTGGAGCTGCGAGCTGGGAGGATTCCTGCCGGAGACCACCGACCGGGTCTGCCGCGGGTTCGTGTGGCAGGGTGACGGCATGCGGGAGCTGCCGACCCTCGGCGGCCACAACGGCTTCGCCACCGACGTGAACGAGCGGAACGAGGTCGTGGGGTGGGCCGAGACGCTCGTCGAGGATCCGACCTGCTCCTCCGATGCGACCCAGGTCCTGCAGTTCCGCGCGGTCGTCTGGGACCTCAAGAGCGGGAGCAAGAGCCGGATCAAGACCCGCGAGCTGCCGCCGCTCGAGGGAGATTCCACCTCCGCCGCCACGGCGATCAACGACCGGGGCCAGGCCGTGGGCATCTCCGGCGACTGCGACCAGGCGGTGGGCCGCTTCAGTGCCCGCCACGCGCTGCGCTGGGAGCCGAACGGGAAGATCACCGTGCTGCCGCATCTCGGAGGCACGAGCTGGCACACTCCGATGGACATAAACGCGGAGGGCGACGTGGTGGGGTTCTCCAATCCGGACGAGCCCGGCGATCGGGAGGGCGAGTTCATCTCCCGCGCGTTTCTCTGGACCGACGGCGCCGCGGAGGCGCTCGACCTCGGCACGCTGGGAGACGACCTGTTCAGCGAGGCGTTCGCCATCAACGCGCATCGCCAGGTGGTCGGCATCTCGTTCGGCGGCACGGCAGGCGCCCGCGCCTTCCTCTACGAGGACGGGGTTCTGAAGGACCTCAACGACGTCATCGGCGGCGACGACGTCTTCCTGTCCGCCCAGGACATCAACGATGCCGGACAGATCACGGGGCGCCTCCTGGACCACGAGACCGGAGAGACGCTGGCCTTCGTGGCAACCCCGGTCGTCGAGGTCCCGTAGTCTCTCGGGAGGGGCCCGGCATGTCGATCCCGGGCCCGCCCGGACGACGAATGAATGAATGACCGACTGGACGGAGAGCTCTGCCATGGCGACCACCGTATACGCGAACGTCCCCATCTCGAGCAGCCGGCGCCGCATCGGGGCCGTGCTCGCGGGCCTCCCCACCCTGTTCCTGCTGGTTGACGGCCTGGGCAAGGTGCTGCGGCTGGCGCCGGTGGTCGAGGGCACCGTCGTGCTGGGATACCCGGAGAGCGCCGTGGTGCTGATCGGGCTCGTCGAGCTGGTCTGTGTCGCCGCGTACGCCGTGCCGCAGACCTCGGTGCTCGGCGCCATCCTGGTCACGGGCTATCTGGGCGGCGCCGTCGCCACCCACCTGCGGGTCGGCAGCCCGCTCCTCACTCACACCCTCTTCCCGGTCTATCTGGGCGTCTTGGTGTGGGGGGCGCTCTTCCTCATGGAAGACCGGCTGCCGGCCCTGCTTCCGCTGCGGCGCACATGAGCACCGGAATCGAGCGGGAGGCGCGGCCGGCGCTCGATCCCGCGGCCTGCGGCCGCGCGGTCACCGCCCGCGATCCGCGCTTCGACGGCGTCTTCTTCGTGGGGATCACGACCACGCGGATCTACTGCCGCCCGGTGTGCCCCGCGCGAGTCTCCTATCCCGAGCGGCGGCGGTTCTTCGATTCCGCCGCGGCGGCCGAGGGCAGCGGGTTCCGCCCCTGCATGCGGTGCCGGCCCGAGCTGGCGCCGGGACGCGCCCTCTGCGACGCGGTGTCGCGGGTCGCCCGGGTCGCCGCGATGCGGATCGCCGCCGGCGCGCTCAACGGTCAGGGCGTGGCCGACCTGGCGCGCGAGCTGGGCGTGGGGGAGCGCCACCTGCGCCGAGCCATGGAGCGGGAGCTGGGCGTGTCGCCGGTGGAGCTGGCTCAAACCCACCGGCTGCTGCTGGCCAAGTGCCTGCTGACCGATACCGCCCTTCCGGTCACCCAGGTGGCATTCGCCAGCGGTTTCCAGAGTCTCCGGCGGTTCAACTCGGTCTTCCGCGAGCGGTATCGCATGAGCCCGAGTACGCTGCGCCGCCGCCCCCGCGCCGCAGGTGAGGCCCCGGCGCGCGGACCGCACGGCGACTGGGTGCGGCTGACGCTCGGCTATCGTCCTCCGCTCCCCTGGGCTCCGCTGCTGCAGATGATCGTGGGCGATACGCCCGCCGGCACGGGGCTGGTCGAGGGGAGCCGCTACGCGCGAACCGTGGCGCTGGAGGGACGCCGCGGTGTGGTGTTCCTCGAGCCCTCGACGGACGGGCCGCACGTGAGTGTCCGTCTGTCGGCGCCGCTCCTCCCCGCGCTGATGCCGCTCCTTGCCCGGCTGCGCCACCTGCTGGACCTGGAGGCGGAACCGGCACGCATCGAAGGACATCTGGCGGATTGCGGTCTCGCCGGCGTCGTCGCCCGCCGGCCGGGGCTGCGGCTGCCGGGAGCGTTCGAGGGATTCGAGGTGGCCGCCCGCGAGCTGCTGGGGGAAGACGCGCTGCGCCGCGTCACCGAGGCGATGGGTGAAGAGCTGGACACCGGCGTGCCCGGGCTCGATCGCCTGCCGTTGGCCGCGGAACGGGTGGCGGAGACCACCGACGACCATCTCGTGGCGCTGGGCGTGCCGCGGTTCCGGACGGGAGCGCTGATCGCGGTGGCCCGGGCGGTGGCGGAGAGGGCGCTCCGGCTGGAGCCTGGTACCGGAGCCTCCTCTGCGGTGCGCAGCCTGTGCGACATTCCCGGCGTCGGGGCGCGCACCGCCGCGAGGATCGTCATGCGTGCCCTGCACTGGCCCGATGCGTTTCCCTCAACGGACCCCGCGCTGCAGCGCGCCGCCGGCGTGAGCGGCGCCCGCGCGCTCCTCCGGCAGGCGGAGCGCTGGCGGCCGTGGCGAGGCTATGCCGCCATTCATCTCTCCGCGCGCCCGCTCTGAAGGCGCGGGCGCCCAGGTGAGCACGACGGCCCCAACCACGGTCACGGCGCCCACGAGCACGGGCCCGGTCAGCTCGCCGTCGCCGACGGCCCAGGCCAGCAGCAGTGCCACCACCGGGTTCACGAATGCATAGCTCCCCACCGCTGCGGG
>DASUSR010000114.1:0-4087 GCA_036375015.1 Gemmatimonadales bacterium
GGTGCTCGGCGCGCTGACCCGGCAGATCCTCGAGGAGGCGATCGGCGCCGAGGACCTGAACAAGGTGCACCTGATGGAGTCGTCCATCGCCAGCAGCTCCACCCTGCAGGGCTCGTTCGACCAGATCGAGCGGCTGGCCTACCGGCTGCTCGACTGGGGCGACTTCCGGATCTATCGCTTCGGCGACGACGGCACCCACCTGGTGTACCGGGGCGCGATCGGCCGGCCGGACCGTGGCGAGCCCCCGGAGCGCATGGCCGCGATCCGCGGCGAGGTGCGTGCGGACGGCGCTCCCGTGCTGGTGCGGGACGTCCGCCGCGATCCGCGGCTGGGTCACGTTCCCCAGGTGGGGAGCGCCGTGGTCCATCCGATCCGCTTCGGCGACGAGCTGCTCGGCACGGTCGAGGTGGACCATCCCAAGCGGCACGTCTACGGCCCCAAGGACATGGTGGCGCTGGGCACCCTCTCCAACCAGATCGCCACCGCGATCCACATCGCCGAGCTGCGCCGGCCCCTGCTCAGCACGGTCGGGCAGATCGGCGCCCAGGTGGCGGCGCTCGCCGGCGTCACCGATTCGCTGCGCCGCTCGGCGACGGCGCTGACGGAGGCCTCCGAGCGGATGCGCCATGGCGCGGGCGAGCTGGAGAGCTTCGCCACCGGGGGCCTGCGCGCCACCGGCTCCCTCTCGCAGGCCTCGCGCTCGATGGCCGAGCAGGGCGCCCAGGCCGCCGCGGCGAGCGGCACCGCCGCCCAGGTGGCCACCCGCAACCGGGTCGTGATCGGCGAGGCGATCGAACGGCTCATCGGTCTCAAGGGCTTCGTGGCGGCGAGCGCGGACCAGGTGGCGACGCTGGGCACGCTCACCAGCCGGATCACGGGCTTCATCAGCACCATCCGCGAGATCGCGGATCTCACCAACCTGATCGCCCTGAACGCGGCCATCGAGGCGGCGCGCGCGGGGCGCGAGGGGAAGGGGTTCGCCATCGTGGCCGACGAGGTCCGAGACCTGGCGGCCCAGAGTCTCCACGCGGCGGGGGAGGCGCGGACCCTGCTGGAGGAGATCGCGGGCCAGGTGACCACCGTCGCGGGCCACATGGAGCGGGGCCGCGAGGCGGTGGCGGGCGTGGAGGAGCTGAGCGCGGATGCGGCCCAGGCGCTCGAGGCCATCGTGGGCACCACCGGCGAGGCGGGTCGCCATGCCGAGATCATCGCCTCCACCGCGGCCGAGCAGCTGGCCGCGGTGGAAGGGCTCGGGGCGCAGATCGAGCAGGTGGCGTCGGGCTCCGCCCGCACCCGGACCGATATCGAGGCGCTCGCCGGACGTGCGGCGGAGGCGGCCCGCGGGCAGGCGGAGCTGGAGCACGCCATCCAGCAGCTCGGCGAAGTGGCCGCGGACCTCCAGCGCATCGCCCGCCACTTCGTCAGCGACCCGGCGGCGTGACCCGCGGCCGGGAGCCCGTCTTCCTGGCGCTCGGCAGCAATCTGGGGGACCGGGCGGAGCACCTCCGGATGGCGCGGGACGCCATCGCCGCGCTGCCCGGCACGCGGCTCCTCGCCGCCTCGGCCGTGGAGGAGACGGCTCCGCTCGGCGGCATGGATCAGCCCCCCTACCTCAACCAGATGCTGCTGGTCGAGACCGCGCTCGCCCCGCGACGGCTGCTCGAGGCGTGCCAGGAGATCGAGCGCCGGGCGGGGAGGGTGCGCGCCGGCCGGTGGGGGCCTCGGACGCTGGATGTGGATATCGTTCGGTACGGCGAGCGCACCATCGCCGAGCCCGACTTGATCCTCCCGCACCCCGGCCTCGCGGACCGCGATTTCTGGCGGCGCGAGCTGGCCGAACTGGAGCCCCATGCCCGCTGACGCCCGACCCCGGAGCATCCTGGACCTCGCCGCCATGAAGGCGGCGGGGCGCCGGATCGCGATGCTCACCTGCTACGACGCGCTCTTCGCCCGTCTGCTGGAGGAGGCCGAGGCCGACGTGCTCCTGGTGGGCGACTCGCTGCACCAGGTGCTCGGCGGCCACGACACGACGCTCGGGGCCACGCTGGACGAGATGATCTACCATGCCGCGGCCGTCCGCCGCGGGGCCCCGCACACCCTGGTGTTCGTAGACCTGCCGTTCCTCACCTATCAGGTCTCGGTCGAGGAGGCCATCCGGAACGCGGGGCGGGTGCTCCAGCAGACCGGCGCCCAGGGCGTGAAACTCGAGGGCGGCCGGCCCATGGCCGACACGGTGCGCTCCCTGGTGGAGCGGGGGATTCCGGTGATGGGGCACCTGGGCCTCACCCCCCAGTCGGTGCACGCCCTCGGCGGCTACCGGGTGCAGGGCCGCGAGGCCCAGTCGGCGGACCGGCTCCTGGCGGACGCGCGCGCGCTCGAGGGGGCCGGCGCCTGCGCCCTCGTGCTCGAGCTGGTGCCGGTCGGGCCGGCGCGGCGCATCTCCGAGGCGCTCACCATCCCGACCATCGGCATCGGCGCCGGCCCCGGCTGCGACGGGCAGGTGCTCGTGCTGCACGACATGCTCGGGCTCAACGACGCCTTCTCGCCCAAGTTCCTCAAGCGCTACGCCGAGATGGGTGCCACCGTGCGGGCCGCGGCCCGCACCTTTGCGGACGAGGTGCGCCGCGGAGTCTATCCGGGGCGGGAGCACGGCTTTGACTGAGGGCCGCATCCTACGCCGGTCGGCATGATCGACATCTCCGGCATTCCGGAGCTGCAGAGTTGGATCCGGGCCCGCCGGGGCGAGGGGCGGCGGATCGCGCTCGTGCCCACGATGGGCGCGCTCCACGAAGGCCATCTCGCGCTGGTGGACGAGGCCCGGCGCCGGGCCGAGGTGGTGGTGATGAGCGTGTTCGTGAACCCGCTCCAGTTCGGTCCCCACGAGGACCTCGCCCGCTATCCCCGCGACCTCGCGCGCGACCGCGACCTCGCCGGCCGGCGCGGCGTGGACGCGCTGTTCGCCCCAAGCGAGGCGGCGATGTATCCGGCCGGCTCCTCCACCCGGGTGGTGCCCGGCCCGACGGCGGAGCGCTGGGAGGGGATGGCCCGCCCCGGCCACTTCACGGGCGTGCTGACCGTGGTCGCCAAGCTGTTCCATCTGGTCGGCCCCGACGTGGCCTGCTTCGGGAGAAAGGACCTGCAGCAGGCGGTGCTGATCGGACAGATGGTTCGCGATCTCGACTGGCCGATCGAGCTCGCGGTCGTTCCCACGGTGCGCGAGGCCGACGGGCTCGCGCTCAGCAGCCGCAACGTGTACCTCGACGCCGAGGCGCGGCGCAGCGCGCTGGGGCTGAGCGCGGCGCTCAGGGCGGCGCACGAGACCTGGCGCGAGGGCGAGCGCCGGGCCGGCGCGATCGAGGCGCGCATGCGGGAAACGCTCGCGCTGCATCCCGCGCTGGCCGTCGAGTATATTGCCGTCGCCGAACCGGCCGGCCTCGAACCGGTGACCGAGGTGGATGCCGCGACCGTGGTGGCGATCGCCGGCCGGGTCGGGTGCACGCGACTGATCGACAACATCACGCTGGGGGAAGGACTCGGGCGATGCAGCGCCATCTGATGAAGTCGGACCAGCAGGACCGCATCGTCCGGCCGCCGCTCAGGGCCGAGGGCTGACCCTGGCCGATTCCGCTCCGCGGCCCACCCTGCCCGGGTGGGCCGTCGTCACGCCGGAGCGCCTCGCCCACATCGAGCGAGTCGCCGCCCTGGTCCACGGCTGGGCCGCCGCCATGGGGGTGCCGGAGCCGGAGCGGCGCCGCTGGCTTCGCGCCGTGTGGCTGCACGACGCGCTGCGGGACGCGACCCCGGAGGAGCTGGAGCGCTGGGCCCCGAGCTCGCCGGGCCCGCCCGAGCTGCGGCACGGGCCGGCGAGCGCCGCCCGCGCCAAGGCGGAGGGCGAGACCGACCGCGGCGTGCTGGACGCGGTGCGGTACCACTCCATCGGGCTGGCCGAGTGGGACCTGGCCGGCCGCATGCTGTACTGTGCCGATTTCCTCGAACCGGGTCGCGACTTCGCCCGCGAGCGGCGGGCCGAGCTGGCGGCGCGCCTGCCCGCGGACCCCGACGGCGTCCTCCGCGAGGTCGCCCGTGA
>DASUSR010000115.1:0-23018 GCA_036375015.1 Gemmatimonadales bacterium
GGATCCGCGTGCACCAGTCGCAGCGCCGGGTCCAGCACCGTCACCAGCGCCACGTCCTCGCCGATGAGCCGGGGGAGCAAGCGCTCGAGCTCGATGAGGACCTCGTTCAGATCGGTCGCCTCCGGCTCGCTCACCTGGCCGCGGCTGAAGGCCAGGATCTGCCGCGTGAGGGCCGCGGCCCGCTCGGACACCCTGCGGATCTCCTCCAGGTCCTCGCGCCGGGGCTCGAGCGGGCCGAGATCCATGAGCAGGAGGCTGGTGTAGCCCTGGATCGCGGTCAGCAGGTTGTTGAAGTCGTGGGCGACGCCGCCGGCGAATCGGCCGAGCGCCTCCATCTTCTGGGCCTGGCGGAGCTGGCTCTCCAGCCGCTGGCGCGGCGTGATGTCGCGCGCGGTGACAATGATGTGCTCCGGTCCCGACCAGTCCCGCGGATGGCTGCCCACCGCCTCGAGGCTGCGCCAGCCTCCGTCGGCGTGGCGAAACCGGAAGGCGATCGGCTCGCCGAAGCCGGAGCGGGCCACGGCGGGCTCGAGGGCTGCGCGCACGCCGTCGGCATCGTCGGGGTGAATGAACTCGGCGAGCGGACGGCGGACGACCTCGTCCGTGGTCCAGCCGAGGACCCGGGGCAGGGAAGGCCCGGCGAATCCGATGCGCCACTGCCGGTCGAGGGTCAGGATGACGTCCGACCCGTTCTCCAGCAGCATCCGGAACCACTCCTGGCGGTCCCGCAGATTGGTGCCGAGGGACCGGAGCTGGGCGGCCATCTGCTCCACCGCGTCGGCCAGCACGCCCAGCTCGTCCGGGCCGCGCACCCCGGGCTGGACCGACATGTCCCCCACCGCGTACCGCCGGGCGGCTCGCAGCAGCCGCTCGGCCCGGACGGCACGGGAGCGCTCCCGTACCAGCCAGGCGATGAGACACACCAGCAGGAACGCCAGGACACCGTAGGTGTACCCCACCTCCGGGGTGCCGGCGGCAACTTGTTGTGCTGTCAACGATCTATGCCTTCGGATGGCGGCCGCGAGGGCCGGTCAGGGGCAACATAGCGGCGGCATCGTGCAGCGTCGAGTCGGCGGGAATTCCGGCGTTCCCACTGGCATATCCGACCGTCGGACTCTAGTTTGAGCGCAGATTATTCAAAACCGGATGAAAATGATTCTCATCGGCGGACTCCTCCCGCTCTTCCTGATCGCGGCGGACACCACAACCCAGGCAGCCACCCAGCAGGCCAGTCCAGCCCTGGTGCGGCGCATCGCCGCCACCGCCACGCTTGCGGCGCAGGAGTACCGGATCGGCGTGGTGGACGGACGCATCATCGCCCAGGCCGAGGTGGACGAGGCGCGGCTCTTTCTGGAGGAGGCGCGGAAGTCCGCGGCGGGGCTGCCCGGAGACGCGGCGCCGGCCACGGCGGCCTCTCTCGATTCGCTGCTCCGGCTGGTTGCCGCCCTCGCGCCGCCGGACAGCGTGAGCGGCCGCGCCCGGGCGCTCGCCAACGGCCTCGCCGAGCGCTTCCAGGTGGTCCTCGACGAGTTGCCCCGATTCACCCCATCGCTGGCGCGCGGGGCCCAGCTCTACCAGGCGAACTGCGCCTCCTGCCACGGCGTGAGTGGCGGTGGTGACGGTGCGGCCGCGGGCGGCCTGGATCCCGCACCCACGGCGCTCCGCGACTGGCACCTGCTCGCCGATCAGTCCCCGCTCGACTACTACCGCCGGGTGAGCATCGGCGTCGTCGGCACCGCGATGCCGGCGTTCGAGGGGAAGCTCTCGGCGGAGGACCGCTGGGCCGTGGCGCTCTACGCGTCGCTGCTCAGGCTCCCCGAGCCCGCCGGCGATGCGCCCCCCGCGTTGCGCGCCTTCGCCACGAGCGGACGGATGTCGGACGTCCAGCTCCTCGCCGCCCTGGGGCTCCCGGCCGACGGGAGCGGCGGCGGCCTCGCCCGGGTGGCGGCGGTGCGTGGCCGGCAGGACGAGTCCGACGCCACCGCGGCGGCGGAGGTGTTCGACCGGGTCCGGGCCCAGGTCGAATCCACCCGCGCGCTGGCCGCCGCGGGCGATCCGACCGCGCCGACCGTGGCGCTCGACGCCTACATGACCTTCGAGCAGGTGGAGCGCTCGGTGCGGGCCAAGGACCCGACGCTCGCGGCCGAGCTGGAAGCGGATTTCGCCACGCTGCGGGCCCGCGCGGCGGGGGCCACGGCGGAGGAGCTGACCGAGATCCGGGACCGCCTCGCCGCCGGCCTGGGGCGGGCGGAGCAGGCGCTGGGCGGGCGGCTCGGCCCGCTCAATCTCTTCTTCCAGTCCTTCGTGATCCTGCTGCGCGAGGGCCTGGAGGCGATCCTCATCGTGGGCGCGCTGCTCACCTTCCTCGTCAAGATGGGTGCCGCCGACCGGCGCCGCGACGTGCATCTGGGCGTCGGGGCGGCGGTGGTGGCGAGCCTGCTCACGGCGGTCGCGCTGGAGACGGTGTTCCACCTGTCGCCGGCCAGGCAGGAGGTGCTGGAGGGGCTCACCATGGTGGTGGCCACCGTGGTGCTGTTCTACGTCAGCTACTGGCTGCTGTCCAAGATGGAAGTGGTCAAGTGGAACCACTTCGTGAAGAGCAAGGTGCACTCCGCGGTCACCAGCGGCTCGGCGCTGGCGCTGGCGACGGCGGCCTTCCTCGCGGTGTACCGCGAGGGGTTCGAGACGGTGCTGTTCTACAAGGCGCTGTTCCTGGCCGGGAACGGGTCGGCCGCGCTGGTGCCGGTGCTGGCCGGGATCGGGGTCGGAACCGTAGTGCTCGCCGCGGTGTACGTGGCGATCCACCGCTTCGGCGTGCGGCTCCCGCTCAAGCCCTTCTTCGCGGTCACCAGTGCCTTCCTCTATTACATGGCCTTCGTCTTCGCCGGCCAGGGCGTGGCCGAGCTGCAGGAGGGCGGGCTGCTGCCGGTGACGCCGCTGGCCTGGGCGCCGCGCATCCCCGCTCTCGGCATCTATCCTACGCTCGAGTCGCTCGCCGCCCAGGGAATGCTGCTCCTGCTGCTGGTGGCGGCACTGGTCTGGACCTTCGTCCTCGAGCCGCGCCGGCTCCGGGTTTCCCAGGTGCTGGTGCCCGAGCCGTCGCGGGTGGTGCCCGCCGCCCCACCCGTCACCCCTCCCCCGGGTCCCGGCTCCGGCGTCGAGCTGATCCGCTCGCTCGAGCGGATGGAGGCCGATCTCGCCGAGATGCGCGCCGAGGTGGAGCGGATGAAGCGCTACGTGCATGACGTTCAGCACTCCCGACCTGTGTGATGCCCTGGGGGAGGAGGTGCGGGTCGCGGAACCGGTGTTCCGCGACTACGGCGGCGTGCGCCGGTTTTCCGGCGCGGTGGTGACGCTGCGGGTGCACGAGGACAACGCCCTCGTGCGAGCCGCGCTCGAGGGCGAGGGGCGCGGGCGCGTGCTGGTGGTGGACGGGGGCGGATCGCTGCGCACCGCGCTCGTCGGCGGCAACCTGGCTGCGCTGGCCGCGAGGAACGGCTGGAGCGGTCTCGTGGTCTACGGCGCGGTTCGCGACGTGGCCGAGCTCGCCGCGGCGGAAGTCGGCATCAAGGCGCTCGCCGCCACGCCCAGGAGGAGCGCCAAGGCCGGCCAAGGTGAGGAGGGCGCTGCGGTGACGGTGGCCGGGGTGCGGGTGAGCCCGGGAAACTTCCTCTGGGCCGACGAGGACGGGGTGATCGTCGCCGATCGACCGCCGGCCCGGCCGGCGTGAGCCGACCTCCCGGAAAGCAGAACGGCCCGCCGACGATGTCGGCGGGCCGTTCTGTCGAGAGGTGGTAGATCGCCCCCTGAGTATACGGAGACAGGCCGAAGTGCCCGCTCCACCCTTCTTCGATCTACCACTTTCCGGTCGAGGCGCTCGGCCTCCCGCACATGAATAGAGCAAGCGTGATGCCAAAGCGTGACGCGCGGTTGGGGGCCCACTGGGCCGGCCGGGAGCGGGTTCGCCCTGCATCAGTATTGGACGAATCCCGCGCTTCCGACGGAAACCGTTCCGACTGAACGCCTTACCGAACTGTCGAAGGTTTTGACGCGACCGGTGACTTGGCAGTGGCGAGATAAGGCCCGGGGGCGGGGCTCTCCGCGTTCCGCCACCGCAGCATCAGCCAGACGCCGATCGCCACCAGGATCACGCTGGTGAGCTGCGCGAGGGTGAAGGGCCCGAGGAAGCGGTCGTCCTTGGCCCGCAGGATCTCGATCAGGAAGCGCTCCACCCCCGCGAACACGAGGTAGAGCCCGAACAGCCACCCGATGGGCCGGCTGTCGCGGAGCCGCCAGAGCACCGCGAAGGCGGCCAGCATGAGCACCACCTCGTAGAGCTGGGTCGGATGCACCGCGAGCACGGTGGAAGGATCGGTGCCCGGCGGCACCGGGATGCCGAAGAGCGCCTCCATGTTGCCGGCCGTCGAGGGCGGCAACCCCTCGGGGAAGCGCATGCCCCAGGGCAGGTCGGTCGGACGCCCGTAGTCGTCGTTCACCAGGAAGCAGCCGACGCGGCCCAGCGCATACGCCAGGGCGAGGGCGGGCGCGCCAAGCTGCATGGTCCAGCGCAGCGGCACACCCAGGCGCCACCCGTTGAACATGACCGCCAGCGCGCCGCCGATGAAGCCGCCGTACCACACGAGGCCGCCGCGGGAGAAGAGCGAGTCGAGGTCCTGGGTGAGCGCCACGTACCAGAGCTTGGCCCCGATGATCCCGCCGATCACGGCGGCCGCGACCATGTCGGCGGCGTAGTCCTCCTGCAGCCCGCGCCGCTTCAACTCGCGCGCGATGAGCCATCCTCCCACCAGGAAGGCCAGCATCATCATCAGGCCGTAGCCGGTGATCTCGTGCGGCCAGAAGGGGAGGGGGATCTTGAACGGGTAGACGGTCATCCGGAGGCTTCCGAGAGCGAGGGGAGGTCCGAGGTCGCCAGGCCGGGGATCGGGAGGTCGTCGCGCGGCTCGAGGTCCCACCCGCTGCGCTCGCCCCGGGCGAGCCGCCAGGCGCCAACGGCCGCGATCATCGCGGCGTTGTCGGTATTGAGCCGCGGGGAAGCTACGCTCACCCGCGCGGTGCCCGCCAGCCGCTCGCGCAGCCGGTCGGCCAGGAGCCGGTTGCACGCCACCCCGCCGCCGATCATCGCCGTGCCGTAGCCGAGCGCCTCGACCGCGTGGGCGGTCTTGGCCACGAGCACGTCGATGGCGGCATCCTGGAAGCCGCGCGCCAGGTCGGCCCGGTCCCGCTCCAGCGACGGGCTCGCCCGCACCGCCCGCAGCACCGCGGTCTTGAGCCCGCTGAAGGAGAAGGCGTAGCGGTTGGGCCCGCCCCGCTCGAGGTCCTGGAGCATGGGGCGCGGAAAGCGGAAGCGGTCGGCGGCGCCGTCCCGGGCCAGCCGCTCGATCCGGGGACCGCCCGGATAGCCCAGCTCGAGGAGGTTGGCCACCTTGTCGAAGGCCTCGCCGGCGGCGTCGTCCAGGGTCTGGCCCAGCAGCCCGTAGCGCCCCCACTCCGGCACGTCCAGCAGCATGGTGTGCCCGCCGCTCACCAGCAGCGCCACGAACGGCGGCGCGAGCTCGGGATCCTCCAGCACCGGGGCGAAGATGTGCCCCTCGAGATGGTTCACCCCGAGCAGCGGGCGGTCGAGGCTGAAGGCGAGGGTCTTCCCGTACATCACGCCCACCAGGAGCGCGCCCACCAATCCGGGGCCGGCAGTGACGGCGATCCCGTCGAGCCGCTCCTGCGGGATGCCGGCGTCTGCCAGCGCCCGCTCCACCACCGGGCCGATCGCCTGGACGTGGGCCCGGCTGGCCAGCTCCGGCACCACGCCGCCGAAGATGCGGTGCACGTCCTGCGAGAGAATCACCAGACTCTCGAGCGCGCTCCGTCCGCCGTCCGACCGCAGCACGGCGGCGGAGGTCTCGTCACACGAGGTCTCGATGCCGAGGATCCACCCGCTCACGACGACGGCTCATCCAGCAGCCGCTCGACCAGCGCGCGGTTGGCCGGGGAGTTCCAGTCGTGGGCGCCGATGACCCGCTTCACGATCACGCCCTCGCGGTTGAGCAGGAAGCTCTCGGGCACGCCGGTGGTCTGGTAGGCCTCCTGGATCCGGGTGCTGCGGTCGTGCAGGATGTCGAAGGTGAGCCCCAGCTCCTCGGCGAAGGATCGGACATCCTCGGGCGGAGCCTCGTCGATGCTCACCGCCGCGATGGCGAAGCCGCGGGGCGCCAGCGAGGTGTAGAGCTGCTCCATGGAGGGCATCTCGGCCCGGCAGGGCACGCACCACGTGGCCCAGATGTTCACCAAGGTCACCTTGCCCGCGTAGTGCTCGCGCAGCGAGACGGAGTCGCCGGTTCCGATGTCGGCCACGCGGAACTCGGGCGCGTCCGCGCCGACCTCGACCCGCGCCACGCCGGCCCCGAAGCGGGCGAGCGCGGCGGCGCCCAGCACGAGCGCCACCACGACGACGATCACGACGGTCCACTGTCTCCCCATGACTCCCCTCAGACGAGAACGGCGCAGCGACGCCGGAGCTCCCGCACCGCCGCGGCCGGATCCTCGGCGCCGAAGACGGACGTGCCGGCCACGAAGGTGTCCGCCCCCGCGGACCAGGCCTCGGCGATGGTGGCGGGCGTGATGCCGCCGTCCACCTCCAGGGCCGCGCGGGAGCCGGCGCTGTCCAGCAGCGCGCGGACGCGACGGATCTTCCCGGTGGCCTGCGGCAGGTAGGACTGCCCGCCGTAGCCGGGATTCACCGACATGATGAGCACGAGGTCGAGATCCTCCACGACCTCCTCCAGCAGCGACAGCGGGCTCGCGGGATTGAGGGCGATCCCCGCCCGCATGCCGCGCTCCCGCACCACGGCCAGGTGCCGCTGCACGTGCACCGTGGCCTCGGGATGGAAGGTGAAGACACCGGCGCCCGCGTCGGCGTACTCGGCGATGTAGTGCTCCGGGTGCTCCACCATCAGGTGCACGTCGATGACGCGGTCGGTGATGCGGCGGAGCGCCCGGATGATCGGGGCGCCGAAGGTGAGATTGGGGACGAAGTGGCCGTCCATGACGTCCACGTGGATCCACTCGGCCCCGCCCTCGACGGCGCGCTCCACCTGCTCGCGCAGCCGTCCCAGGTCGGCGCTCAAGACGCTCGGCGCGATGCGGACGCTCACGGTGCCCCCAGCGGGCCGCCGCTCACGACCAGGTCCACGGGCGAGCCCCGGGGCCGGCCGTGACCCGGGGGCGGACGGGTCGCGATCACCACTCCCGCCTCCACCCCGCCGTGCACCGTGTCCACGCTGCCCACCGCGATTCCGGCCGCTTCGATGATCTTCTCGGCGAACGGCTCGGCGAGTCCCACGACGTCGGGCACGGTGACCGGGGCGGGCCCGGAGCTGAGCACCAGATCCACCACCGTGTTGGGCGGGAGCACCATGTCCGGCGGCGGGTCCTGCCACGCCACCGTGCCGCGGCGGATCTCCGGGCTGGGCCACTCGTCCGCGACGCGGGGGCGGAAGCCGGCCTCGGTCAGCGCGGCCCGCGCCTCCGCCTCGGGCATCTCGATCACCCGCGGGACCGCATGGTCCGAATCCAGGATCGGTCCGGGGTTCACCCAGGAGGAGGAGATGCCGAACCCGACCAGGGCCACGACCGCGATGAGCCCCAGCTCGAGCAGAAAGCGCCGCCAGGCCACCCGCCGAAGGGTGTCCAGCCCGGAGGGGGCAACGTGTCGCCGCGCTCTCACCCGCGCCTCCGGAGCCGCGCGGCATAGGCCCCGTCCATTCGGTCTCGCTGCGGCAGGATCATCAGGTCTCCCTCGGACGACAGCAGGGCAGGGGGAAAGATCTCGCTCGGCTCCCGGACGAACTCCGGCCGCTCCGCGAGGAGCCGCTCCACCTGCCGCTCGTTCTCCTCCGGCTCGAGCGAGCAGGTGGCGTACACCAGCAGCCCGCCGGGCGCCACCGCCTCGGCGGCGCGGCCGAGCAGCTCGCCCTGGAGCCGCGCGAGCGACTCGAGGGCCTCGGGCGTGACCCGCTGGCGCGCATCGGGGTGCCGCGCGAAGCTCCCGGTCCCGAGACACGGGGCGTCGAGCAGCACCGCCTCGACCGGCCTGACCGGCGCATGCCGCACGTCGGCCACGACAGGGTGCTCGTGCCCGCTGCCGGCCCGGCGCAGGTTCTCCGCCAGCCGGCGCACCCGGGAGCGGCTCACGTCCGCGGCCACCACCCGCGCGGCGCCGCGGCCCAGCGCGATCGTCTTGCCGCCGGGCGCGGCGCTGGCGTCGTACACCGTGGCCCCGGGCGGGAGGTCGGCGTACCACGCGAGCAGAGCCTGCGCGGGGTCCTGCACGACGAAGGCGCCCTCCCGATAGCCCGGCAGCTCCTGCGGCCGGCGCCGGTCGGTGATCAGGCCGGCGCCGTAGGGCGCCGGCTCCACCGCGATGTCCGCCTCGCGCCAGCGCCGCTCCAGCTCCTCCAGCGACTCGCGTGCCGGCTGCAGGACGAGACGCGGCCGGGTGTCGTTCCAGCGGAGCAGCCGCTCGGCGGACTCCGGGCCGAAGCGAGCCACCCAGCGCTCCACCAGCCAGAGCGGATGCGAGTACGTGGCGGCGAGCCGCGCCGCCGGGGAGGCCGACCGATGCGGCGGCGGCGCGTCGCCGAGGTGGCGCAGCACCGCATTCACGAACCCGCCGGCGCGGGCGCCGCCCGCCTCCTTGGCGAGCGTCACGCTGGTGTCCACCGCCGCGTGGGCGGGCACCCGGTCGAGCGCGGTGAGCTGGAAGGCGCCCAAGCGGAGCACGTCCTTGAGCGCGGGCGCCACCGTGCTCCACCCGCGCGGCACCAACGGCGCCAGGCGCGCGTCGAGGGCCACCTGCCGCCGCAGCACTCCCGCGGCCATCTCGTGCGCCAGCCGGCGATCCGGCTCCGGCAGTCCGGTGAGCGCGCGTTCCAGCGCGGCCTCGAAGGGGCGTCCGTCCCGCACCTGACCGAGCACCTTGAGCGCGGCACGGCGCGGGGCGAGACCCGGTGCCACGGGCACGGCCTAGGACAGCATCCCGCCGGTCGGGCTCGAGGGCACGGCGACCTCGCGCCGGGGCATGCGGCCCGCGAGATAGGCCGTGCGGCCGGCGTCCACGGCCCAGCGCATCGCCCAGGCCATCGCGACCGGATCGCGGGCCTCCGCGAGCGCGGTGTTCATCAGGATCCCGTCCACCCCCTGCTCCATCGTGAGACAGGCGTCGGATGCCGTGCCGACCCCTGCGTCCACGATGACCGGGACCGACAGCCGCCGCTTGATCGTTCGGATGCCGTACGGATTCAGCAGGCCGAGCCCGCTGCCGATGGGCGAGGCCAGCGGCATCACCGCCGCGCACCCGGCTTCCTCCAGGCGCAGCGCCGTGATCAGGTCGTCGTTGGTGTAGGCCAGCACCTTGAACCCGTCGCGCACCAGCTCCCGCGTGGCGAGCAGCAGCCCCTCGGTGTCGGGCAGCAGGGTTTCCCGGTCCCCGATCACCTCGAGCTTCACGAACTCGTTGAACCCCGCTTCCCGGGCGAGCCGCGCGTACCGGATCGCCTCGTCCGCGGTGTAGCAGCCGGCGGTGTTGGCCAGCAGGAAATACTGCTCGGGGCTCAGGTGGTGGAGGATGCTCTCGTCGCGGGTCCGGTCGAGGTCCACCCGGCGCACGGCCACGGTGACGATCTCGGCGCCCGAGGCCTCGATGGCCCGTACCATCTCGCCGTTGTCGCGGTACTTCCCGGTCCCCACCATGAGCCGGGACCTGAAGCTGCGGCCACCCACGGTGAGCGGGCGGTCGAGGGCGGGCTCGGCGGAAAGAAGGATGTCGGTCATGGGTTGGAACATAGTCGGGGCGACGCCGCTCAGCCCCCTCCCACGAAGTGCACCAGCTCCACCGAATCCCCCTCCGCCAGTGCGGTGTCGCCCAGCAGCGGACGGCGCACGATCCGCCGGTTGAGCTCGACCACCACCGTCCGCGGGTCGAGGCCCAGATGGCCCAGGAGGTCGAGCAGGGTGGCCGGCCCCGGCACCCGGCGCGACTCTCCGTTCACCACGATCGCGAGTTCGCTCATGCGTCCTCCTGCCACGGCGCCAGCAGCGCGAGCGCGGCCGCGGCGGGATCGGCCGCGTCCCAGAGCGCGCCGATCGCCGCGACGCCGTAGGCGCCCGCCTCCCGCGCCTCGACGGCGCGGGCCGGATCGATCCCGCCGATCGCGATCACCGGCCGCCCCAGCGCGGCCGCGGCGCGCACGAGGCCGAGCCCCGCGGCCGGACGGCCCGGGTGCGACGGCGTCGGATAGACCGCGCCCACGAGCAGGAAGTCGGCTCCTTCCTCCAGCGCGGTCTCCGCCTCACGCGCGTCGTGGACCGAGCGGCCGATCCAGCCCCGGGGCAGCACTCTCCGGGCGTCGGCCGGAGCGAGATCGTCTCCGCCCAGTTGCACCCCGTGCGCGCCGATGGCGGCGGCCAGGTCGGGCCGGGCGCTCACGAAGAGCGCCGCCTCCGGCGGCCGGGCCAGCGCCTGCAGCCGCAGCGCCGCGCGGGCGAGCGCGGCGGCCGCGGCGGTGCGGTCCCGGGCGTGGAGCGCCACCGCCGATCCCGCGGCGGCGATGGCCGCGGCGCGGATGCCCAGATCGGGCATGGCGAGCACCCGCGCGTCGGTCACCGCGTGGAGCCGGGGCAGGGGTCTCACGGCGGGGCGCTCACGCCAGGCGGCGCCCGAGGTCGATGCCGCGGCCGCGCACCCAGGCGCCCACCGGCATCCGGCTCCGGCCCGACGGCTGGACCTCGCGCACCAGGACCGACCCCGAGCCGCAGCCGATCGCCAGCCGCTCGCCCACCGCGAGCACCGCCCCGGGCTCGCCGGCCCGGTCCGAGGGCACCGACGAGAAGAGCTTGACCGGCTCCTCGCCGAGCGTGGTCCAGGCGCCGGGGACCGGATCGAACGCGCGGATCTGCCGGGAGACCGACCGGGCGTCGCGCGACCAGTCGATGCGGGCGGCCGCCCGGTCGATCTTGGGGGCGTACGTGGCCGCCGCGTCCTGCTGCGGCTGCGGCCGGGCCGCGCCCGCCGCCATCAACGACAGCGCCTCCACCAGCGCCGCCGCGCCCAGCTCGGCGAGTCGCGCGGTGAGCGACCCGCCGGTCTCGTCCGCCGCGATGGGGGTGGAGACGCGGTGCAGCACCGGCCCGCTGTCGAGGCCTTCGTCCATTTCCATGATGCTGACGCCGGTCTCCTGCTCGCCGGCGAGGATGGCGTGCTGAATGGGGGCGGCGCCACGGAAGCGGGGAAGGAGGGAAGCGTGGACGTTGATCATGCCGCGCGGCGGCAGGTGGAGGACCTCGGCGCGCAGGATGTGGCCGTAGGCCACCACCACTCCGAGATCGGGCTCCAGCCGGCGGAGCGCGGCCAGGAAGAGATCGCCCACCGGCTTGGCCGGCTGGAGCACCGGCAGGCCTTCGGCGAGCGCGACGGTCTTGACCGGGGGTGGGACGAGGGTGGAGCGGGAGCGGCCCTGCGGGCGGTCGGGCTGGGTGACCACGCCGGCCACCGTGAAGCGCTCACGCAGGAGCGCGCGGAGCGACACCGCCGCGAACTCCGGCGTGCCGAAGAAGACGATCCGCATCACTCCGACCGGGCGGTCGCCGGCTGCACCTCTTTGATATGGCCCGGCTCGTCCTTGTGCTCGCGGCGGTACTTGGCGAGCAGCATCTGCCGGCGCACCAGGCTCAGATGATCCAGGAACAGGATCCCGTCCAGGTGGTCGATCTCGTGCTGGATGGCGCGCGCCTTGAGCCCGGTGGCCTCGCGGCGATAGCGGTTCCCCTCCTCGTCGAGCGCCTCCAGCACCACCCGTTCGGGACGGGTCACGTCCCCGTATACGTCGGGGATCGAAAGGCAGCCCTCCTCGGCGGTGGAGCGGCCCTCGGCCTCGACGATCACCGGGTCGATCATCGCGAACCGGTCGCCGTCGGCATCCACCACGGCCACCCGGCGGGCGACGCCCACCTGGTTCGCGGCGAGACCCACGCCCTTGGCGGCGTCCATGGTCTCGAACATGTCCGCCACCAGACGCCGGACCTCGTCGTCCACCGCGCCCACCTCGTCGCTTCGCTGGCGGAGCACGGGGGAGCCGAGCAGATGCAGGCTCAGCAGGCTCATGCTCCGGGCACCCCCTGCGCGCTGGTTCCGCCCACCCGGACGATGCGGGACCGCTCCACCACCACGGTGGACGTCCCGGTCTCCACCGTGACCCGGACCTCCCTGGCGCCCTCCGTGTCCACTTCCTTGATGTCCTTGACCCGGCCGAGGATGCCCCCGCTGGTCATGATCTCGTCGCCCTTCTTCAGGTTGGCGAGCAGTTGGGCGTGCCGCTTCCTCGCCTGCCCGGAGGGGCGGAGGATGAGGAAGTAGAACACCAGCGCGATGGCCGCCATCTGAAGCACCAGGACGGTGATGCCGCTGGAACCGGATTGGGTCTGAAGCATGGGGCCTTTCGACGGTCAAGGGTCCTGTTTCGCGTACCGCGCCAGCCACGCCCGGCTCCACCGCTCGAACGTCCCGTCCAGGATCCGGGCCCTCGCCTGCTCGGCGAGACGGACGAGGAAGCGGATATTGTGGATCGAGACCAGCCGCAGCCCGAGCATGTCCTCCACCACGAACAGATGGCGGAGGTAGCCGCGCGGGTAGGTGGTGCAGGTCTCGCAATCGCACTCGGGGTCGAGCGGGCCGGTGGCCCCCTTGAGCGACGCGCCGCGCACGTTCACGCGGCCGGTCGGCAGCCAGGCGGTGCCGTGGCGTCCGTTGCGGGTGGCGGCGACGCAGTCGAACAGGTCCACCCCGCGCGCGATGCCCTCCAGCAGATCTGGCGGAAATCCGACCCCCATAAGATAACGGGGGAGCTCCGGCGGCAGGGCGGGCTCGAGCAGCTCGAGCACGCGGTGCATCACCGGCTTGGGCTCGCCCACGGAGAGGCCGCCGATGGCGACGCCGGTCCAGGGTCCGCGCTCCAGCGTGCCCGCGAGCGAGGCGAGGCGGAGGTCGTCGTGGATGCCGCCCTGGACGATGGGCCACAGGGTCTGGAAGGCGGCGGGGCCCGCGCTCAGGGCGCCGTGGCGCTCTCGGCACCGATCCAGCCAGCGAAGGGTCCGCTGCATCCCCTCTTCGGCCAAGGCGCGCTCCGCCTGACCCGGAACCACGTGGTCGAACGCCATCGCGATGTCGGCGCCGAGGCTCCACTGGATCTCCATGGCGCGCTCCGGTGTGAGCGTGCGCAGGGTGCCGTCCACGTGGCTCTGGAACTCGACCCCGTGCTCCGAGATCCGGCGCAGCCCCTCGAGCGAGAAGACCTGGAAGCCCCCCGAATCGGTGAGCATGGGACCCTGCCAGGTGGTGAAGCGCTGCAGTCCGCCCATCGCCCGGATGACCTCTTCCCCGGGACGGAGGTGCAGATGGTAGGTGTTGCCCAGGATGATCTGGGCGCCGGTGCGGCGCACGTCACCGGCGGAGAGCCCGCGCACCACGCCGTGGGTGCCGACCGGCATGAACGCCGGCGTCCGCACCACGCCGTTCGGCAGCGTCAGCGTGCCGGCTCGAGCGGCGCCCTCGGTGCGGTCTAGCGCGAACTCGAACATCGCGCCCCGCGATTCCGCGGCACCCCGGCCCTCACGCGCGCGCGCCCGCCGACGCTCCCGCCAGGATGCGCTCGATCTGCCGGCGATGGACCAGGTCGTGCGCGGCCATCATCCGGAGCATGAGGTCGAGGCTCTCCTCGCCCCGCTCGCTGTGGAGCCCCACGCGGGCCAGCTCCGCCGGCCCTGCCGCCCGCCACACGGCGAGGTTGGCCTCCCGCAGCGCGGCGAGCTGCCCCAGCGCCAGCTCCGGCGGCGCGTCCCGGTAGCGGAACAGCGACGCCCAGCGGTCCTGGTCGAATCCCACGATGAGCGGCCGATCCTCGGACAGCACCAGCCGGCCGCGCACGCCGTACACCATCTCGGTGTCGGCCAGATGCTGGAGCACCTCGACCACCGACCACTTGCCCGGCGCCTCGGGGCGGCGCAGCAGCTCGTCGGGGACCCCCCGCACCCGGCTCTCGACCCAGGGCACCAGCTCGGGCAGCACCTCGAGCGGCGGACGGGGCCCCAGCAGGTCGAGGAGGGCGCGCACGTAGGCCGGCGCGGCCGCGGCGGCGTTCCCGGCGGGATTGGCGAAGCTCGTCATCGGCGGCTCCGGGGTCAGAGGATCACCATCGCGTCGCCGTAGGAATAGAAGCGGTAGCGATGGGCGACCGCGTGGCGGTACGCGGCGAGCGTCAGGTCGCGGCCGGCGAAGGCGCTCACCAGCATGAGCAGGGTGGAGCGGGGAAGGTGGAAGTTGGTGATGAGCCGGTCTACCACGCGAAAGGTGTAGCCGGGCAGGATCATGAGCGAGGTCTCGCCGGCGCCGGCCCGCACCGCGCCGGTGGCATCGGCCGCGCTCTCCAGGGCCCGTACCACGGTCGTTCCCACCGCCCAGAGGCGGCCGCCCTGCTCCCGGACCAGCTCGATCAGCGCCGCGAGCCGGGAGGAGATCTCGTAGCGCTCCGGGTGCATCGGATGCTGGATGGGGTTCTCGGTCTCCACCGGACGGAAGGTGCCCGGACCCACCTCGAGGTCCAGGCTCGAGATGAGCACCCCCTTGGCGGAGAGTGCGTCGAGCAGCTCGGCCGTGAAGTGCAGCCCGGCCGTGGGCGCGGCGACGCTGCCCTCGCGCTTGGCATAGACCGTCTGGTAGCGGAGCTCGTCGGCTTCGGTCGGGTCGCGGGCGATGTACGGGGGGAGGGGCAGTCGCCCGAATCGAGCCATCGCGGCCTCGGCGGTCGCGCCCACGAAGCGCACCAGCCGATGCCCGTCGCCGAGCACCTCGACGGTCTCGATGCCGATGTCACCCTCGAGCCTGATCCGCTTTCCCGGCTGGAGCGCGCTGCCCGGCTTCCCCATCGCCACCCAGGTGCCGACCGGGCCGGGATGGATGAGCAGCACCTCCGCGGGCGCGCCGGAAGGGCGGGTCCCCAGCAGCCGCGCATGCCGGACCCTGGTGGTGTTGAGCACGAGCAGATCGCCGGGAGGGATGAGCGAGGCGAGCTGGGCGAAGTGCGAGTCCACCAGCACGGCGCCGTCCACGGCGCGCTGGTCGCCCGGCAGCATGGCCGGCCGGCGGAAGAGCCCGCTGGTGCGCCGGCCGGTGTCGCCCGGGCGGCCCGACCGGCGCCCGGCGAGCCCCTCGCCGCGCCGGTCCGACCGGAGCACCATCAGCAGCCGGCTCGAGGTCCGATCCGGCAGGGGCTCCTGCGCGATGAGCTCGGCAGGCAGCTCGTAGTCGAAGTCGGCGGTGCGCAGGGGGGCGTCAGCCGTCAAAGATCGTGGTCTGCCCGGCGGGCGGGGTCAGCCCGAAGCGGCGATAGGCGAGCGCCGTGGCGCAGCGGCCGCGGGGAGTGCGCTCGATGAATCCCTGCTGGATGAGATACGGCTCGTACACGTCCTGCAGGGTGCCGGCGTCCTCGCCCACGGCCACGGCCACCGTGCCCAGCCCGACCGGGCCGCCACCGAACTTCTCGATGATGGTGGTGAGGATCCGGGTGTCCATGTCGTCGAGCCCGAACTCGTCCACGTTCAGGCGCGCCAGCGCGGCATCGGCCACGCTCGCGGTGATCCGGCCGTCGGCCCGCACCTGGGCGTAGTCCCGCACCCGCCGGAGCAGGCGGTTGGCCACTCGCGGCGTGCCCCGGCTCCGCCGGGCGATCTCGGCCGCGCCCGCCTCGTCGATGGGGACCTGCAGGATCCCGGCGGAGCGCACCACGATGGTGCGGAGATCGTCCGCCGGATAGAAGCCCAGCCGCTCCACCAGCCCGAAGCGCGCCCGCATCGGCGGGGTGAGCAGGCCGAACCGGGTCGTGGCGCCGATCAGCGTGAAGCGCTCCAGCGCCATGGGAATGGTCTGGGCGTGAGGGCCCTCGGCGATCCGCACGTCCACCCGGTAGTCCTCCATCGCGGGATAGAGGAACTCCTCCAGCGCGGGCTTCATCCGGTGGATCTCGTCGATGAAGAGCATGTCGCCCGGGCCGAGGGAGGTGAGCAGGCCCACCAGGTCGCCGGGCTTCTCCAGCACCGGCCCGGAGGTGGTGCGGATCTGCACGCCCATCTCCCGCGCCATGAGCATGGCGAGCGTGGTCTTCCCCAGGCCCGGCGGGCCGAAGAAGAGCGTGTGGTCGAGCGTATCGCCGCGCTGCTTCGCCGCGTCGATGGCGATCTGCAGCGAGGTCTTCACCTGCTCCTGCCCCACGAACTCGTCCAGCCGCGAGGGCCGGAGCGCGGCATCGGCGCCGCTCTCTTCCGGCAGCGCTTCGGGGGTGGTGACCTGTAGCCGATCCGTCATGTCGTTCCTGGTCGAGATCTGTGCTGTACTTGCCACGAAGTCATGAAGGCGCTTCGCTAGTCATCGATCCGCGCGCGCCACCGGACCGGGCGCGTATCCGGCTCCACCACGTGCCTCGCGCCGCAGTGCACGCAGCGATCGGCGGCTCGGGTGGTGTCGGCCGGGACCAGCTTGCGATTGGTGGTGCCGCAACGGGTGCAGAGCCATTCGGCGGTGCGTGCAGGTACGGCCATCACCGGTTATCTCCCTCCACGAGTGGCGAGCTGCTGCAGCGCGCGCCGGATGAGCTGCGAGGTGTCCTCGGGGGCGCCGGCGGCCAGCGCCGCCCGCACGGCATCCTCCGCCGCCCCGGGCCCGTAGCCCAGTCCCAGCAGCGCGCGGACGGCGCCGTCGGTCCCTTCCGGGCGGGGTGCCTCCGCTTCCAGCGGCAGGTCCCCGAAGCGGTCGTGCAGCTCCAGCACCAGCCGCTCCGCCTTCTTGCGCCCGATGCCGCCCACCGAGCTCAGCGCCGCCAGGTCGCGCCCGCGGATGCTGCGGACCGTTCGCTCCGCACCCAGCGCCGAGAGCAGCGCCAGGGCCAGCTTGGGCCCGAAGCCGCTCGCGCCGAGGAGGCGCTGGAACACCCGCCGCTCGGCCGCGCGGTCGAAGCCGAAGAGCGCCCAGCCGTCCTCCTTCACCACCAGCTCGGTGTACAGGCTCACCCGCGCGCCGGGAGCCGGCAGCCGCTCGGCCACGCCCAGCGGGACGGTGACCTGGTACCCGACGCCGCCGTCGGTCATCACCACGAGGCTGTCGCCGTCCCGCTCGGCGAGGACGCCGCTCACCGAGGCGATCATGGGGCCCCGGTGACCTGGCGGTAGAACGCCGCCTGGCGGGTCGCGACGATGAGGTGGGTGAGGGCCACCGCGACGCCGTCCGCCGCGTCGCTCGGCTGGGGCGCCGCCTTGAGCCGGAGGAGCTGCATGACCATGTATCCCACCTGCGGCTTGAGCGCCGCGCCGCGGCCCACGATCGTCTTCTTGACCAGCGCCGGCGAGTACTCGGCGATGGGGACCCCGGCCTGCTCGGCCGCCAGCAGGATGACGCCGCGCGCGTGGCTCAGCACGACCGTCGTCCGGACGTTCCGCCCGTAGAAGGCGCTCTCGACCGCCATCGCGTCGGGCCGGTGCCGGGCGAGGAGGGCGCCGGTGCCGTCGTGGAGGACGCGGAGTCTGGTGGGGAGGGGATCGCGGGCCTGCGTCGTCAGGGTACCGCACTCGAGCAGTCGGGGGTGGCGGCCCGCGCCGGACTCGACGACGCCGTAGCCCAGCACCGCCGTACCCGGGTCGATGCCGAGCACCTTCACGGCCGCACGCTCAGGCCTCGGCTTCCGCCAGCTGCGCGGCGTCGATGTCGAAGTTGGAGAAAACCTTGGACACGTCGTCCAGCTCTTCCAGCACCTCCACCAGCTTGAGGATCCGCTCCGCGTCCGCCCCTTCGACCTTGACCGTGTTCCTGGGCACCATCGCCAGCTCGGCCGAGTCCACCTGGAAGCCCGCCGCGCGGAGCGCATCCTGCACCGCGTGGAAGGAAGCGGGCGAGGTGGTCACCAGGTACTGATCGCCCTCATGCGCGAAGTCCTCGGCGCCCGACTCGAGCGCGGCCTCCAGCGCGCGGTCCTCCTCGTAACGCGACGCGTCGAGGAAGAGCTGCCCCTTGCGGTCGAACATCCAGGCCACCGAGTTGCTGGCGCCCAGGTTGCCGCCGTTGCGGCTGAAGGCATGGCGGATCTCGGCGACGGTGCGGTTGGCGTTGTCGGTGGTCGCCTCGATGAAGATCGCGGCGCCGCCGGGCCCGTAGCCCTCGTAGGTCAGCTCCTCGTAGACGCTGCCCTCCAGCTCGCCCGTGCCCTTCTTGATCGCCCGCTCGATGTTGTCGCCGGGCATGTTCACCGCCTTGGCCGCGTCGATGGCGGTGCGCAGGCGGGGATTCCCGGCCGGGTCGCCGCCTCCGCTCTTGGCGGCCACGGTGATCTCCCGGATCACCTTGGTCCAGGAGGAGGCGCGCCGGGCGTCGGTCACCGCCTTCTTGCGCTTGATCTGCTTCCACTTGCTGTGGCCGGCCATGACCGAACTCCTTGGAGCTGACGGGGTTTGGACGGCGTCGGAGGCGGGCGGCAGGGGCCCATGACGCAGGCGGAAACATAAGCGCGACAGCCGTTTGCGGCAATCGGACGGCCCTCCCGGAACCTTGACCCGGGGGGGCCGGACGGCTAGTCTCCGACCCCTATGATCCCCAACCCCATACGGACCCTCGGGACGGCCGCCCTGGTGCTGGCCGCGCTCGCCGGCTGCGGCGACCGGAAGCCGGCGCCTCCCAAGATGGCCGAGGTGTTTCCCAATCTCCCCCTGCCGCCCGGGGGCCGGTTCCTGGGCAGTGCGGCCGGCGAGGACGCCCTCCAGGTGAGGGTGCTCTCCGCCCACAGCCGCTCCTCGGTCGAGTCCTACTACCGCACCGCACTCACCCAGAACGGGTGGCGCCTGGTGAACGAGGCGAAGGACCGGGAGGGGGCACTGGTGTTTCTGGCCGAGCGGGACGGCCCGCCGCTCTGGGTGCGGATCCGCACGGCGGACGACGGTGCGGCCACCCTGGTGGAGTTCTCCGGCGCCAGGATGCCCGGGGCCGGCAAGCCGGCCTCGTAGCCGCACGGTGACGACGGGCGCCGAACGTCCGGCCACCGTCGGAGACGTGCTCCCGCCCGAAGAGCGGGAGTATCGCCGGCGGACTCCCGCCTCGGCGCGCTTCTTCGCCGAGGCGCGGGCCCATCTGCCCGGCGGAGATTCCCGCAGCACCCTGTTCTATCGCCCCTACCCGGCCGTGTTCCTCCGCGGCCAGGGGTCGCTCCTCACCGATCTCGACGGCAACCAGCTGGTGGACTTCACCGGCAACCACTCGGCCCTGGTGCACGGCTACGGCCGGCGCGAGGTGCTGGACGCCGTCCGTCGGCAGCTCGAGGCGGGCACGGCCTTTCCCGGCCCGACCGAGCCGCAGCTCCGCCTGGCGCGCATCCTCACCGAGCGCGTCCCCTCGATCGAGCGAGTGCGCTTCACCAACTCGGGCACCGAAGCCACCCTCCACGCGCTGCGCGCGGCGCGCCGCTTCACCGGCCGGCACCGCATCGCCCGCGCGGAGGGCGGCTATCACGGAGCGCTCGGCGAGCTGATGGCGCCGTCGCATCCCGACGTGCTCGTGCTGCCGTTCGACGACGCCGGCCGCGCGGCGGCGCGCATCGAAGCCTCCGCGGGGGAGCTCGCCGCGGTGCTGGTGGAGCCGGTGCAGGGATCGGCCGGCATGATCCCCGCCGGGGGCGAGTATCTGCGGAGCCTCCGCGAGGTGACCCGGCGGCACGGCGTCCTGCTGGTGTTCGACGAGGTCGTGAGCCTCCGGCTGGCCTGGGGCGGTGCCCAGGAGCACTTCGGGGTCGCGCCCGATCTGACGGTGCTCGGCAAGCTGATCGGCGGCGGGTTTCCGCTCGGCGCCTTCGGGGGCCGGGCGGACGTCATGGCGCTGTTCGATCCGTCGCAAGGCGGGCCGGCGCTGCCTCACCCGGGGAGCTACAACGCCAATCCGATGAGTCTCGCCGCCGGCGCGGCCACGCTGGAGCTGCTCGACCGCACCGCCATTGCGCGCATCAACCGGCTGGGCGACACGCTGCGGGCGCGGCTCGGGGAGGTGTTCGATGGCGCGGGCGTGCCGGCGCGGGTCACGGGGCTGGGCTCGCTGTTCGGGATGCACCCGCGTCCGGACGAGACGGCGGCGGAGCTGCGGCGGCGGATCTACCTCGGACTCTACAACGCCGGCCTGCTGGTGGACCCGCGCGGGGTGGGCACGCTGTCCACCGCCATCGACGAGGCCGACGTGGAGCGCTTTCTCGACGCGGCGGCGACGGTGATCGGCCGGCTGGCCTGATGCGTCGGGGTCAGGGGTCCAGCAGATCCTCGAACCGGAGCCAGCGCGGGTAGAAGTACAGGTCCACGAACCCCGTGGGTCCGTTGCGGTTCTTCAGCACGATGAGCTCCGTCGCCCCTTCTACGCCCTGACCCGGCCGGTACATCTCCTCGCGGTAGAGGCCCAGCACCAGATCGGCATCCTGCTTGACGGCGCCCAACGCTCCGAGATCGTCCAGCGCGGGGCGGGGATCGGGCCGCGTCGCCCGGTGGCGGGGGAGCTGGGCCACGGCCAGCACCGCCAGGTCGCGCTCGACCGCGATCGCCTTGAGCGCGCGCACCGCGAGCGCGACCCGCTCCTCGAGACGCCCGGCCGGGCGGGGCGAGGGCGCGAGCTGCAGCGAGTCCACGACGACCAGCCCGCGGGGCGGAACGAAGGTGACCGCTTCCCGGACCTCGTCGAAGCTCTGGCCGCCGAGGGATCGGATGGCGAGTGGAGTGTCGCGCAGGCGGACTGCGGCGGCGCCCACCGCCGCGCGGGTGGTCTCGTCCAGCCGGCCCTGGCGGATGTCGTCTACGCTCGCCTTGCCCTCCTGGGCGAGCGCCCGCTCGAGCACGCGCTCCGCGCTCATCTCCCCGGAGAGAAACAGACCCGGCACCCCCAGCCGCGCGGAGCGGATCGCCATGGCGAGGGCGAGTGCCGACTTCCCGCTCGCGACGTCGCCTGCGAGCACGATGAGGTCCTGTCGGCGGAACCCGCCGCCCAGAAGCCGGTCGAGCGACGGGAAGCCGCTCGGCACCGTGTCGCGCGCGGGCTCGCCCGGCGCGACGGCGTCGAGCCGTCCCATGAGCGACTCGAGTGGGTTCCCCTCGTCCGGCCGCATCGCTAGCGCTCCGCCCGGAGGGCCGCGCGCGCGGCCCGGACCGCCTGGGCCATCGCGTCGCCCGCCTCGGGGCCGCCGGACTCGCGGGCCGGGGCCACCAGCTGGCTCAGCACCTGGACCGCGGTCTCGGGCCGGCCCTCCCGCAGCTGGCTCAACGCCGCGGCGAGCGCGCGGCGCAGCGGCGGCGGCAGCGTGAGGCTGGAGAGCCGGTGCTCCAGCGCCTGCAGGCGGCGCCGGTGCGCCCGCTCCGAGGGCGGGGTGTCGCGCAGGAGGTCCTGGGCCACGCGCAGGGTCAGCCACAGGGCGAAGATCCCTTCCCGGCGCGGCCCACGACCGGTCTGCGGCAGGAGCCCCACCAGCGCGGTGGCGGCCGGATCCCACCCGGTCATGCGAGCACTCCGCAGAGCGCTTCCCAGACCGTCTCCGGTCCGATGGCGCGGAGGCACCGGTGATGGCCCAGGGGGCAGCTCGGACCGCCGTGGGCGCTGCACGGCCGGCAGTCGAGCGGCAGCTCCACGACCGCGGAGCGGTCGGCCCGATAGGGGAAGAACCCGAACTGGCGGACGGTCGGCCCGAAGAGCGCCACCACGGGCGTACGCACGCCGGTGGCCATGTGCATGAGCCCGGTGTCGCCCGAAATCAGGGCCGCGGCCCGCTTGATCACCGCCCCGCTCTCCTGCAGCCCGAGCATGCCCGCCGCGCTCGCCACCCGGCGCTCGTCGGAGCTGGTGAGCCGTCCGCGGGTGGCGGAGACCACCGCCTTCGCGATCTCGACATCGTCGGGACCGCCGAGGGCCACGACCTCCGCTCCGGTGCTCACCAGGCGGCGGGCGAGCCGGATCCAGCCGTCGGCGGGCCAGCGTTTCGTCGCGTGCGCCGCTCCGGGCGCGATCGCGACGAGCGCCGGCGCCTCTCCGAGCCCGATCCGACCCAGGCATTCGGCGGCGCGCTCCTCCGCCTCGGGGGAGATGAAGAAGTCCGGCGGCTCGCCGTCGATCTCCACGTCGAGGTCGGCCGCCGCCTCGAAGTAGCGCTCGGCCATGGGGGTCTGCGTCCGATAGATGTCTCGTTTGGCGGTGATCAGCACCTGACGCTCGAGCCGCCGCTTGGAGAAACCGCGCCACGGCCCCCGGGCGACTGCCCGCAGCCCCAGGGTGCGGAGACTGCCGTGCAGGTCGAGCAGGTGGCTGTAGCGGACGCTCCTGACGGTCTGCGCGATCTCCCGGATCCCGTCCTCCTCCCCGATGCCGAGGACCTCGTTCACGCTGGGATTGTCGCTGAGGAGCGGGACGTAGCGCTCCTTGGTGAGAAACGCGACCCGCGCCCCCGGGTGCCGCGTCCGGATGGCCCGGAGCAGCGGCGTGGTGAGCAGAATATCCCCGATGGCGCTGAAGCGGACCACCAGGATGTCGGGGGAGAGGTGGCTGATCGGGACGGTCACGGGCGAAAATGTAGCGAAAGCGGGGCGGGGGGGCAGGCGGGCGGACGGGCAGACGGGCAGGCGGGCGAGGTAAGCACACGCCGGGGCCGGCGTACTTCATCCCGAGCGCAGCGACGGATCTTCTCTCGGTATCGAGGCCGGGGTAGAAGATCCCTCGGTCGCTTACGCTCCCTCGGGATGAGGTACGACGCTCCCCTCCGCCCGCGGCCCACCTCCCCGTCGCCCCCCTCCCCGTGCTTCACCTGTCCGCCCGCCCGCCCGCCTGCCCCTCCCCCCGCCCCCACCGCCGCCCGCCCCGCCGCCCCGCTAGATTTGCCCTATGCCCCGTCCCAAGAGCATTC
>DASUSR010000116.1:0-5583 GCA_036375015.1 Gemmatimonadales bacterium
GTGCAGCTTTTCACTCTTGGCGGCGTACTCCCCCTCCACCTCCTGCCGCCGCGCCACCCGCTCCGACGGCGAGAGCTCGGGATCCTGCTCGATGCGGTGGACTTCTTCCGAGATGTCCGGCACGAGGAAGAGCTCCGGGTCGTCGGGCGACATCGCCTCGGCGCCCCGGTCGGTGAGGTGCACCGAGTGGCCCTTCTCGTCCAGCACGAAGTAGAGCACGTCCTCGAGATCCCGCATCCGCTGCTGCCGCATCGGGAGCTTGCGGTCGGCGATGGCGTCGAGCTCCATCCGCTGGACCATCTGCTTGATGCCCGGTTCGTTGAGCAGCTTGAGCAGCCGCCGGTTCTTGGGCATCCCCAGCTGACCCTGGTAGAGCTTGAGCGCCCCATCGTCCCGGGTCTTGGGATCCTCCAGCAGCCGCTCGGCCTCCGCCAGCAGGGTGTTCACCACCCCGGTCTGCTTCCGGACCAGCTCCGCCACCTGGCGGTTGAACTGGGCGTACTTCGTGTCGCTCTCGTTGCCCACCGGGCCCGAGATGATGAGCGGCGTCCGCGCCTCGTCGATGAGGATCGAGTCCACCTCGTCGATGATGGCGTACGCGTGCTCCCGCTGCACCCGCTGCTCCAGCGAGAACACCATGTTGTCGCGGAGATAGTCGAACCCGAACTCGTTGTTGGTGCCGTACGTGATGTCGGCCTGGTAGGCGGCGCGGCGGGTGGGCGAGGACGGCTCGGTGTCGTCGAGACAGGCGACGGTCAGACCGAGGTACGTGAAGACGTGCCCCATCCACTGCGAGTCGCGGCGGGCCAGGTAGTTGTTGACGGTGACCAGGTGGGCCCCGCGCCCCGCCAGCGCGTTCAGGTAGAGCGGCAGCGTCGCCACCAGAGTCTTGCCCTCGCCGGTCGCCATCTCGGCGATGCGGCCCTGGTGCAGCACCACGCCGCCGATGAGCTGCACGTCGTAGGGCACCATGTCCCAGATCAGCTCGTGTCCGGTGACCATGACCGGCGTGCCCATGAGCCGCCGGCACGCCTCCCGCACGGTGGCGAACGCCTCCGGCAGCAGCTCGTCCAGCGCCGCCGCCAGCTCCTTCTTCCAGGCCCGCTCGATCTCGTGGAACCGCTGCTCCAGCTGGTCCCGTTCGGCCGGGTCCGCGCACCCGTGCTTGGCCGCGCGGACCTCCTCCAGCTCGGCCTTGAGCGTGCCGGTCCGCTCCTGCAGCCGCTCCCGGAACCGGGCGGTCTGGGCCTTGAGCTCGTCCTCGCTCAGGTCCTTGAGCCGCTCCTCGTGCCGGTGGATGGCATCGACGATCGGCTGGATCCGCTTGCGCTCACGTTCGAACCGCGTGCCGAAGACCGCGGTCATCAGATTCTTGATCATTCTGGGTCCAAATATAACCGGTGCCTGGTGATATACCCCGCGACGGCGTCCGGCACCCAGTAGCGGAGCGACCGGCCCTCCCGGGCCCGGCGCCTCAGCTCGGTCGCGGAGATGTCGATCGCCGGCACCTCGATCGTCCGGGAGATGAGGGGCGACTCCGGGGTCGGCGATCCCGGCCGGGCGAAGACCACGATCTGCGCCAGCCCGGGGAGCTCGTCCGCCGAGCGCCACAACGTGAGCTCGGCGGCCGCGTCGGCGCCGAGCAGCAGGCTCAGCCGCTCCCCGGGCACCCGGCGCCGCAGCTCGCGCAGGGTGTCCACCGTATAGGAGGGCCCCGGCCGCTCCAGCTCCAGCCGCTCGACCGCGAAGTCCGCCTCGCCCGCGATCGCCAGCTCGAGCATCGCCGCGCGGTGCTCCGCCGGCGCCGAGTGCCGGCCCTGCTTGAAGGGCTGCTCGCGGGCGGGGACGAACCTCAGCTGGTCGAGCCCGAGGCGCTCCGCCGCAACCCGGGCGACGATGAGGTGGCCATGATGGATCGGATCGAACGATCCGCCGAAGAGGCCGATCATCCGATCAGGAGGGCTCGCTCGTGACGGAAGGACAGACCCGGCCGGCGCCCTCGGCGCCCGGGTGGAAGCGCCGGATGTAGCCGCAGGTCTCCTGCACGTCCTCGCGGTACCCCAGCCGCTGGTAGGCCTCCACCAGCTTCACCAGCGCGTCCGGCGCGACCGAGGCCCGGGGATAGGTGGCCACGACGTCCTTCAGGTAGAGAATCGCCGAGTCGAAGGCCTTGAGCCTGAAGTAGTACAGCGCGGCCCGATACTCCTTGTAGGCGAACTTCTCCTGCAGCTCGCTGATCCGCGCCTGGGCGCGTGCGGCCTGGGGGCCGCCCGGATAGCGGTTGAGCAGCTCCTGGTAGGTGGCGAGCGCCGTCTGCCCGTATGACGGGTCCAGCTCGGGCCGGCGCCAGAGATCGGCGTAGACATCCGCCACCCGGAGGAGGGCTTCCGCCGCGAGCGGATCGTTGGGGGTCTCGTCGGAGACCCGGCGGAACTCCCGGGCGGCCTGGAGGTGGCTGTTGAGGCCGAAGTGGGCCTCACCCAGCCAGAAGTGGGCCTGGGGGATGCGGGCATCCCCCGGGGAGAACTCGAGCAGGATGCGATCCAGCAGCTTCTGGGCATCGGCCCACTTGCCCCGGCGCACCCGGCCGAGCGCCTGCCGCCAGAGCGAGTCCACCTCCTGCGCGCTCGCCCCGGTGGCCTGCACCTCGGAGACGGGCGTGGGCGGAGCCGGCTCCGGCGGACCGCCGCAGGCGGCCAGCGCGCCGGAAAGCAGGAGCAGGACGAGCAGCGGCCACCGGGCCGTGAAACGAATCATTGGGCGCTCTGACGGGCGGGCTCGCCCGAGGAGGAGGTCAATCCGATTTTCGCCAGGCGGACGGTCGCGATCGCGGCGAGCGAGTCGCCCTCCTCGGGCGAGGCCGACACGGCGGCCTGATACGCGAGGGCGGCGGCCAGCGTGTCGCCCTGGCGGAGCCTGGCGTCGCCGACGCCCACGAGGGCCCGGCGGCCGACCAGCGAGGTGCTGTCCGCCATGGCGGCCTCGGCGTACCAGAGCGCCGCGTCCTGGTCCCGCCCCGCGGCCTCCGCCCGCTGCCCCAGGCCGAGGGCGCACTCGCCCGCGCTCGCGGCGGCGCGACCCCTGAGGGCGCTGTCGCCCGCGCGGCGCATCACCGCTCGGTACTGCAGCAGCGCCTGCCCGCAGCCGGCCGTGACCTGCAGGGTGCGCCCGTAGCGGAAGAGGAGCGAGTCCGCGGTGGCCTGGTCGCCGGCGGCCGCGATGGCGCCGGGGAGCAGCCGGGCCAGCTCGTCGGGCTCGACGTCGGACTGCTGTGCCAGCACCAGCGCGTAGCGGCCGGGCACCCCGTCGGAAAGAAGCGTCTGCAGCGCGAGGATCGCCTCCTCCAGCGCCGCCCGCTCGCCCTGCCGTTCGGCCGCCCGCGCCACCGCCTCGAGCCCGGCCGCGGCCTCGCGGACCCGGGTGGGGTCCTCCCCCGCGAGGTGGAGGTAGGCTTCGGTGGCATCGCCGAGCCGCTCGGCGTGCAGCGCCGCGGCGGCGATCTTGGCCCAGAGCCGCCCCTCGGGCGTGCGGCCGGCCAGCTCCCGGTAGGCCGCCAGGGCCTCCGCATAGCGGCCGCCGGCGTAGGCGGTGTCGGCTTCGCGCTCCGCGTCACTCCGGGAGCAGCCGGCGCCGGCGACCGCCGCGCCGAGGAGCAGCGACAGCGCCGCGAGTACCCGCCGGCCGGTCACGCTTCGGTGCGGCCCAGCATCGCGAGGTACGCTTCCACCCGCACGTTCTCGGGCCGTCGCTGGAGACATGCCTTCCAGATGTCCCGGGCCCCGATCGCGTCGCCCGCCAGGTAGTGAGCCAGCCCCAGCGCCGCCTCCGCGTCCACGAAGTTGGGCCGCGACCGCAACACCTCCTCGAGCACCTCCCGCGCCTCCAGCGCCCGTCCGGTCTCGAGCAGCAGCCGGGCCATCCGGTACCGCAGGTCGTGGAACGTGGGCCCCAGCTCCAGGGCGCGCTGGTACTGTTCGATGGCCCGTTCCGGCGCGCCCCCCTCGGCGTAGGCGTCTCCCAGCTCGGCGTGGAGATTGGCCAGCCGGGCGGCGACGTGCGCCGGCAGCCCGGTCGAGGGCGGCGCGACGTTCGCGGCCGCGCGGCGGAACGACTCGTCGGCCTCCTCGGTCCGGCCCAGGTCGTTGAGCACCACGCCCTGGTGGATCAGCGCCTCGAGGTACCGCGGGTTGAGCTCCAGGGCCCGGCGGAACTGCGCCAGCGCCCGGTCCGACTGGCCCAGGAGCGAGAGCGACACCCCCAGGAGATGGTGCACGTCGGCGAATCCGCCGCCGTCGTTGACGAGCTCCTCGAGCAGGTGCACCGCCCCATAGTAGTCCTGCACCGCGAACCGCTCGCGCGCGCGGATCAGCAGCCGATCAGTTGGTCCGCCCATAGGCCTCCCGGAACCAGGCCGCGAAGCGCCGGATCCCCTCGGGAAACGGGGTGCACGGCGCGTAGCCCAGAATGGACCCCGACTTGCTCAAGTCCGCCGCGGTCCGCTGCACGTCGCCCGGCTGCATGGGGGCCCGCTCGATGATCGGCTGGACGCCGAGCGCCCGGGCGATCTCCTCCACCATCTCGCCCGTGCGGACCGTGCGGTTGCCGCCCAGGTTGAACACCTCCACGCGGAAAGGCGCCGCCTCGGTCCACTCGATCGCGGCGAGCACGCCGGCCACGATGTCGTCGCAGTACGTGTAGTCCCGCGACTGGGTGCCGTCGCCGAAGAGGGTGATGGCGCGTCCCTCCAGCATCCGGCGGGCGAAGGCGTGAATGGCCAGGTCGGGCCGCTGCCGCGGGCCATAGACGGTGAAGAACCTGAGCGACGCCACCCGGAGGCCGTAGACCGGCGCCACGGCGTGGAGGAGCAGCTCCGCCCCTCGCTTGGTCGCCGCGTAGGGAGAGAGGGGCTCCACCGCCGGGGCATCCTCGCGAAAGGGAACCGGCGTGCTGTCGCCGTATACCGAGGAGGACGACCCGAAGACGACGCGCGACACCCCCGCCCGGCGGGCGGCCTCGATCACCGCGGCGGTGCCGCCCACGTTGACCCGGGTGTAGCCCACCGGGTCGGCGAGCGAAGGGCGCACGCCCGCCTTGGCGGCCAGGTGCACCAGCACCGTCTCGGAGGTGAGCAGCCCGGCGAGCGCGTCCACGTCCAGCACGTCCTGCTCCCGGAAGCTCAACCCGGAGGTGACGCCGGTCTCGGCCAGGTTCCGTTCCTTCACGCTACGCGGATAGAAGGGATCGAAGTTGTCGATCCCGACCACTTCGTCACCCCGCCGCGCGAGCGCCTCCACCAGGTGGGACCCGATGAAGCCCGCCGCGCCGGTGACGACCAGCCGGGTCACCGAATGCCCCGGCCGATCCCGTGGTACTCGAAGCCGAGCGCCTTCATCCGGTCGGGGTCGTACAGGTTGCGGCCGTCCACCAGCAGCGGGCGGCGCAACAGTTTCCGGGTCCGCTCGAAGTCGGGGTTGCGGTATACCAGCCACTCGGTCATGACCAGCAGGCCGTCGGCCCCGTGCACCGCGCTGTAGGGGTCGGCCACGTACATCACCCGGTCGCCGAAGATGGCGCGCGCGGAAT
>DASUSR010000117.1:0-10072 GCA_036375015.1 Gemmatimonadales bacterium
GGCCTGCGCCTGGAGCGCCGGGTCACGCCGCAGGCGGCGCGGGCCGGGGAAGGCGTGACGGTCGAGCTCGAGCTGGCCGGAGAAGGCAACACGGCCCTCTGGCCCGCCCCCACGCTGGCCTGGGGCCGTGGGGCGAGGGCCTACACCGACAAGATCGAGGAGCGGGTCAGCACCACCGACGGCCAGATCGGCGGGAGCAAGGTGTTCCGCTATCTCGTGGTGCCCGATTCGGCCGGAGCGCTCAACCTGCCGCCGGTGCAGTACGTCTACTACGACCTGGGCGCCGGCCGATACCTGACCGCCACGATTCCCGGCGCCTCGGTACCGGTGGCGCCGGCCGCGGCGGCCGCTACCGCCGCGGCGTTGCCGCCCTCGCTGCTGCCCGCGTCGGGCACACCGCTGGCTCGCCGGGTGATGAGCGTCGTTCCGGATTGGCTCCTGGTGCTCGTGCTGCTGCTGCCGCCGCTCGCGCTCTGGCTGCGCCCGCGGCTGCGGCGCGCGGCGCGGCCGGGTCGCGAGGAGGTCCGCGGCGGGCTCGCGGCCGCGGAGGCGGAGCTCGACGGGCTCATCATGGCGCTCGTGCCGGATCCCGATCGCCGTTCGGGCGCCCGGCTGGCGGCGGCGGTGCGCGCCGCCGGTGCCGACGCCGAGCTCGCCGCTCGGGTCGCGGAGGTGCGCGAGCGGCTCTTCGCCCGGCGCTACGGGCCGGACTCGGCGCGGCCGGAGGATCCCGCCCTCGCGGCCGAGGCCCGCGACGTGGCCCGGCGTCTCGGAGGCTCGCTGCGCGGGTGGCTGCCACAGGGCACCGCGGCCTTGCTGCTGACCTGGCTGCTGACCGCGCCAGCCCTGGCTCAGGCGCCGTCGCCCGAGGCGCTCTATGCCGACGGCTCCCTCGCCGCGGCGGCCGACGGATTCGGGCGCCGCGCCGCGGCGGAGCCCGGCGATCCCGCGCACTGGTACAACCTCGGCGCGACCTTCTACCGGCAGGGGCAGGAGGGCCGCGCCGCGGCGGCGTGGCTCCAGGCCCGTCGGCTGGCGCCGCGGGACGGCGCGGTGCGGCAGGCGCTCCGTCTCACGCCGCCGGCGGACGCCCTCACCGCCCGCTGGACCTGGAGTCCGCCGGTGACTCCCGAGGAGCTCCTGCTCCTGGGCACCCTGGGCTGGCTGGCGGGGTGGATCGGATGGGCCTGGATGCCGCGGCTGCGCGAGCGCTGGGTGGTGCTCCTCGTCTTCGCCGCGATCGCCGCCGGGGCCGGCCTCGGCCTGCGCGTGTGGTACCGCCGGCCGGTCGCCATCGTGCTCGATCGCACGGCGGCGCGCGTCTCCCCGCACGGGCTGGCGCCGCCGGTCGTGACCCTCGAGCCCGGCAGCGCGGTGCGCGTGCTGCGCCGCGGGCGCGGATGGTTGCTGGTGCGGGTCCCCGGGGACCAGCGGGGCTGGGTCGCCGATCCGGCCGTCGCGCTGGTCGGCGGGTAGGCCCGCCATGCCGCGTCGCATCGCCATCCTGCCCGATGCCGTCGCCGATCAGATCGCCGCGGGCGAGGTGGTCGAGCGCCCGGCGTCGGTGGTGAAGGAGCTGGTGGAGAACGCGCTGGACGCCGGCGCGCGCCACGTTCGCGTGGAGCTGGAGCACGGCGGCAAGACCATGATCCAGGTGAGCGACGACGCGAGCGGCATGGGGCGGGAGGACGCGGTGCTCGCCCTGGACCGCCACGCGACCAGCAAGGTTCGCAGCGCCGCCGACCTGGTGGGCGTCGCCACTTTCGGCTTTCGGGGCGAGGCGCTCCCGGCCATCGCGTCGGTGTCGCGCGTGTCGCTCACCACCTCGGACGGGGAGGGCGCCGGCACCGAGCTCACCGTCACCGGCGGCCGGCTCGACCGGGTCGCCGACACCGTCCGCCAGCGGGGCACCACCGTCACCGTCCGGTCGCTCTTCTTCAATACGCCCGCCCGCCGGAAGTTCCTCCGCTCGGTCGGCAGCGAGACCCGCGCCGCCTCCGAGGCCGTGGCTACCCTCGCGCTGGCCCATCCCGAGACCGGCTTCGAGCTGCACGTGGACGGGACCTGCCGGCTGGTGGTGCCCGCCGGTCAGGGCGCCGAGGAGCGGATCGCGGCGGTCTGGGGGCGCCAGCTCGCCGACACACTGGTGCCGGTCGGCTACGCCGTCGGCGCGTTCCGGGTCTCGGGGCTGGTCCAGCGTCCGGGTGACGCGAGCCCGACCGGCCGCCGCAGCCAGCTCTTCGTCAACGGCCGCCCGTTCAAGGACGCGTTTCTCGTCCGCGCCGCGGAGGCGGGCTACCGCTCCGCGATTCACCCGGGCGATCGCCCCTCGCTGCTGCTCCGGATCGAGGTGGCGCCGGCCGAAGTCGATGTGAACGTCCATCCGGCCAAGCTCGAGGTGCGCTTCCGCGACCGGATCGGGGCCGAGCGCGCGGTGGAGGAGGCGGTCCGGGACGCGCTGGCGTCGCTGGCGGCCGCGGTACCGATCGGAAGCGGGGCAGGGGGGCAGCGGGGCGGCGGGGCGGACCTGATGCTGCCTCGGGACGTGGTGGCGGACCTCTTCGCCGAGCTGGAGCGGTCGAGTGAGGTGGGCACCGAGGGAGGCCCGACGCCATCGTCTGCGCCCGCGCTGCTGCAAGTGTTCGACACCTACATCGTCTACGAGGCGCCGGAGGGCGTGGTGATCGTGGACCAGCACTCGGCCCACGAGCGGGTGCTCTACGAGCGGGTGATGGGCCAGCTCGGCGGTGGGGATGCTCCCGCGCAGCGGTTGCTGCTGCCGCTCACCCTCGAGCTCACCGACGAGGAGCTCGACGCCGTCGAGGCCCACGGCGAGGAGCTCCGGCGGGTCGGCTTCGAGGTGGAGGCCTTCGGCGGCCGATCCGTCGTCCTCCACGCGGTGCCCGCACCGCACCCGCGGTTCGACGCCGGCGCCTGCTTCCGGGAGATGGTCGCCGATCTGGCCCGCGGACGCTTCGGCGGCTGGGCCAACCGGCTCGAGCGCTTCGCCGCCACCTTCGCCTGTCGCGCCGCGGTCAAGGCCGGCGAGCGGCTGGAGCAGTCCGAGATGCGCGAACTGCTGCTCCGGCTCTTCGCCACCGAGCTGCCGCCGCACGACGTGCATGGTCGGTCCACCATCGTGCAGCTGCCTCGCGAGGAGCTGGAGCGCCGCTTTGGCCGCCGCTGAGGTTCCGGTCATCGTGGGCCCGACTGCCGTGGGGAAGACGGCGGTGGCGCTGGCCCTCGCCCAGCACTGGCCGCTGGAGGTCGTGTCGGCCGACAGCCGCCAGGTCTACCGCAGGCTCGACATCGGCACCGCCAAGCCCACGCGCCGGGAGCGAGCCCGGCTTCCCCATCACGGGCTGGACGTCGTGGACCCCGGGTGCCGTTACAGCGCCGGCCACTACGCCCGCGACGCCGCGTGCTGGATCCAGGACATCCGTCAGCGGGGGCGTCTCCCCGTCGTCGTGGGCGGGACCGGGCTCTACGTGCGGGCGCTCGCGGAGGGGCTGTTCCGCGAGCCGGGCCTCGATCCGGCGCGGCGCCGGTCGCTGGACGCCTTCACCGCGCGGCTCGAGCCGCTCGAGCTGCTCCGCTGGGCGGGCCGGCTGGACCCGGGGTTCGGTGGCGGCGGGCGCCAGCGGGCCGCGCGCGCCATCGAGGTGGCGCTCCTCACCGGTCGCCCGCTCTCCTACTGGCAGCAGGCCGCGCGGGCCCACGGCGCGATCCGCCCCTGGTACGTCGTGCTCACCGTTCCCCGGCCGGTGCTCCATCAGCGGATCGCGAGGCGGGCGGAGGAGATGATGCGCCGGGGACTGGTCGAGGAGGTCGCCGCGGTGCTCGCCGAGGGCCACGCCCCTACGGCGGCGGGGCTCGACGGGATCGGCGTACGCGAGGCGGTGGAGTATCTCCACGGCCGCCGGCCGCGGGAGTCCGTGGCCGAGGCCATCGCGGTGAGCACCCGGCAATACGCCAAGCGGCAGCAGACCTGGTTCCGGCACCAGCTCCGCGGGCAGGTGATCACCCTCGACGCCACCCGGTCTCCGGATAAGGTGGCCGCCGAGATCGCCGGACTGTGGAGCGATCGGGCCGTCACGATGGTGGGATGAGAACCGGGATCTGCCGTGGCTCGGTGCCCGGGGCGCCTCACCGCATCACCGTTCCTCATCCCCAGCACGAGTGTGGGGATCGTGAGACCGTGGTCCAGTGGCTGGTCCGGGACGGCTGAGGCGTGCGGGACGCTCGATCGACGCGGTGGCTTACTCAGCGTCCCTGGTCGCGCCGACGCGTTCGAGCGCGGCCGCGACCACCGGCTCTACTGACAGCCCGTAGAGCCGCGAACCCAGGGGGGCGAAGTGGCCGTCCAGCTCGAAATACAGCGCCCCCGGCTGCGCCACCGCTCGGAACGTTCGGGTGAACTGGTGGAAGGGCACCGTTGCGCGCGAGGCGGCCGCGGCGCCGGCCGAGTCCATGGCGGTCGTCGTCAGCATCCGATCCGTTGTCCGAAAGCCCATCCGGGCGTAGGCATCCAGCTTTCGCCGAGACGTGTAGGCCCCAAGCGGTACGGAGACCACGATGGTCTCGGCTCCGACGCGCTCGCTCACCCGTCGGATTCGACCGAGCTCCGTGGCGAGCGCAGCGACGGCATGCCGTACCTCCGGATGCCCGAGCTCGAGCGGCTGCAGGAAGTAGTCGGGGTGACGCACCGCGAGATCGACCAGCGCCGGGTTGAGCCGGCCGGCCGTGAACCGTCGGCGGATCTCCGCATCGATCCGAGCGAAGCGCGCGCGCTCCCCGAGTGTGTAGCCGGCCACCAGCTCCCGGGCTTGCGCCTGCCACTCTCCACCGAGCTCCACGGTATCCGTCGGTGCCCGGCGCGCCATCTCGATAAAGGCCGGATACAGCGATCGGAGAATCCGCTTGAGGCGCTCCGCCGTGCTGATCGGCTGGAGCAGCGTCTGGGCGAGGTCGTCGCCCTGGAGCAGCCCGATGATCACGAGGTCGGGCTTGAGCAGCGGCACCGACCTCGCCGCGATCTTCGCGTAGTCCGAGGGCGACGCACCCGGCTGCCCGAGGTTGGCCACTTCCACATCGTAGCCCCGGGCGCGCAGGCGCTGCTCGAGGATCTTGGGCCAGGACTCCTCCGCGGCGACGCCCCACCCGTAGGTGAACGAGTCGCCGATGGCCACCACGCGGAATCGCCCGGTCCGCTCGCGCCGGAAATCGCGATCCCGGAACCCCAGGTTGTTGATCCGACTCTCGACGCGGAACTCGGGCGTTTCGTATCGCACGACCGAGAAGCGGGCGAAGATGAGATCCCGCTCCTCCGCGAGGGCGCCCACGAGGCGGTCGGCGGCGACCGACCCTACCACCGCGAGGGCGGTCGAGAGCACCAGCAGCACCCCATGCTCACGTTTCACGGTTCGACCTCCGGAGAGCTCGGCGGTCTTCGAGTCTGCCGGTCGGAGCGCGGCTCCGCCAGCCCCGGGATGATGCGCCTGCGGTGGTCGGGGAGGCGGGTTAGCTTTGCTCGACCCATTCCACCACCTCGAGGCGTATGAAACTGGGCATCACCTGCTATCCGACCTACGGCGGCTCCGGCGCGGTCGCCACCGAGCTGGGTCTCGAGCTCGCCCGCCGGGGGCACGAGGTCCACTTCATCACCTACGACGCTCCCTTCCGGCTCCGCGGCTACACCGAGCGGGTCTTCTTCCACCAGGTCGAGACCCGGATGGGCCAGTATCCACTGTTCGCCCATTTTCCCTATACGCTGGCGCTGGCCTCCAAGCAGCACGAGGTGGTGCTGCGCGAGGGGCTCGAGATCCTGCACGTGCACTACGCCATCCCGCACGCCACCACCGCGTTCCTGGCGCGCGAGATGCTCGCGGGAGAGCGGCCGCTCCGGGTCATCACCACGCTGCACGGCACCGACATCACTTTGGTGGGGCAGGAGGCGAGCTTCTACGCCATCACCAAGTTCTCCATCGAGCGCTCCGACGCCGTCACCGCGGTGTCCGCCTATCTGCGCGACGAGACCTACCGGGCCTTCGGCTGCGTGAGCTGCGACCTCCGGGTCATCCCCAACTTCGTGAACCTGCAGGAGTACCGTCCGGGAAACGGGAAGGCGGCGCTCGCCCCCGAAGGCCACCGGGTCATCACTCACGTCTCCAACTTCCGCGAGGTGAAGCGGGTGAAGGACGTGGTGCGGGTCTTCGCCCGGATCCGCCGGGCCATGCCCGCCACGCTGGTCATGATCGGCGACGGTCCCGACCGGGTGGATGCCGAGAACGAGGCGCGTGAGCTCGGCGTCGCGGGCGACGTCCGGTTCCTCGGCCGCCTCGACAGCATCGCCTCGCTGCTGCAGGCGAGCGATCTCTTCCTCCTCCCCTCCCAGACCGAGTCGTTCGGGCTCGCGGCGCTCGAGGCCATGGCCTGCGGCTCGCCGGTCGTCGCCACCCGTGCCGGCGGGCTCCCCGAGGTGGTGGACGACGGGATCAACGGCATCCTGGAGCCGGTCGGGTCGGTGGAGGCGATGGGCCGGCGCGCGGTGGAGCTGCTGCGCGACGCCGATCGCCACGCGGCGATGCGCGAGGCCGCCATCGCCAAGGCCCGCACCTACAGCGCCGACCACGTGGTCCCCATGTACGAGGCGCTCTACCAGGAGGTGTTGCCGTGAGCCGCCGTGTCCTTTGACCTTCTGCTCGACGCCGTCATCCTGGGCCTGGTGGAAGGGGCCACCGAATTCATCCCGGTGTCGTCGACCGGACACCTCATCATCGCGGGAGAGTGGCTCGGCCAGACCGATGCCAGAGCCAAGACCTTCGACATCTTCATCCAGCTCGGCGCCATCCTGGCCATCGTGTGGCTCTACAGGGTCCGCCTGCACACCGCGCTGCTCGCCGCCCGGACCGAGCCGCGCAGCCGCCGATTCTTCGGCAACCTCTTCATCGCCTTTCTCCCCGCCGCGGCGGTGGGATTCCTGATTCACGACTGGATCAAGGCGCGGCTGTTCAACCCGGAGGTGGTGGCGGTCGCCCTCATCGTGGGCGGCGTGATCATCCTGCTGGTGGAGCGGTGGAATCCGCCGAGCCGGGTGGCCGAGGTCGGCGATCTCACCCCGTCGCTCGCGCTCGGCGTCGGGCTGGCCCAGGTCCTCTCGCTCATTCCCGGCACCTCCCGGTCGGGCGCCACGATCATCGGGGGATACGCGCTCGGACTCTCCCGTACCGCCGCGACCGAGTTCTCTTTCTTCCTCGCCATTCCGGTGATGTTCGCGGCCACCCTGTACGACCTGGCCAAGAGCTGGGGCACGCTCACTCCCGCCGATGTCCCCTTCTTCGCGGTCGGATTCCTGGTGGCGTTCGCCTCGGCCCTCGTGGTGGTCAAGGGATTTCTCACCTACGTCTCCCGCCACAGCTTCGCGGTGTTCGCATGGTATCGGATCATCTTCGGAGCGCTCTTCCTGCTCTGGGGCGCGGGGTGACGACCACTGACGGGCCCGGCCTGCTCCGGCTGGATTCTGTGCCCTCCACGATGGACGTAGTCCATCGCCTCGGCGAGGAGGGTGCCCCGGCCGGCGCCGCGGTGGTCGCGGCGGAGCAGACCGCGGGTCGCGGGTCGCGCGGCCGACCCTGGACCTCTCCTCGCGGAGGGCTGTGGATGAGCGTGCTGCTGCGTCCCGCCCGCGAGGGTGCCGAGCTGCTCAGCCTGCGGGCGGGCCTCGCCGTCGCCGAGGGGCTGGAGGGCGGGGGAGCCGTTCTGCGCGTCGGGATCAAATGGCCCAACGATCTCATGTGGAGGGACCGCAAGCTGGGCGGCGTGCTCTGCGAGGTCCGCTGGTCCGGAGATGCGCCGGCCTGGGCCGCGGTCGGCGTGGGTATCAACGTCCGCAATCCGCTCGCGCCCGGACTCGGGGGGGTGGCGCTGGAGGAGGTGCTGGGGGATGTTGGCCCGGACCAGATCCTCGAGGTCGTGCTGCCCCGGTTGCGCGCACTGGAGAATCGAACCGGGGCCCTCTCCCCCGACGAGCAGGCGCGGCTGGCCCGACGAGACTGGCTCCTCGGCCGCCGGCTGGTGCGACCCGTCGAGGGGACGGCGGCCGGGATCGCGCCGGACGGTGCCCTCCTGGTCCGGCGGGTCGGCGGAGAGCTGGTCGAGGTGCGCGCCGGCGCTCTCGAGTTGGCCGATCCCGCCGTCGCCCCGTAAACTTCCGCCCATGCTCCTCACCCTGGACATCGGCAACACCGAGATCACCGCCGGCCTGTTCGAGGGCGACCGGCTCCGGTCGCACTGGCGGCTGACCACCAATCCCGACCGCACCCCGGACGAGTGGGGCAGCGCGCTGGGCGGCTTCCTGATCCATGCCGGGCACTCGCCCAACGAGACCAAGGCGGTCTGCCTCGCCTCGGTCGCGCCGGCGGTCACCCAGAGCGTCGTGGAAGGGATCGCGCGCGCCACCGGCTGTCCCGCGGTCGCGATCGACGCCCGCTCGCCGCTCCCGGTGCGGCTCGAGGTGGACGAGCCGCTCAGCGTCGGCGCCGACCGCATCGTGAACGTGCTCGCCGCCGTGGAGCTCGAGCGGGCCGACACGATCGTGGTGGACTTCGGCACCGCCACCACATTCGACTGCGTCACGGCGGATGGCCGCTTCCTGGGCGGCGTGATCATGCCGGGTCTGCGCACCGCCGCCGACCAACTCACCCGGCGCACCGCCAAGCTGCCCGCCGTCGAGCTGCGCACCCCCGAGCGGGTGATCGGGCGGCGCACCGAGGAGTGCATCCAGGCCGGGGTCGTCTACGGGACGGTGGACGCGGTGGACGGTATCGTTCGCCGGATCCGGGAGGAATGGCCCGGCGCCGGCACGCCCGGCGTGATCGCCACCGGCGGCCTCGCGGCCGTCATCGCGCCGCTGTCCACCACCATCGCGCGGGTGGACTCGCAGCTCACGCTCCAGGGACTGCGGATCGCAGCCGGGTACCTCGGGCTCCGCTGGTGAGCGGGGCACGCGAGGCGGGCTACCGCGTGCTCGGCGCGGGCCTCGACTATATCCTGCATCTTCGCCCCGCCGAGTGGCCGATCATGGCCGCCCATACCGCGCTGGGCTACCTGCTGGCGACCGGGCTCGCGGGGGCGGGCAACCCGACCTGGCTCGGACCAGGCCTCCTGGGCATCGCCCTGTGGGTGGTGTGTCTCAACGGCGGCACCCTCGCGCTCAACAGCGCCTACGACAGGGACGAGGGTGACATCGCCTACCTGCGGAACCCGCCGCCGCCGCCGCGCGGCCTCGCCGGCTTCAGCCTCGCACTCATGGGTCTGGGCCAGCTGCTCGCGCTCGCGCTCCCGGCGCGCTTCGCGGCGGCGTACGCGGTGTGCGTCCTCCTGTCGGTGCTGTATTCGGTCCCGCCGGTTCGGCTCAAGGCCGTCGCCGGCGCGGACTGGCTGATCAACATGTGGGGGTTCGGCACGCTCACCCCGTACGCGGGCTGGGCCGCCACCGGCCTCCCGCTCGACCAGTCGCGCACGCTGGTGCTGCTCGCATTTTGCCCCCTGTTCGCCGCGCTCTACCCGCTCACCCAGCTGTACCAGCTCGAGGACGATCGCCAGCGCGGGGACCGCACCCTGGCCGTGGCTCTGGGCACCCGCCGGAGTCTGGACGTGGCACTCGGCGCGACGGCGCTCGCCTTCGCCATCTTCGCACTGGCCGGAGCCCGCGCGGGCTGGGGAATGGGCGCGGACCGCTGGCGTTGGCTCCTGCTCGGGGTCGCGCTGGCGGCGTGGGTCGCGCTCCTGCTGCCATGGCGAGCCCGGCAGACCCGGCTCGCGCCCACCGACCACCAGCGGGGGATGTACCTCGCGCTGGGCGCCTGGGCCGTCACCGACGCCGCGGTCCTGCTCGCCTGGGGCGCTTGAGGGTGCCCCTTGGCCGGCTCGGAGCGCCTCCGGTATTATTCCGCCCATCCCCCTTTGGAGAACGGCATGAGCTCGGCGGTGCACCCCCGCGGCGATCACGACCTCACCGATATCCCCACCATCGTGCGAGGCTCGCTGGTGCTGGGCCTGTTCGAGGCCGCCG
>DASUSR010000118.1:0-10655 GCA_036375015.1 Gemmatimonadales bacterium
AGGGGCAGCAGGGCGAACTGAAGCCGATCGGGTCCGAGCGACTGAGCCAGCGGCGTGGCGGTGGGCCATCCGGCGTGCCCGGGCCGGGTGGGCAGGTCGTCGCGCGAGAGCCGGCCGACCGCGCGGAGCACGGTGACAAGCAGATCGCCGTCGCGGGTGTGCTCGTACTCGAAGAAGCCGGGCGCCAGCAGCGCCACCCCTTCGGCCCCGCGGCCTGTCACCCAGCGGTGCGCCGGCGCGGTCGCGACCGGGGTCTCGCTAGGGTAGCTGCCGGGGTCCGCCGATACGGGCTCCCGAATGACGGCCCCGAAAGGTCCGCCCGCGAGCAGCGACCCGCCTTGCGCCACTCCCGGCAGGCGCAGCCGCAGCCGGTGATCGCAGGCAGCGTTGTCGAGCTCGAGGGTGCAGCGCAGGGCGGGACTGCCGGCGTGCAGCGACAGCAGCAGGCGCGCCTCGACCCGGCCGGGAGCCTTTCCTGCAGGCGCGTTCCCCGTGGTGAGCCGCAGGCGGAGCGCGAGCGAGCCCACCAGCGGCCCGCCGGCGAGCACGCCGACATCGGAGACCGGGACCGCGCGGCGGGGGACGTCGCCCGGCGGTGCGGCATAGGTGTATGTGTCGCCCACGTCGCCTTCGGACTGCAGGGCGAAGAGGCCCGCGTGCCGCGCCCCGCTGCGGAGGTCGATGAGGGTCACCGTGCCGTCCGGCGCCAGGTCCACGCGGACGAGCCCGTTCCGCAGACTCGTCCCCCGCGCCGCGACCGGGGCGGCCCCCGATGGTTCGCCGATGCCCGCATCCTCCGTCACCAGGAAGCCCATGCCGCCCACCGGGGGCACCCGGATCGCCACCCGGGTCACTTCGACCTCGTCCTGGTCGGGATAGTGGCGCGCCGCATCGAGCCGCTCCTGGCCCGCGGCGCGTCCGAGCAGCTGGAAGGGGATACCGCCCAGAGCCTCGCCGATGTCCGCCGCCGAGGGTGAGGCACCCACCCGCGGGGTGCGGGCGCCCGGCGGTCCCACCAGCACGTCGCGGCCGAACCAGGTGAGATCGACGATGGTGACGCCCTCGCGCGCTCGCGCGGCCGGGTTCCAGACGACCAGCGCCGGCGCGGTCTGCTCCGGATGGGCGCGAGCCCCGTCGGGGTCGTTGCCGAGCAGCGCGTCGGCGCTGCTCCGCGCCACCGCTTCGGCCAGCATCGCGGCGTCCTCGATCCGGGCCTCCACCCGACGCGCGACGGGATCGGAGGTGCAGCCCCCGATCGAGTCGTGGAACTGGGACCGCAGGAGCGTGCGCCAGGCCTCGGAGAGCAGCGGCAGCGCGTCGGCGCGGCCGGCCGCGCGCGCGAGCGCCGCCAGCGGCTCCGCCGCGCGCTCGAGCGCCAGCTCGACCGCGGAGTTGCGGCGCTTGAGCGCGGCGCGGGTGCCGTGGACTCCCTGCAGCGTCCAGGTGTACCCGTAGGACCAGCGGAGCTCGCCGTCGAGCCGCGGCAGGCTCGGCGACGCCGCGGCGGCCTGGTCCAGGAATTCGTCGAGGCGGGAGACGAGCACCTCGTGCTCCGGCTCCCCTCGCGCGATCTCGTCGAGCGCTCCCGCGAGATCCGGATGCGCGGCGTGATGGTCGGCGCCCACCATCACCCCCACGTGCTGTGTCGTGGCCCGGCCGGTGAGCACGGCGCGAAGGCGATCCCACCCCGCAGGCACCGCGGCGCCGACCTCGTACCCGTCGGGTGGGAGGTGGTGGATCGTGATCTCCCGGCCGTCCGGCCCGCGCCACCGATAGAAGTCACCCTCCGCCCCGTCGCGCTCGCCGAGCCCGCGCCAGAGCACGCCGTAACGGATCCCGAACTCGGCGGCGAGGGTCGGCAGGATCGCCGGATGACCGAACGCGTCGGGCGAGTACAGGACGTCGAGCCGGCCTCCGAGCCGTTCCGCGTCGGCCGTACCGGCGAGCAGGTTGCGCACCAGGGACTCGCCCGACGGGATCAACTCGTCCGCCAGCACGTACCACGGCCCGACCTGAAGCCGCCCCGCGCGCACCAGCGCGGCGACGCGGTCGCGGTGGTCCGGCCGCACCCGCAGATAGTCCTCCAGCAGGATGGTCTGCCCGTCGAGCAGAAATGAGCGGAATCCGGGCTCCGTCTCCAACCGCACCAGGAGATCGTCCAGCATCGGCACCAGGCGCGCGAGAAACCCCGCGCTGGTCAGGTACCACTCGCGGTCCCAGTGGGTGTGGGGAATCAGATGGAAGACGAGTCCGGCCATGCGAACGAAGGTAGTCGGGCCGGAACCGCCCGGCCTTCACTCGTATCCGGTGAACGGCTCGGTCAGGAGGGTGGCGCGGCCGGGACCGACCTCGAACGCGTGGGTGATACGAACCGAGTCGCCGGCCCGCTCGACCCTGGTCTCACGCAGCTCGAGTCCCGGAACGTCGGCGAGGCCGAGCTGGTTGAGCCGCTCGGCCTCGGCCCGGCAGACGTCGCCCGGAGTGGGGCGGCTCGCCGGATAGGCATCCTCGTGATGCCGGATCAGCGCCTGCCAGTGCTCGTCCCCGGCGCGCTCGACCGCCTCGCGGATCTGCTCGCGAGTGAACGGCATGGGCCGCTACAGCGCGCGCCGGGGCGCGGAGTCGCTCAACGAGCGCGACGGCATCGGAAGCAGACGGCCCGAGTAGAACAGGGCAGCAAGAATCGCGAACCCCGCGGCCACCGGGGCGAAGCGCACGTTGGCGAAGTGATACCCCATCATGCCCAGCAGCACCACGAGACCCGCACACACCCTGCCGGCCCACAGCTGCAACTCCGTGCTCGATCCCATGCATGCCTCCAGGCGCCGAGGGTCGATCGAAAGGTCGGAGCCCGGAGGTAGCACCGGCTGTACCACGCGTCACGCCCCTCGGGTGAGCGGTGCACCTGCTTGTCAAGCTGTTTTGGAAGAAGGACTTGCGAAATCAGCTCTGGCTGCGAAAGGCCCAGAAGGCGATGCGCAGGGCCACCAGGCCGAGGAGCAGATACGACAGTACCGTCCAGTTGAGCCCGGAGACGAACGCGCTCACGGTACTGGCGAAGGTGCCGATGGAGGTGCCGGCGAGCAGGATGGCGTACTCGACCATGGGTCTAGTGTACGGGCCGGGCGGCCGGTCGTCAACGCGGGGGTGCCGCAACATCTTGCAGCCGCCGCGCCACCGAACTGAACCGATCGTCGTCGAGCAGTTCCGCGATGGAGCGGTCGGGCACGGCCATGTATCCGGCGGAGCTCATTCGCAATTCGATCAGATCGCCGCCGGGCCCGAACCAGCGAGCGCTGGGCTCAAGGTCCGACGGGTACACGAACCCCGGCAGCGCGGCCGCGGCCAGTGCCGCCTGCGACCCGAGCCCCGACTCCGGCATGGTGCCGGCCCAGAGCCGGGCCCCGGCGTCCCACGCGATTCCCACCACCCGGCACACTTCCGACAGTCCGCCCATTCGATGGACCTTCACGTTCCACACCAGTGGCCCGCCAAGCTCGGTCACCTGCCGCGCGGCACGGGCATCGCGGAGGCTCTCGTCGAGACAGACCGGCGTGCGGAGCGTCTTCGACAGCCGCGCGTGGCCCACCAGCTCGTCGGGTGGGAGCGGCTGCTCGATATACAGCAGGCCGTGCCGGTCGAGCGTTTGGAGATTCGTCTCGTGCTCCGGCCACTCGTAGCCGCCGTTGGCGTCCACCGTGAGGGGGAGCCCGCTGCCGTCCATCGCCTCCTTTGCCGCGATCACCGCCTGCTCATCCCAGCCGGGCGCGACCTTGATCTTTACCCGCCGGTAGCCGAGCGCGAGCGCATCGCGCACCCAGCGGCGCAGCGTGTCGAGCGAGCGGTCGGCAGGGATGCCGAGCGCCACCCCGCAGGGTACCTCGGCTGCCGCCGCCACGCCGAGCCGCTCGGCCAGCAGTTGCGCCAGCCCGAGCCCCCGACGATGGGCCTCCAGGTCCCACAGCGCGGTGTCCAGCGCCGAGCGGGCGAAACGGTTCCCCCGCACCCCGCTCTGGAGCAGAGGGTCCGCGTCTCCGGCGGCCGCGACGTCACGGCCGAGCAGCCGCGGGTTCAGCACCTGCTCGAGCAGGTGGCGGGCGCCGGCCAGGGTCTCCTCCGAGTAGAACGGCAGCTCGAACGGGGGACACTCGCCGTAGCCGCGGTGTCCCTCCCCGTCGTGCAGGACGACGACGAGAGAGCGCCGCGAGTTCATCGTGCCGCCGGAGATGATGAACGGCTCCACCAGCGGCAGGCTCAGGTCGTACAGCTCGATCCGCTCGATCCGCACTATCCGCCTCCGACCGGCACGCCGCACGCGTCGAGGAACCGCAGCTCGCGGCCGACGCGGTGGAGCACCCCGGCCTCCTCCAGATCGAGGAGGCCCGCGAGCAGTCCGTCGCCGGGATGGAAGAAGAGCACGTGGAGCGCGCGCGCGCTCCGGGAGCCGGCGGTGGCCGCATACTCGGAGAGCGGCAGCTGGAAGTAGGTGTGGAGCTGGACACTCTCGCAGCCGAGCCGGGCGTAGTCCAGGATCATCCGCCCGGTGCACACGTTGCCGGTCCCGACGAGCGGCGGCGTCGAGAGGCCGCGAGCGCGGGCGGCCGCCAGCACCCGGAGGTTCCGGTCGCTCAGGTCGAAGCCGCCGTACGCCACCCCCTGCTCGGCGGACCAGAGCCGGTTGAAGCCCACCAGCGCGTCCGCGCCGCCGGCCGCCTCCAGCATCCGGAGCTGGAACTCGTCGTCGTACCGCGCGTTCATCAACTTGAGCGCGAGCCGGATCGGGTGACCTCCGGCCGCCTCGCGCACGCGGCCGGGCACCTCGCGCAGCCAGCGCAGCACCCGCTCGCGCTCGTCGGCGAGTCGGTCGCCGGCGAGAGTCGGCGAGAAGTCCTTCTCCAGGGCGAGCTCGGCGCCGCCCCAGGCGGCGGCCAGCGCCCGAATGGTGTGCCGGTACTCCGCCTCGGCGAACGGCTGGTCCAGCAGCGGCAGGTGGAGCTTGACCGAGGGCACCGCGAGCAGCCCGCCGGCGCGGCTCAGCTCGCCCGCGGCCCGCACCAGCGCGAGGTAGTCGTCGAAGGGCCGGTCCCATCCCCTGCCCTTCCAGGTCACGGTCCAGCCCTCACGGCCGGACGCGGCGCGCCGGCGCTCCACCCGCATGCGGGTCTCGTGAATCGCCCAGGCGCCCATGGTGCGCGCGCCGCCGGGGTCCTCCCCGATCACGGTCTTGAGCACCACGTAGGCGAGGCCCGCATCGCGGTCGCTCTCGAGCTGGTCGAGGTTGAGCGAGAGCTGCCCGGAACCCTTGCCCACCGGGTGGGGCACGCTGTACCCCAGGTACCGGGCGGTCAGGTCGATGCGATACACCTCGCGCACGTATCCCGCGAGGTCGCGCGGCAGGCCGCCCGCCAGGGCCTCGAAGTCACGCGCGAGCCGCGCGCGCATCCCGCACCGCCTGTTCGACCGCCGCCCGCTCCGCGGCGGGGAGCTCGGGTCCCCACGGGTCGTCGCAGCTCTCCGGGGGAAGTCCGCCGTCGGCCGCCGCCGCCCAGAGCATCCGGCGCACGTATCCCTCCATGGGGGGCGTGAACGTCGCCTGGGCGAACCGGTCGCACCGGGCGGAGAGCTCCACGAATCGTCCCCACTCGTGCGCGGCCGCGGCGCGGAGGAGCTCCGCCTGGAGATCGGGCAGGGCGGCGCCCATCCCGATCAGGGCGGCCCGCGCGCCCAGCATCACCGAGTAGCCGAGGAACCGGTCCTCACCCGTGATGAACAGCTTGCCCGGGTAGCGGGCCACCAGCGTGGCGATGCGCTGACAGGTCATCACCGAGTCCAGCGTGGCGACCTTGATTCCGATCACGCCGGGAAGCTCGAGGATGGCTTCGAGGGTAGCGTCGTCGTAGGCGACTCCTCCCGCCGCTTCGTAGAGATAGAAGCCGATGACCGGCAGCTCGCGGCTGAGCCGCCGGTGGTAGCCCACCGGGTCCTGCCGCTCGGGAAACGCGAGGAGGGCATCGGCTTTTCCGCGCCTCGCCTCGATGGCCATGGTGATATCCCGCGCGCCGGCCACGAGCACGCGGTTGGGGATGGCTTCGCGCCAGGTCTCCAGCACCACCCGCCGCTGGTCGGCGGAAAGGTGCGGGCCGCGGCCGGTATGGGCCCAGACGGCGACTCCCGCCACCGAATGCGAGGCCATCCACGCCGCGTACCGCTGCTGGGCCGCGGTGTCGAGCTCGCTCCCGCGAAACGGGACCGGTACCGCCGGTACCAGTCCCCACTCCAGCCTGGTGGCGAGCTCGCTCATCCTCCGCCCCCGACGAGCAGCGTGGCGACGTTGCCCGACTCGATCGCCTCCCGCTCCCCGGGCCGGAGGTCGAGCAGGTCCAGCCTGGCCGCGCCGCTCTCGGGAATGCGCAGGGGCTGCCCGGTGCCGAACACGAATCGCTCGGCGCCCACCGTCCCGAGCAGCGTCTGCAGGTGGTCTTCCGGCGGGCCCCACACCCAGGAGATGTCCCACCAGATTCGCCCGGCCTCGTCGGGGGTCGAGCCGAAGTGGACCTCCTCGATGAACGGACGGTCGGCGTGGGTCACCACGATCCGGACGGCCGGGCTGCTCCGGACCAGCGCCCGCACCGCCGCAGCCGGGAGCTCCGGCGCGACGTCGTGCGGGTGCCGCTGGCGACCGTCCTCCAGGCGGACCGAGAGCAGGAGCGGGAGTCCGGCCTCGCCGCAGCGCACGGCGAGCGCGCGCATGGCGGGCCCGGCGGGTGCGATGCCGTAGAACGTGGGGTCGGACCGCAGCGCCGGCGCGCCCACGTGGCGCGCCCGGGCGACCTCGTCCTCCCAGCCGGCCATCTCGGGCTGGACCGCCGGCACCGGGCGCAGCCGCGATTCCCGGGCACAGGCCTCCGCCAGCCACGGATTCCCCTCATGGGGCGCGCGCCAGAAGATGCCGGGGAGGTGGCTCACCCACGCCTGGTCGATGCCGCTGCGGTCCATCGCCGCCAGCAGCGCACCGGGCGAGGTGCCGGGCAGCCGGCGAAACGGATAGGAGCCGACGAAGGCGTTGACGTCGATGCGCATCAGTCGGCGGGAAACGCCTCTGCGGGAAAGACGCGGGCCGCGTTGCGCCAGCGGACCAGCTCCAGCTCCGCCGGCGGCAGCAGACGCTCGAGGTAGCGCAGCTTGGCCCACCCGGTCTCGATGGTGAGGTCGCACCCCCAGAGCAGCCGGTCCACAGCCACCGCGTCGAGGCAGGCCTCGAGCATGCCGCCGTCCACGCCGCTGCCCGAGAGGTCCACCAGAACGTTGGGGTGAGAGCGCAGCAGGGGCAGGGTGTGCAGCCAGTCCCCTCCCCCGCCGATGTGGGCGAGGATGAACCACACCGATCGGTGCCGCGCGGCGAGGGCGCACAGCTCCCGCGCGTCGGAGGCCTCCTGGCCGGGCCAGTCGCGGCGGCGGTGCTGCCAGACGTGGTGCAGCACCGGCACGTTCCGGGTCGCGGCCAGGCGGCAGACCGGATCCAGCAGCGGGTCGTCGGCGCGCCGGCTCGCGGCCAGCTTGATGCCGATCATGCCGGCGTCCAGGCAGCGCGCGATCTCGGCGAGCGCCTGATCGCCGAAGTTGGGGTTCACCGCGGCGTACCCGCGAATCCGGTCCGGGTGCTCGCGCTGGAGGCCGAGGAGAAAATCGTTGCCGTAGCGCAGGTCGGCGGGCGAGGGGAAATAGGTAGGCGAGGTGTGGCCCCAGCTCCCGAGGATGGAGGCCACGTGGCAGGTGATTCCGACGCGCTCGCCCGCGCGCAGCCGGCTGGCATTGCGTTCCCGCCAGTCGGCGCGCGGCGTGCGATCGTGCAGGAAGTGCGCGTGTATGTCGATGAGCACTCGCGCTACCTCGACTCCTCCTCGTCGTCGTCCTCGATGTACTCGTCGCGGTCCGGCGGGGTATGGCCCAGACCGACCGCCTCGTCATCGGCCTCGTGCAGCGCGAGATCGGTATCGCTCTCGAGCTCCTCCTCGAGGATCCCGTCCTCGTCGTCGTAATCGTCCAGATCGTCGATCGTCGGCTTTCTCGGTGACATCACTGCCTCCAGAACTGCGTGTCCGGGGGAATCTAGGCGGATCGGCCCACGGCGGAGAGGGCGTCGTCCAGCAGGGCGAGACCGCGATCCACGGCGGCCGCGTCGTGGGCCAGGGACACGAAATTGTAGGCCCCCCGCTTGAACAGCAGTCCCCGTTCGGCGCACGCGGCGGCGACCCGGCCGGAGAGCGCCTCCTCGTGAAAGCGCAGGTGGCACATCTCGGCGAGCCCCGCCACCCCTGCGACAAGGCCCTCGTGGCGAGCCGCGAGGCGGTGCAGCCCCTCGAGCCAGCGCGTGCCCACGCCGGTGAGATGCTCGGGCACCCGCTCCTCGTCCATCACCCGCAACGTGGCAGAGGCGGCCGCGAGGGCCACGAACTCGGTCGCCAGGGTGGAGGAGATCCAAGTCCGGCGGACCGTGTCCATCACCTCGGCCCGTCCGCCGACCGCGGCAAGGGGGAAGCCGTTGGCCATCGCCTTTCCCAGCACGACTAGGTCGGGCCGGATGCCGAAGCGCTCGCAGCCGCCGCCCACCGCCAGGCGGCACACGGTCTTGATCTCGTCCACCGCGAGCAGGGCTCCGACTCGGGCGGTCTCCTCGCGGAGGACGCCGAGCCACTCGGGGGTCGGCGCGGCATGGATCACGGGCTCGAAGACCACGACCGCAAGGCGATCTCCGGCGCCGCGGATCAGCTCGCGGGTCCGGGCGGGGTCGTTGAAGGGCACCTCCCGGTACAGTGCGCGGGTGGAGGCCGGCACCCCCGCCGTCTCGCCGCTCTGACACCAGTCGAGCCAGCCATGGTAACCGCAGCCCAGCACGACCTCCCGGCCGGTGACCGCCCGGGCGAGACGGACCACGGCCGCGACGGCCTCGGCCCCGGTCTTGAGGAAGCGGACCTGCTCCATCCAGGGCATGCGGCGGCAGAGCTCGGCTGCGAGCACTTCCTCCTGCGCCGGTGCAAGCGGGCCCACACCGCCCGCCTCGATCGCCTCGACCGCGGCACCGGTGACCGCGGGGTGACCGTAGCCCAGGGCGACCGCCCCCAGCGCCATCACGAAGTCGAGGTACTCCCGGCCGCGCTCGTCCCACACCCTGCAGCCCCGGGACCGGGTCATGCGCAGCGCGGGCTCGGCCGAGCCGAACAGGGCCTCGGGCCGCTTGCTGGCGGTCGAGGTGAAGCCAGCGACCCGGGTCATCGCAACTCCAGCACGCCGAGGCTCGCCGGGTCCTGACGGTCACCGCGGAGATAGGCCCAGCCGCCACCTCCGCTCCACACGAGCTGGCCCGCCCGGCGCTGGCGGTCGGGCTCCGTCCGGTTCACCAGGAGGTCGAAGCCGATCTCTTCCTCCACCCTGGGCTCCCAGTCCGGAATGGCGATCGCCACCGTGATGACGTAGCCGTCCTCGGTACGGCCCCAGGCTCCCCGCACCATCTCGGGCCGGCCCGCCGTGCCGCTGGCGCCCCGCACCCGCACGCCGTCTCCCGCGGGATCGGGCACCACGAGAAATCCGTACACCGGTCCCGCGGCCGAGGTGCGGACGTAGAGCTGCACGCCGTCGCTGTGGATGTCGTCCGGCTCGTTGTCCAGCAGGAGCGCCGGGGCATCGGCGGCGCGGAACGAGGGAACCGGCGTCGTGACGGCGACCGCAACGTAGAGCTCGCCTTCCCCCCAGCCCACCAGGGCCCGGGCGGAGAACTCCTCGGGGCCCGGATACGGCTCCTCGCTCCGGCGGTACTGGTCTTCATGATCCAGCAGGAGCGGCTCGGACTCGTCGAAACCACCGGCGGTGCCGTCGAGCGCCGGCGGCTCGTACAGACGGAGTGCCACGCCGCGGACCGGCAGCGGGCGATGGGGGTCGATCAGCGGTCGTGCCACGTCCACCTCGGGCCGGCGGCGACCGCGGAGCGCGACGGTAGCGCCCGCCGTGGTCACCTCCCACCCCTCGCCGGTTCGCACGTGGCGGTCGGTTTCGCCATCCCTTTCGATCTCGAGCACATCTCCGCTGGCCCGTAGCCCTCGGACCCGCGCTTCGGATCCGGGCTCGAGCACCGCGAAGAAGCGGAGCCCCCGCCCCGTGGCACGGGCCAGCAGGAACTCGGCAGGCCCGGCTCCCGGCAGGCCCGGGCCTACGGCGCGCAGCAGCTCGCCCTCGAACAACAGGTGCAGGTTCAGGGCGCGGTCGCCTTCGGTGGCGCGGAGGTGGAGCGAGTCCGCGCTCGCCGGCACGAACCGCTCGCAGCGCTCCACGAACTCCTCCTCGAGCGTCTCGGGCACCCAGGTGCCCGGGGTGAGCATCTCGATTCGCCCGCTCGGGTGCCACGGCAGCTCCACATGATGCGACTCGGCCGCGCTGAACTCGACCACGTCCGCGAGGTAGCCGGGCCCGGCGACGACGGTACGCACGAACGGCGGGAACTCGCCCTCGATCCAGCCCCACGCCCCCGAGACGTCGAAGGCGGCACAGGTCGCGTCACCCGCTACCTGCGAGCGCCCATCGAGTCGCGGAGCGTTGTGGGCGAGGGTCGAACGGTACCAGAACAGGTCGCGCGTGACGTAGGCGCCGGCGCCGGGGTCCGG
>DASUSR010000119.1:0-9668 GCA_036375015.1 Gemmatimonadales bacterium
CGTATTCGGTCGGACCGGGGCGGTCGGTTTGGCACCCGGCGACCAGGACTGTGATCGCGGTGAACCCCGCGAGTCTTGGCGACATGTGATCCTCCGTGTTGCGTATCGGCTTCGCTTCCTGGATTGACCCGTACCCGGCTCCCAGGCACCGGCAATGATGTGAAATGGGCGCCGGACGGGAAAGCTCCCGGTACACTGTTGTCTCATCCCAGATGGAATTTCGAGCCCCGACGCGCATGACGGGATCTTCACGGCGGGTTCACGCCCTGTTGGGCCCCTCGCGGCGATACTCCCTCGTGGCACGGAGTTCCCGGCGGGTCCACCCTCGAGCCGCAACCTGTCGTTACGACTCCTCCTCCGCCGCTCCTCAGGCCACGACTCAGTTCTGGAGGACTCGTGAGACGTTCATTCCGGCCGAGTGCGGCGCTCCTCGGCTCGTTCGCGCTCGCCGCCTGCGGTGACGACCCGGTCCAACCGAGCGCGGTCGAAGAGCAACCCGCGGCCGCTCCGGCGCTTGCGGTCGCCTCCAATTCCTGGCTCAAGCGGGCCGACCTGTGGAGCATCGAGCGGTGGGACCACGCCGCCGCCACCGTGACGGATGCCGCGGGCCACTCGATCGTCTATGTCATCGGCGGGCGCTCCGCCACCGGCGGCAGCCTCACCAAGGTCATGGCCTACGATGTCTCGACCAACCAGTGGACCCTGAAGGCCCCGCTGCCCGTACCCCGCTACTCGACCAACGGTGCCGCGGTGATCGACGGCAAGATCTTCATCTCCGGGGGCCGCAAGAATGGCTGGGCGTACAACCCGTCCAGCAATCAGTCGTACATGTATGATCCCCGCACGGATACCTGGACCCGGAAGCAGAACATGCCGGACGGCGGCGACCGAGGGTTTACGGGACTTATCGGCGGCAAGCTCTACGTGTTGAGCCGCTGTGAGGAACCCGCCACGCCCATCGACTACTGGTACGACGACTGCTGGGATCCGCCGCGGGCCAATTTCTTCCGCTACAACCGAGTGAAGGACCAGTGGACGACGCTCCCCAGCCCGGCGAATACTTACACTACGGGAGGGGCAGCCGGGGTGATAGGCGGGAAGTTCTATGTGGCGGGCGGCACCAATCTGGAGGTCTACGATCCGGCCACCAATCGCTGGGCTACGCGGAGGCCGCCGCCTCGTTTTCTCGGATTTTCCCCGACCGGCACGGCGGCCAACGGGAAGCTGTACGTGTTCGGCGGGCGCCCGGCCGGCGGAGTGGACACGCTGCGCACGACGACCATCTACGACCCCGCCACCAACTCGTGGACGACCGGGAGGCCGCTGCCCACCCCCCGCTCGGGTGCCGCGGCAACCCGCATCTTCGTGAATGGGCAGGTAGGAATCCAGGTGGTCGGCGGCAGCCGGCCGGGCAACAACGTCCAGTACTTCCCGTAGCCGGGCGGGGGTCGGCGGCACGGGACCGCCGCGGTAAGCCGTACTTCAACAGACAGGGGTGGCTCGTCGCCACCCCTGTCCTTACATCATCGAAGTTGAAAGCCTCAGAACCGCACCACCCGGTACCAGTCCCCCGTCAGCCGCCGGTGCGAGCGCCAGCGCCCCCGATCGATGCCGTAGAGCAGGCGGGCGCCACTGGGATCGTACAGGTAGGCGGTGCCGCGCCGGCCCAGGACCGTCGCGGAGAGCTGGCCGTCCATGTCTCGCCGCACCACCACCACCCGCGCGCAGCAGCTCCTGACGCCGGCGGGGAGCGAATCCACCGGCAGCCGCATGCGACCACCGCTCTCGACCGGCATCCGGGACACCAGGGCCTCGATCTGCTCCAGGTGGCGGGTGAAGCTGCGGTCGTGCAGCGAACCGTCCGCGGCCCGCACGCCGGCGACGCCGGGCACCGCGGCGAACAGGAGCAGGAGCGGCGCGATCGCGATCCGGCCGCGCGCCTCCCGCGCCACCAAGGCATCGGCGACGCCGACGAGCAGCATGAGGGGATAGCCCAGCATGACGGCGAGGGAGGCGAGCTCCAACCCCGGGCCGCCGTGCCGGTCCACCGCACCCAGCACGAGCGCGAAGAGCGCGGCGTATCCGCCGGCCCACAGGAGCGGCCTCACCGGGCGAGTCCCAGGTACGCGAGCGCGATGGGAGCGATCAGCACCAGTCCGATGATCGCCGTGATGAAGGCGAGCACGTGCAGCTCGGCATGATAGAGCGCGGCGGCGGTCACGAAGCAGATGGCCGCGATGATGGCCGGCGGCGTCATGGGGTTCGCAGGGGGACCGCGTTGTAGTGGCCGTGAACGGCCTGCCAGCTGCCCTCCCGCTTGACCCAGACTTCGGTGAAGCGGGTGCGGGAGAGCGGTCCGGCGTCGGTGCCCTGGTACGCCGCGACCCCGGTGACGACGGCCACGTCGCCGAAGAAGCGCACCTGGGTCTGCTCCAGGCGTGGGACCGGCACGGTCCCGACACCGCGCGCCAGCTCGTCGATCACCGCGGCCTTCGACCGGGTCTCCGCGCCTCCGGTGCCGACGAAATCGTCGCCCAGGGTGCGGCGGAAGAACGCCGTGTCCCTGGCGCTGAGCGCCCGCCCCCAGGCCTCCTCCAGCCGCATGATCTCGCTCGCCGCGGCGAGCGCCGCGGAGTCGGGAACGGCGGAGGGCCCGGGGGCGGGGGTCCGACTTCCGGCCGCGCATCCCGCGAGGGCCACGGCCGCGAGGGCGGTGCGGAGCATCGTCATCCGCTGGCGGGGCCCTGCCGGCGGTAGGCCGCCGCATGCACGACCAGTCGCCCGCCGTCGAGGCCGCGGATCGGCGCGAGATTCAGGAACATCATGAGATTGACCACCAGGCACATGGCGAAGAGGGCGAAGCTCGGCGGGGTGAGCCGCGGCATCCATGCCCAGTAGGCCACCACGCCGCCGGCGGCCAGGAGGTTGGCGACGCCGCCCGCCGCCGAGATGAGCGGGGCCCGCCAGGACGCCGCGTTCCACTCGAAGGTCCAGTCCTCCCGCCCGACGTTGCGGTACCCGATCCGCCGGGCGTCCTCGTCGCGGAACCGGACCTCGCCGTGCAGCGGCAGTGCCGCCAGGCGGAACGCGCAGCCGCCGATGGTGCCGCGGTAGAGCACCGGCCCGGCTCCGAGCGTGATGCTCCACGGCCGCACGCCGAGCGCGCGCGCCACGAGCCCGTGCGCCCCCTCGTGCAGCAGCAGGGCCACCCAGGCGGCGATGAACACCAGGAGTACCACCTGCAGGCCGTAGGGCAGGCTCCAGGCCCACCACACCGTGCGCCCGATCAGCTCTTCGATGAACATGAACACAGGATGGTCCGCGCTGGTGCCGCTGGAGACGAGGAATCCGGGAACCGCTGAAATCTAGAGCGTCACCAGCGCTCCGCCAGCATGGGCCGCGTGCCCACATGCGAACGGCCCCCGCGCGAGTGCGCGGGGGCCGTGAACCCTCGCGGCCGACGGCGCGGGCCCTACTCGCCGACGGCCCGGGCGATCGGCCGGTCGTCCTGGCCCAGCGCTCGCAGGGTCAGCAGCTTGTTCACCGCGCTCCACATCGGGTTGAGCTCGCCGCGGACCACGACGTCGAATGCGCCCCGCTCGCGGGCATCCTGTCGCGCCTTCGCGGTGATGTAGGCCGGGTGGGGAAGGATCGGCGTCAGCGGCGCCTGCTCGCCGATGGCCCGCAGGGCGTACAGCGCTGTGGCGTCCGGCAGCTTGGTGTCGAGCAGGACCAGGTCGTAGGTCTGGCTTCCCAGCCGCTCCAGCGCGGTCTTGAAGTCCCGCGCCTCGCTGATGCGCATCCGGCCGCGTCCCCGCACGGTCAGCAGCTCCGCGATCAGCTCCCGGTCCAGCGCATCGTCCTCGATCACGAGGACTTCGGTGGTCTGAGCCATCGTCAGCGCACGGGGTGGGAAGGCGGCTCGTGGACCCGGGCGCTCAGCGTGAGCGCGCCCAGCGTGACGAGGAAGAGACGGCTCGATTTCATCGGTCCTCCAAGGGGGAAGCGGCGCGCTCGGAGGATGGGCCAGAGGCGTGCCAGGCGGGACCCGCCGCCGATCAATACCGTGACGGCCTAGCCAACCCCTTGGCGCGCCATCGCATCGGTGGACGAGTCGTCGGGGATCGCGACGGTCCCGCCGCCGCTGCAATTTCCGGCCGCGGTCGGCCGTGCGCCGATGCTGTAGCTCCGGCCCTACAAAACCGTACGCCGACAGCCGCGCCAGGTGGCGTGACTGCCGGCGTACGGGGCTGGGGTCCCCGGGTCGCCCCGGGAATCGCTCAGGTCGTCAGGACGCTGCCGTAGCGGCTGTAGTCGTCGAGGATGCGGCCGGTGCCGCGCACCACCGAGGTTAGCGGGTCCTCGTCCACCCGGACCGGCAGCCCGGTCTCGTCCATCAGGAGCTGCTCCAGCCCCCGGATGAGCGACCCGCCGCCCGTGAGGATAATGCCGCGCTCGAGGATGTCGCTCGCGAGCTCGGGTGGGGTAGTCTCGAGCGCCCGGCGCACCGCGTTGGTGATGCGGGAGAGCGGCTCCTGCATGGCATCCCGCACCCCGGCCGAGTCGATCCGGACGGTCTTGGGCAGGCCGGAGACGAGGTCCCGGCCCTTCACGTCCATCTCCAGCTCCGGCATGAGGGGCACCGCCGAGCCGAGGCGCATCTTGATCCGCTCCGCGGTGGGCTCGCCGATGAGCAGGCTGTAGGTCTTCCGCATGAACTGCACGATGGACTGGTCCAGTTCGTCCCCGCCGGTCCGGATGGAGGCATCGCAGACGATGCCGGACAGTGCGATCACCGCGATGTTGGTCGTCCCGCCGCCGATGTCGATCACCATGCTGCCGACCGGGGTCTCGACCGGCAGCCCCACGCCGATCGCCGCGGCCATCGGCTCGGCCACCATGAGCAGGCGCTTGACCCCTGCCGAGCGGGCCGAATCGCGCACGGCGCGGCGCTCGACCTCGGTGATCCCGCTGGGCACGCACACGATGACGCTGGGCTTCACCTTGAGGATGGTGCGGTCGATCACCAGGCGGAGGAAGTGCCGCAGCATCTTCTCGGCGACCTCGAAGTTGGCGATGACCCCGTCCTTCATCGGCCGGACCGCGAGGATCCCGTCGGGCGTGCGGCCCAGCATCCGCTTGGCCTCGAGCCCGATCCCGAGAATGTTTCCGGCCTGGTCCACCGCCGCCACCGAGGGCTCGTTCAGCACCACACCCTCGCCCTTGACCAGGACGAGCGTGTTGGCGGTCCCGAGGTCCACCGCCAGCTCGCTCGCGGGGCGCCAGGTCTTCCGCTTGGGGATCTGGCGGCGCCGCTCCCCGCCCTCGTCGCTCGCGGTGTCGGTCACGGTCGCGGGGCTGGGGTCGATGGCTGCGGTCACGGTGCGGTGTTCCCTTCGTCGCTGCGGGAGGTCGACGGTGCAGGCCGGTGCCTTGCAGATGACCCGTGCGGGTTGCGTTTCACCGGGGGCGCCGGGGGCGGCCGGGAGATCCCGCCCGCGTGCTCCGGCGCGGCGTCCCAGGGGAGACACGGGTCGTTGCCTTCTCCGGCGCCCCGCGCACATCGCGACGCGTGCAAGATGTGATCCACGGGCATTCGAGACGTGGCGATGATGGCGGGCGCGGCGGTCCTGGTGGCCGGCGTAGCTCTGACGGATGACATGCCGGCCCGGCGGGTCGGCGCGGCGGGTCTCGTGGCGCTCGGGCTGGGACTCGCCGCGCTCCAGGCGACGGAGGGGGCCCCGGGCCCCGGCCGGTTCCTGCTCTTCAACACGGGACTGCTCGCGCTTGGAACTGCGCTTGGGGTGGGGGCGGCGGTGCTCGGTATGGCCCGGGCCCGGGGACGGGCCCGGGCCGGTCCGGTCCTCCTGCCGGTCGGGATCGGGCTCCTGACGATCGATCTGGTACCCTTCGTCGCGCAGGCCGGTGCGCTCGGCAGCATCGCGGTTGCCGGCGGCATCGCGGCCGTGGCCGCCGCCGGCGCCCGGCTCGGCCGTGGCGCCGGGGATATCCTGCGACGACACGCCCAAGCGACGCTGCCGGCGACGGCGAGCCCCGCCGCGCTCGCGGCCCTCGCGCTGGGCGCACTGCTCGTCGGTGCCGCGGGCCACATCGCCGCCGTCATCGCCGGGGCGATGGCCTGCGGGTGGGCGGCCTGGCTCAGCGTGCCTTCCCCGGCGCGGCCTCATCCGGTGGCGCCGACGCTCGTCTTCCTTCTGCTCGCCACCGCCTTCTGGCTGGTGGCCACCATCGCGGGCCCGGAAGGCCTTTCCCTCGCCGCCATCCCGTGGCTTCCCCTCAGCCCGGCCGCGGAGCGGCTGCTCGCGCTGCCTATCCTGGCTTCGGCGTGGGTGCTCTCGGGACAGTGGCCCTTCCGTCAGCCGGCCGGCGGGGCGCTCACCGGCCCGGTCGGCGGGGTGATGCTCGTGCGGCTGGGCACCGCCGTGCCCGCCGGGCTCGCCCACTGGCAGGCCGCGGTGTTCCCGCTGCTCGTGCTCGGCATCTGGCACGCCGCGCTGACGCGAAGGCTCACCCCCCTCGCGGTGGGCGGTGCCATGCTGGGCGTGGTGAGCCTCGACCCTCGGGGACACGCCGGAGCAGGATCGCTCTTCCTGGCCGCCGTGGCCATTGAGCTCGGGCGCCGGTTGCCAGGGCCGGCCGAGCGGCTGGCGCGGATTCCGATTGCCCTCGCCGCGGCCTGGGGCGCGCTCAACGTCGCGGTCGCGGGGCTCGGCACCGAGGTCGTCTATACCGTTCTGGCCTCGGCTGGGGCGGCCCTGGGCCTCGCCGGCAGCCGTTCCCCGCGTTGACCCCTCTCCCCGCCCGGTCCATATTTGGCCCCGAGACGACCTAAGTCCTTCAGGAATCAGTAGCTTCTACACTGAGGAATCGGCACATGGCGTTTACCCTTCCCCCCCTGCCATACGCCTACGACGCACTGGAGCCGCACATCGACGAGCAGACGATGCGGATCCACCACGACAAGCACCACGCGGCGTACGTGAATAACCTGAACGCCGCCATCGAAGGCCACGCCGACCTGCAGAAGAAGTCGGTCGAGGAGCTCATCGCCAACGTGGACGCCCTGCCCGAGGCGGTGCGGACCCCCGTGCGCAACAACGGCGGCGGGCACGTGAATCACACCATGTTCTGGGAAATGATGGCGCCGGGCGGCGCGAAGGAGCCCTCGGGCTCCCTGGCCCAGGCGATCGACAAGGCCTTCGGCGGTTTCGGCCAGTTCAAGGAGCAGTTCGCCAAGGCGTGCGCGGGGCGCTTCGGCAGCGGCTGGGGCTGGCTCATCGCGGACCGGTCCGGCGGTCTCTCGATCGAGAGCACGCCCAACCAGGACAGCCCGCTGATGAGCGGCAAGACGCCGATCCTCGGCTGCGACGTCTGGGAGCACGCCTACTACCTCAAGTATCAGAACCGCCGGCCCGACTACGTGTCCGCCTGGTGGAACGTGGTGAACTGGAGCGACGTGGGCAGGCGCTACGACGCGGCCCGCAAGTAGGTCCGCGAGCATGGGCCAGCTGCCCGCCGAGGGCACCCCGGCGCCGGACTTCACCCTGCCATCCACCGGCGGGAGCGACGTCACCCTGTCGGCGCTGCGGGGAAGGAACGTGCTCCTGGCGTTCTTCCCGCTCGCCTTCACCGGCACCTGTACCCGCGAGCTCTGCGCCTTCAGCGACGACTACGGCCGGTTCCAGGCCGCGGGCGTCGAGGTGCTGCCCATGAGCGTGGATTCGATTCCCACGCTCAGGGAGTTCAAGGCCAAGGAGCGGCTCTCGGTGGACATGCTGAGCGACTTCAAGCGGGAGGTGAGCCGGCGCTACGGGGTGCTCAACGAGGAGCGGTTCGTCTCCGATCGCGCCTACATCCTCATCGACCGCGAGGGTGTGGTCCGCTGGGCCTTCACGGAGGAGACCCCGGCGACCCGCCGAGAGAACGGCGAGCTCCTCGAGCGGATCGCCGCGCTGGCCTAGGGCCCGGCGCGCACTCCTTATCTCTTTCTCCAGGATCGCGATGCGGTCTCTCCTGCTCGCCGCCGCCTGCCTTGGACTCGTGCCGGCGATCGGATGTCGCATCGAGGATCGGACCCCGACGGGTACCCGGCGAGACGAGGACGCGGTGGTGGAACTGATCGTCCGCTACGCCCGCGGGCTCTCGGAGCGCGACTGGAGCGAGGTGCGGGCGCTGTTCTGGCGCGGCGGAAGCTATTCGGGGCCGCTGATGCCGCGCTCCGTCGGCCAGCCGGTGCCCATCGACTCGGCGCTGGCGCACCTCGGACGCACCCTGGACGGCAGCGGGCCCGAGGGGTTCGACGTCCGGATTCTCCGCACCGACTTCCGGCAGGACGGGGACATCGCGGCGGCGTGGGTGACCACCCGCCGCCGCGTCCCGCTCGGCGGGAGTGAGAGCGGGTGGGTGGAGCGCGACTGGGTGGAGCACCTGGTGCTGCGCCGGATCGGAGGCAACTGGCGCATCGTGAGCGTGGCCGGCACGACGGTGCCCCGCGGCTCGCGGGGGGCGCGGTGAGGGAGGCCATGGGGTGAGCGAGACAACGGCGGCGCCGGCGGGGCCGCTCGGTCTGGTCGGCGCCGTAGCCCGCCTGCTCAACAGCGGGGTCGGCACCGAGGCGACGCTCACCGCCGTCACGGAGGCCCTGCGCCGCGGCCTGCCGGCCGAGCGGGTCGGGCTGTGGGTCCGTCGCCCGGGGATCGCCGCCCTCAGCCGGGTCTCCTCGCCGCCGGCCGCCGGGCCGCCGGCCGCGGTCGCGACGCTGGACCGGGTACCGGCGGACGAGGGCGCGCGCCGGTTCCTCCTGGAGCACGAGGGTACCCGCGTCGGCCTGCTGGAGGTCCGGGCGGCTCCCGGGCCCGAGCAGCTCGAGGCCCTCACGATCGTGGCCGACGTGCTCGCCCCCTACCTGGCCTCGCTCGAGCTGTCGGAGGACCTCGCGGGAGAGGTCGCGGCCCAGTGGCGGGAGATCGAGGAGCACCGCCGGTTCACCAGCCTGGTGATCGACAGCCTGCCCGTGGGACTCTACGTGGTGGACCGCGACTACCGCATTCAGATCTGGAACCGCAAGCGGGAGACCGGCACCCAGGGGCTCCGCCGTGACGAGGTGGTGGGCCGGCCGGTGTTCGAGGTGCTCACCCGGCAGCCGCCCGAGGAACTGCGGGAGGAGTTCGACCGCGTCTTCCGCACCGGGGAGATCCAGCAGAGCGAGCTGGAGGTGACGCTCGGCGGCGCCACCCGCCACTTCCGGCTGAGCAAGATCCCCATGCGGCTCGACGGCGACGAGATCAGCCACGTCATCACCATCGGCGAGGACGTCACCGACTGGCGCGGCATCCAGGCGCGGATTCTCCAGTCGGAGAAGCTGGCCGCCATCGGCCAGCTCGCCGCCGGCGTCATGCACGAGATCAACAATCCCCTCGCCACCATCAGCGCCTGCGTCGCGGCCATCGAGGGCCGGCTCGAGGGGGGAGGGCCGGGCGGCGCGGCGCTCGCCGCGGCGGCGGAGGAGTACCTCCGCATCATCGAGAAGGAAGTGGACCGCTGCAGCCGGATCGTGGACGGTCTCCTCGATTTCAGCCGGCCCAAGGGCACCTCCAAGGCGGTGGTGGACCTCAACGCCCTGGTGGAGGACACCCTCTTTCTGCTCA
>DASUSR010000120.1:0-6526 GCA_036375015.1 Gemmatimonadales bacterium
CAAGCACACCGGCCGGCAGGCGATCGTCTCGGTGGCGGGCGGCTGGCACGGGCGCACGGTGGCCACCCTCGCCGTCACCGACGGCGAACGGTACGAGGAGAGCGCGCGCCGGGCCGGCATGCCCCTCTCCCGCAAGGTGCCGTTCGACGACGTCGCGGCGCTCGAGGCCGCGGTGGACGACCGGGTCGCCGCGGTCATCGTGGAGCCGGTCCAAGGGCTGGCGGGCGCCCGGGACTGCGCCCCGGAGTTTCTCCGGGCGGCGCGCCGGGTGTGCGAGGCGCGGGGCGCGGTGCTGGTCTTCGACGAGGTGCAGTGCGGCGTGGGGCGCTGCGGGGCCTTCAGCACCGCGGAGGCGTACGGCGTCACCCCCGACGTGCTGACCTTCGCCAAGGGGCTCGCCGCGGGACTCCCGATCGGTGCGGTGGTCGCCTCGCCCGCGGTCACCAGCCGGATTGCCGTCGGCGATCTCGGCAGCACCTTCGGCGGCGGGCCGCTCGTCTGCGCCGCGGCCCTGGCCAACATCGGCGTGATCGAGCGCGAGGGGCTGATCGAGAACGCGCTGCGGGTCGGCGAGTATCTGCGGCAGGGCGCGCGCGCACTGGGGGTCGTAAAAGTGAGCGGGCGCGGACTCCTGCTGGGCCTGCATCTCCGCCGCCCGGCCGCGGAGGTCCAGCGCGCGCTCTTCGATCGGCGGATCCTCACCGGCACCGCGGCCGACCCGCAGGTGCTGCGGCTGCTGCCGCCGCTCTCGTTCTCGCGCTCCGAGGCGGACCTGCTCCTCGGAGGTCTCAAGGAGGTGCTGGCGTGACCAAGCGGGACTTTCTCGCCCTGGAGGACTGGGCCCCCGAGGAGGTGGAGGCGCTGCTGGCGCTCGCCGCCAGGGTGAAGCGAGGCGAGATCACCGGCGGGCTCGAGCGCAAGGTGCTCGCCATGGTGTTCATGGACCCGAGCCTGCGCACCCGCACCAGCTTCGAAACCGCGATGTTCCTGCACGGCGGCCACGCGGTCGTCCTCGAGCCGGGGAAGGGGAGCTGGGCGCTGGAGACCGAGCCGGGGGCGGTGATGGACGGCGACCGGGTGGAGCACATCGTGGAGGCCGCCCGGGTGCTGGGCCGCTATGCCGACGCGCTGGGGCTGCGCTCGTTTCCGCGGGGCAGCGACTGGGCGGTGGCTCGTCGGGACCAGGTCCTGCGCGATTTCGCCCGTCACTGCGAGAAGCCGGTGATCAACCTGGAGTCCGCCCGCCGCCATCCCTGCCAGGCGCTGGCCGACGCCATGACCCTGCGGGAGAAGCTCGGGGACACGGCCGGCAAGCGCTTCGTGCTCACCTGGGCCTGGCATCCCAAGGCGCTGCCGACGGCGGTGCCGGCCAGCGCCGCGCTGGCTGCGGCGCGGCTGGGGATGGAGATCGTGATCGCGCGGCCGGACGGCTACGAGCTCGACCCGGAGGACACCGCGCTCGTCCGGCGCATCGCGCAGCAGGCCGGCGGCGAGTTCGTGCACATCATCGACGACCCCGACGACGCGCTGGTCGGCGCCGATGCCGTGTACGTGAAGTCCTGGGGCTCGGTCAAGCTCTACGGCCGTCCCGAGGAGGAGGCCGCCGCCCGGGCGGGGCTCCGCGACTGGCGCCTCACCCCCGGCCGGCTCCGCTCCAGCCGGGGCGGCCGCGGCATCGTGATGCATTGCCTCCCGGTCCGGCGCAACGTCGAGATCGACGACGCGGTCCTCGACGGCCCCAACTCGGTCGTCGTGGACCAGGCCGAGAACCGGCTCCATGCCCAGCGGGCGTTGATGCTGGAACTGCTCGGGGACGTGAAGAGTGAAGGGTGAAGGAGTGAAGGGGGCGCGCCTTTCACCCTTCACTCTTCACCCTTCACCTTTCACCTAGCTCGGGAGAGGACATCTTTGACGATCGACCCATCGAAGGGCATCGCGGGACTGAAGGGGGCCTTGCGCTACGTGCGGGCCTACCGGGACCAGGTCTTCGTCGTGAAGCTGGGCGGCGACGTGCTGGGCGAGCCGGAGGTGCTCGATCACGTCGCCGCCCAGCTCGCGCTGCTGTCCTCGCTCAGCATTCGGCTCGTCGTGGTCCACGGCGGCGGCCCGCAGGCCAGCGCCCTCAGCCGCCGGCTCGGCCTCGAGCCCCGGATGGTGGCTGGCCGCCGGGTCACCGACGACGCGGCGCTCGAGGTGGCCAAGATGGTCTATGCCGGCCAGCTCAACACCGATCTCCTCGCCGCCTTGCGCGCCCACCGGGTGCAGGCGGTGGGATTGAGCGGCGTGGACGCCGAGCTCATCACCGCGCACCGGCGCCCGCCGGTGCAGGTGGTGGACGACGCCGGGCAGACCACGCGGGTGGATTACGGCCACGTGGGAGACATCGACCGGGTGGATCCCAGGGTGCTGGTCACGCTGATGGACGCGCGCTTCGTGCCGGTGGTCGCCAGCCTCGCGGGCGGCGAGGACGCCGAGGTCTACAACGTGAACGCCGATACCGTCGCCGAGTCGCTCGCGGTGGCCCTGCGGGCGCAGAAACTCATCTTCCTGACCGGCGCGCCCGGGGTGCTGCGGGACCGCAACGATCCGTCCACCCTGGTCACCTTCGCCGATCCCGACGATCTGGCCGGTCTCATGGCGAGCGGCGTGCTCGCCGGCGGGATGCGCCCCAAGGTGGAGGCCTGCATCCGCGCCGCGACCGGCGGAGTGGAGCGCACCCACATCATCGACGGCCGCGCCGCCGACGCCCTCCTGCTCGAAGTGTTTACCGGCGCGGGATGCGGCACCATGATCGTCGGTCGCAAGGAGAAGGCGACCTATCTGGGGGTGGACCTTGCCGGGTGAGCTGGAGCTGTTGCGACAGCTCGTGGCGATCCCGTCGGTGAGCGGTGAGGAGGAGGCGGTCGCGGCCTTCGTGGAGGAGACGGCGCGGGAGTGGGGGGTCGAGGTGGTGCGGGACGACACCTCGGTGCGGCTCGAGGTTCCCGGGGGGAGTCCCGGCCCCACCCTGGCGCTCGTCTCCCATCTCGACGTGGTACCGCCCGGCGCCGGCTGGACCCGCGATCCCTTCACTCCCGTGGTCGTGGGCGACCGGCTCTACGGCCGGGGCTCGGGGGACGCCAAGGCGTCGGTCGCCGCGATGATGTACGCGGCCCGGGACCTCCAGGAGCGCGGCGGCATCGGTGTCGGCCGGCTGCTGGTGCTCCTGGGCTACGGGGAGGAGACCAAGCACACCACGATGGATCGCGCGGTCGCGCGGGCGGGCGACATCGACGCGGCCGTGATCGGCGAGCCGACCAATCTCGACATCGCGGTGGCCCAGCGAGGCCTCATGATGGTGGACCTCCTCGCCGAGGGCGACCAGCGTCACGCCGGCTACGCCGTTGCCGACGGCCAGTTCCGCAACGCGGTCCTGGCCCTCGCCCGTGACCTGCTCCGGCTCGACGCGCTGTTCACCGAGCGCACTCACCCCGTCCTGGGCCGCACCACGGCCACACCGACCATGCTCGAGGCCGGCGTGAGCCGGAACGTGACGCCGCCGGTGGCCCGCGCGGTGCTCGACATCCGGAGCACGCCCGACTGGAGCCACGAGGAGGTCGCCCGGCGTCTCGAGGCCGCGCTCGATTCCACCGTCATTGTCACCTCCCGCCGGCTCGTGCCCTGCGAGACCCCGGACGGATCCCGGTTGCTCGCCGCCGCCCGTCGCGTCCGCCCCGATGCGAGGACCTTCGGCAGCCCGACCTGCTCCGACTGGGTGTTCCTCCGTCACGTGGATGCGATCAAGTGCGGGCCCGGGACCAGCCGCCGGTCGCACACGCCGGACGAATGCGTGGAGCTGCCCGAGGTGACGGCCGCCCGCCGCTTCTACGCCGACCTCGCCCGCGAATACCTGGCCGGACGGTGACGTCCTCATGACTCCCAGGTCGACGACGTTGTGGAGCACCGGTTCCGCGCCCGACCGCATGCTCCTGGCGCGCACCGCCGCCGAGGACCGTCCCTGGGACGCGCGGCTGCTGCGCTGGGACATTCTGGGCAGCCTGGGTCACGTGGAGGGGTTGCGCGCCTCGAGACTGGTGGGCGTCCGCGACCATGCCCGGCTCCGCCGCGGTCTCCGGGAGGCGCTGGCCGCCGCGGACCGGGGCCGGCTGACGCTGGACTCCAGGCACGAGGACGTGCACACCGCGGTGGAGGAGTGGATGGTCCGCCGCTATCCAGGCACCGGGGAGCGGCTCCACACCGGGCGCTCGCGGAACGATCAGGTAGCGCTCGACCTCCGGCTCTACCTCAAGGATCGGCTGCTGATGCTGCACCGGCACGCGGTCCAGGTGGCCGGCGCGTTGCTCGAGTTCGCCCGCCGCCACCGCGCCGTGCTCTGGCCGGGCTACACCCACCAGCGGCGCGCCATGCCCTCTTCGGTCGGACTCTGGGCGGGGGCCTACGCCGAGGGACTGCTCGACACCATCGAGGCCCACGACGCGCTCTGGCGCCAGGTGGACCGCTGCCCCCTCGGCAGCGCGGCGGGCTACGGTGTGCCGCTCCCGCTCCGCCGGGAGGCCGCGGCGCGCGCGCTCGGCTTCGCCGGGCTCGACCGCAACGTGGCGCTGGTGCAGGGGGGGCGAGGCAAGCTGGAGGCGGCAGTGCTCTTCTGGTGCAGCCAGCTGGGCCACGAGCTGGCGAGGCTCTCCCAGGACGTGATCCTCTACAGCGCGGAGGAGTTCGGCTATCTCGTGCTGCCGCCCGCGCTCGCGACCGGCAGCAGCATCATGCCCCACAAGCGCAACCCCGACCTGTTCGAGCTCGCCCGGGGGCGGGCAGCCGCGCTCGAGGGAGACCTGGTCGCCGTGCTCCAGATCAAGGGCAAGCTCTCGAGCGGCTATCACCGGGATTTCCAGTTGCTCAAGGAGCCCTTGATGCGGGGGCTGGAGCGCGCCGAGCTGGTGCTGGAGACGGTAGCCGCGGCCGTACCGAGGTTGGAGGTCGATCGCGAGCGCTGCGCCGCGGGGCTCGATGCCGGGGCACTCGCCACGGACGAAGTGATGCGCCGCGTGGAGGCGGGGCGGCCCTTCCGGCTGGCCTATCGCGAAGTGAAAGAGGCGCTGGCCCGCGGTGAAGTGTTCGACCCGCCGACCCCCTCGCGCATCGTCGCGCGCCGCCGCTCGACCGGAGGACTCGGCGACCTCGGCCTCGACGAGGCGCGCGCCCGCCTCCGCCGGGCGACGGCCTGGAATACCCGCGAGCTCCGTCGCTTCGAGCAGGCCATGAGCCGGCTCGCGGGCCGCGCCCTTCGGCCGCACCGCCCCGTGGCCCCATGACCGCCGACCGTCGCAAGCGCCACCTCAAGATCCTCGAGCTCATCAGCACCCGGGCGATTCGCACCCAGGAGGAGCTGGCCGAGGCGCTGGCGGCCGAAGGGTGGGACGTCACCCAGTCCTCAGTGAGCCGGGATATCTCCGCCCTGCGTCTGGTCAAGGTGGATGGGGCCTATCGGCGGCCCCCGCCCGGAACGCGGGTGGTGGACCCGGACGAGCGGCGGATCGCGGAGGGCGTGCTGAGCTGCGAGCCGGCGGGGGAGTCGTTGCTGGTGCTGCACACCCCGCCCGGCGAGGCCAACCGCGTGGCGGTCGCGATGGACCGCCTGGCGTGGCCCGACATCGTTGGGACGATTGCGGGCGACGATACGATCTTCCTGGCGGTGCGGGACGAGCCCGCTCAGCGCCGCGTTATGCGCAACGTGCGCCGGCTCGTCTCGGGCTGACCACTCTAACGCAGCACCGCCGCCTTCACGAGACGCGAGACCAGGCCAGGCTTGGCCCCGGCGCCCAGGTGGGCGACCTCGGCGCCGCGAACCCGCACCCGCAGCCCCACGCCGGACGCGCGGAGGAAGCCGTCTACCGCTTCCACGGCCCGCCGCCCGCCCAGGGCACTGTTGAGGGTGCCGAGGAGCTCGATCCCTGTGCGGGCATCGGGCACCATGACCACGAGGTCCCGCTGCTCGCCCTCGATCCGGACCGTTCCGGCCGGTGTGGTGAGCTCCAGCTCCCCCTCGATGACCGGCGTCACGGCCGGTTCACCGGCCCTTGCCTGTCCCGCCGTTCCGAACGCGCAGCACCCCGTTGAGCCGGTAGGGCGCCTGCCGCGAGTCGGGCTGGCTGGTGACGGGGACCATCACCTCGAGGTCCACGAACTCGATCTCGGTGTTGTGCTCGGTCATGCGCTGGAACAGCGCGGTGAGGAGTTCGGGCCAGTCGGTGTGCTGCTGGATAGCGGGGGCGGCCATGGGAATATCCTCTGCCGTGGTAGTGTAATCACGAAGATTGTGCCGCCTCGCCGCGGCACGGCCCCAAGGTGGGATGGTCCGCCCACCTGAGCAAGGCCTGACCTGCCAAGCGATCGAGGCGCCCTTGAAAGCGAACGGGGCGGCTCGCAACGCCACCCCGTTCATACGCTCCGTGATTCTCTGTTCTAGGGCTTCACATTGTACTTAAGAAGTAGCGGAATCGCATCGCCGATGTCTCGACCGGGGACA
>DASUSR010000121.1:0-6592 GCA_036375015.1 Gemmatimonadales bacterium
CCGCACCTGGGAGGTGGCCGGCGGCCGGATTCCCGACGAGGACGTGGCCGGGCGGGTCACCCCCATGGGCGAGGCGGAGGTCCGGGTGATCAGCGGCGAGCCCGGGCGGGAGCGGGCCTACCGGGTGATCGAGCTGCTGGCGGCCGGCAGCATCAACCGGGTCTGGTTCACCGACGCGTACCTGGTGGCGCCGCCGCGCCTGTTCCAGGCGCTGCGCGACGCAGCCCGCGACGGCGTGGACGTGCGCATGCTGGTGCCCGGCTCGAGCGATCTGCCGCTGATCCGCAATCTCTCCCGCATCGGCTACCGCGACCTGCTGCGGAGCGGGGTGCGGATCTACGAGTGGGACGGGCCGATGCTGCACGCCAAGAGCATCGTGGCCGACGGGCGCTGGGTCCGAATCGGCTCGAGCAACCTCAATCCCTCGAGCCTGGTGGGCAACTACGAGCTGGACGTCCTGATCGAGGATCCCGCCCTCGCCGAGGCGATGGAGCGGCAGTATCGCCTCGACATCGCCCGGAGCCGGGAGGTGACCCGCCGGCCGGTCCGGGCGCCCCGGCGCATCAGCGCCGCCCTGCCGACCGCGCTGAGCCGGGAAGAGCCCGAGATCGAGATGACCGCCGCGCCGCGCAGCCGCCGGGAGCTGCGGCACCGCGCCGCCCTGGCGCTCCGGACCATCGCGAGCAACGCCCGCCGCTCGGTCTTCCTGCCGCTCAGCGGCCTGTTCGTGTCCCTCGGCCTCCTGTTCTTCGTCCTGCCCAGGATCACCGCCTATGCCTTCGGAGTGCTCTGCGCCTGGCTGGCGATCGGCGCCTGGCGGGAGGCGTTCCGGCGGCGGGCGGACCGCTAGGGCTCCGCGAGTGCAACGCCAGGGGACCGCCGCGCATTTCCACCGCGGTGGACTGTCAGCCCCTAACAAGCGGGGGTAGGATTCGTCAGACGTCGGCGGATCCCGGCACCCGGTGGTCCCCGTCTCCCCTGTGAGCCACTCGTGACCCTTTCGCCGCTGGCCATTCTTGCACTGCTCGCCCTCGGCACGGTGCTGCCCGCGTTCGCCCAGGAGCGCGCCGTCACCCTCGCCGAGGCCGTCCGTCTCGCCGAGCGGGTCCAGCCCAGCGTGGTCCGGGCCGAGACCGGCGTCCGCACGGCCGCGGCCCGGCGGCGGAACGCCTGGGGCTCCTATCTCCCCTCGCTCACGGCCAGCTCCTCGGCCAGCGAGTTCTTCTCCGAGGGGGCGTCCCGGATCGATCCGGTGACGGGGCAGCTCCTCACCGGGAACACCTCCAACCGCAGCCTCAGCACCTCGCTCTCGGCCAGCGTGGATCTCTTCACCGGGTTCCGCCGCGGCGCCGAGGTCGCCTCCGCCAGGGCGAGCCAGTCGGCCGCGGAAGCCTCGCTGGTGGACGCCCGGTTCCAGCAGGCGCTCGTCACCACCAACCAGTTTTTCGACGCGCTGGCCGCGGCCCAGCTGGTCGGCGTGCGGCAGTCCAGCGTGCGCCGGGCGGAGGAGCAGCTCAAGGTCTCGATCAACAAGCTGCAGGCCGGCTCGGCGACGCGCTCGGACTCGCTGCGCTCGCTCGTGACCCTCGGCAACGCCCGGCTCGACCTGATCCGGACCGAGGCCGACCTCGCCGCCGCCGAGGCGGCGCTGGCCCGGCTGGTGGGCGAGACCGGGCGGGTGCAGGCGGTGGACGACTCCGCGTTCTACCAGATCCGGGCCGAGCTGGACACCGCGGCGCTCCGCGCCGAAGCGGAGGCCCGGTCGCCCCGGATCCAGAGCGCCGTGGCCGCGGCCGGCGCCGCCAATGCCGGCGTGCGGGCCGCGCGCTCGGCCTACTGGCCGAGCCTCTCGCTGTCCGCCAACACGGCGTGGAACGCGAGCCGGACCAACGACTACGACCTGCTCAACCAGCGGCAGTTGAGCCTGGCGCTCCGCTGGAGCCTGTTCGACCGGTTCGACCGCGAGCTGTCCATCGCGGAGCGGGAGGCGTCGCTCGACGTCGCGCAGGCGGAGGCGGCGGAATCCCGGCGCGAGGTCGCCGCGTTGCTCACCGCCCGGCTGGCCGATCTGGCCGCATCCCGGGCCGAGATCGAGATCAGCAACACCAGCGTCGTGGCGGCGAGGGAGGACCTCCGGGTCCAGCAGGAGCGGTACCGGCTCGGCGCATCCACGATCGTGGACGTGCTGACGTCGCAGGAGGCACTCAATCAGGCGGAGGTGGACGTGGTAGTCGCCCGCTTCAATTATCTCCGCGCCCGGGCCCAGCTCGAGGCGCTCGTCGGGCGGTCCCTGTGACCGGCACCCTCGGCGATACCGCCGAGCGCATGGCGATGCTGCCGGTGGACGTGCCGCGCGACGCGGTGATCGTCACCCGGAATCTCCGGCGCGACTACGACATGGGCGGCGAGGTGGTGCACGCGCTCGCCGGGGTGGATCTCGTCATCCGGCGCAACGAGTTCGTGGCCGTCATGGGGCCGTCCGGGTCGGGCAAGTCCACCCTCATGAACCTCATCGGGTGCCTCGACAGCCCGAGCGCCGGGGAGTACTGGCTCAACGGCCACCGGGTGTCCGAGCTGGAAGACGACGAGCTGGCCCGGATCCGCAACAAGGAGATCGGCTTCGTCTTTCAGACCTTCAACCTGCTGCCCCGGGCCACGGCGCTCCACAACGTGGAGCTGCCCCTGGTGTACGCCGGCACCGGCTCCAAGGAGCGGCGCGCGCTCGCGACCGAGGCCCTGAGGCGGGTCGGGCTGGCCGACCGGATGCACCACCGGCCCAACGAGCTGTCCGGCGGCCAGCGGCAGCGGGTGGCCATCGCGCGGGCGCTGGTGAACCGGCCCAGCATCCTCCTGGCCGACGAGCCCACCGGCAACCTCGACAGTGTCACCAGCCAGGACATCATGGGTCTGTTCGACGAGCTGCATCGCGAGGGCCAGACCATCGTGCTGGTGACCCACGAGCCCGACATCGCCGCCCACGCCCAGCGCCAGGTGCACCTGATGGACGGGCGGGTGGAGCGGGACTTCGCGACGGCCCGGAGGGAGGCGTGAGGGCGAGGTTGCTCGCGCTGCCCGCCGCGGTTCTGCTCCTCGCCGGCTGCAAGGAGGAGGAGCCCCGGATCGTCTACCAGGCTGTGCCGGTGGAGGAGCGCGACATCGTGGTCTCGGTGCAGGCCTCGGGCACCGTGCAGCCCGACACCGTGGTGGAGGTCAAGTCCAAGGCCTCGGGGGAGATCCTCGAGCTTCGGGTGGAGACCGGCCAGGTAGCGAAGCGGGGCGAGCTGATGGTCCGGGTGGACCCGCGGATTCCCCGCAACGAGCTGGCGCAGGCGCAGGCCGACCTGGAGGTGGCCGAGGCGCGGCTGGCCAACGCCACGTCGCAGCGGCATCGGGCGGACGAGCTGTTCAAGTCGCAGTCCATCACCGAGCAGGAGCATGAGAACGCGCTGCTCGACTTCGCCAACGCGCGCGCCGAGGTGGTGCGGGCCCGGGTGGCCGTCGAGACTGCCCGCGACCAGCTCGACGACACCAACGTGCGGGCGCCGATCACCGGCACCATCATCGAGAAGCAGGTGGAGCGGGGCCAGGTGATTTCCTCGCCCACTCGCGACGTGGGCGGCGGCACCGCGCTGCTCAAGATGGCGGACCTCAACCTGGTCCAGGTCCGCACGCTGGTGGACGAGACCGATATCGGGAAGATCCAGGTGGGGCAGCTCGCCACGGTCACCGTGGACGCCTATCCGGCCCGCCCGTTTCAGGGCTCGGTGCTCAAGATCGAGCCCCAGGCCCAGACCGAGCAGAACGTGACCATGTTCCCGGTCCTGGTTCGCATCGACAACCGGGCCGGGCTGCTGCGACCGGGCATGAACGCGGAGGTGGAGGTCCACGTGGGCGAGCGGCAGGACGTGCTGACGGTGCCCAACGCCGCGCTGCGCACCCAGCGCGACGTGGCGTCGGCCGCGGGCGTGCTGGGCCTGCCGCCGGAGGAGGTGCAGCGGGAGCTGGCCCGCCAGGCCGCCGAACGGCAACCGACCGCCCGGAGCAACGGCGCGGCGGCGGGGAGCGGCGCGACCGCCGGCGGCGGGCGAACCTCGCTCGGCGCGGCCACCCGCGACAGCGCCGCGACCGGAACGGCGGGGTCCGGGACCGGGACGGGGACGGGCGGCGCGAACGGCGGCAACGGCGCACGCCGCCCCCCAGGCGGCGACATGCTCTTCGGCGGGCGCTACATCGTGTTCGTCAAGCGCCCCGACGGACCGGCGCCGGTCTGGATCCGGACCGGGCTCACCGATCTCGACCACAGCGAAGTGGTCGAGGGTCTCTCCGCCGGCGACTCGGTGCTGGTGCTGCCCAGCGCGAGCCTGGTGCAGTCGCAGCAGGAGGTGCAGGAGCGGATCAACCGGGTGACCGGCGGCGGCGGCGTGCCCGGCATGCGCCAGCAGCCGAGCACCGGAGGGCGCTGAGCATGGTGGTGGGCGAGACCCTCGCCCTGGCGGTCGGCGCCATCCGGGCCAACAAGCTGCGCTCGATGCTGACCATGCTCGGCATCATCATCGGCGTGGGCGCCGTCATCACCATGGTGGCGCTGGGATCGGGCGCGCAGAAGGCGGTCGAGGAGCGAATCGCCGCCCTCGGCGCCAACGTCCTCACCGTATTCGCCGGCCAGGCGCGCTTCGGCGGCGTCCGCATCACCGACCGCACCATCCTCAGCACCGACGACTACCAGGCGCTCCTGCGCGACGGCCGGCTGCTCAAGGCGGTGGTGCCGGAGATGCAGCAGTCGCTGCAGGTGAAGTACGGCAACCAGAACAGCAACCTCAACATCGTCGGCACCACCCCCAACTACATCGAGGTCCGGAACTACACCGTTCCCCACGGCCGGATGTTCACTCCCGGCGACGACGAGGCCCGCCGCCGCTACGCCGTGCTCGGCGCCTCGGTGCCGCGCATGCTGGGCGCCAACCCCGCGGCGACGATCGGCCAGAGCCTCGCAATCCGGGGCATCAACTTCGAGATCATCGGGATCCTGAGCGAGAAGGGCGCGGCCGGCGGGTTCGGCAATCCCGACGAGCAGATCCTGATCCCGCTGCAGACCGCCAAGTACCGGCTCTTCGGCTCGGACCGGCTCCGCACCATCGCGGTCGAGGTGGCCGACGGCGTCCCCACCGAGCAGGCCATGGTGGACATCGAGCGTATCCTCCGCCGGGAGCACCGGATCCGGCCCGGCGCCGAGAACGACTTCACCATCCGCAACCCGCGCGACATCCTCACCACCCAGCAGGAGGCCAGCCAGGTGTTCACCACCCTGCTCGCCAGCATCGCGGCGGTGAGCCTGGTGGTGGGCGGGATCGGGATCATGAACATCATGCTGGTGTCGGTGACCGAGCGGACCAAGGAGATCGGGCTGCGGAAGGCGGTGGGCGCCACCCGGAGCGATATCCTGCTGCAGTTCCTGGTGGAGGCGCTCGCCCTCTGCCTGATCGGCGGGGTGATCGGTATCCTGCTCGGCACCGGTGCCGCCATGGCGCTATCCCGGTTCATGCAGTGGAACACACTGATCTCGCCGCAGGCGATCGCCGTGGCCTTCGGGTTCAGCGCGCTGGTGGGGCTCTTCTTCGGCATCTGGCCGGCGCGGCGGGCGGCCCGGCTCGATCCCATCACCGCGCTGCGCTACGAATAGCGCGGGCGATCAGTCGCCGCCCTCGGGCTCCAGGGACACGTCCGCGGTCCCGTCGCCGCCGTAGCGCACCAGCACCCGCCAGGGCCGGCAGCACACCCGGCAGTCCTCCACGTAGTCCTGCCGGGCCCCGCTCCCGGGGTCCAGCTCGATCTCGTTGACCTGGCCGCAGTACGGGCAGGTGACCAGCGCCGAGGTGTCGGCGGTGCCGTCCCCCAGCGGGAACTCCTCGTCCAGACGCTCGTCGTCGTGTCCCATCGCATCTTCCTCTCGCGGCGGCATCCGGCCGCGTGCGGGTATATTCGCAGCACCTTTTCCCGAGCCCCATGCCGCAGCGTCCGGCCCGCATCTCGATCGTCGTTCCGGCGGCGCTCACCCTCGGTCTCGCCCTGGCGCGGGCCGCCGCGGTGGCGCCGATCGCCGACCCGCTCGGGGCTCCCCTGCCCGCCGGGCTGCGCCTCGAGCTGCCGCCGGGCTACCTGCTGGCCGCGCCGCTCTTCACCCTGTGGGACGGCGTCTCCATGCTCAGCATGCGCCGGCTGGAGGGGTTCCTCGCGGGGCTGGCGCTGCTGTACCTGCTTTCTCGCGTGCTCCGCGCCGTGCGGCGCCGCCAGGTGTCGGTGTTCGGCGAGATCGCGGCGCTCGCGCTGGGGCTCGCGGGCCTCGCCGCCTTCATCGCGGGCGGCCTGCTCTGGCACCGCCCGATGGCCGCGCTCGCCGGGGCGGAGGCCGACCAGGTGGTGACGGACTTCCACACCCACACCCGCGCCTCGCACGACGTGGGCGGCACGCTGATGGACGACTACGACCTGGCCGCGAACCTCGAATGGCACCGGCGCGCCGGGTTCCACGCCACCTTCCTCACGGACCATAACACCCCCACTCGCCTCGATGGGGTCGCGGGCGGGGTCATCG
>DASUSR010000122.1:0-43313 GCA_036375015.1 Gemmatimonadales bacterium
GTGCCCGGGATATGGCCGGCCGCGTAGTCGGCGGCGGGCCTGAGGTCGATCACCAGCCCGCCGGCGCCAAGCACCGCCTCCACCCGGTCCGGCGGAAGCGCCGGTGGGGAGGGGAGGCGGCCCAGGACGCGCGGCCCGTCCCGGTTCACCGTCTTCATCCTTCCGAAATACGCGGGCGGCTCCGGCTGGCCGGCGAGCACGAGGCGCACGAACTCCTCCTCGTCCTCCACTCCGAAGGCCCAGTTGAACCGGCGCTCGTACCCCACCGTGCTGTGCGGCACGGCGCTCAGTCCCTTGCCGCACGCCGAGCCGGCCCCGTGGCCGGGCCAGATCTGGAGCCAGTCGGGCTGGGACTTGAAGCGCTGGAGGCTGCGGAACAGCGTCCTGGCGCCGTCCTCCATCGTGCCCTTCACGTTGGCCGCGCGCTCCAGGAGGTCGGGGCGGCCCACGTCTCCCACGAACACGAAATCGCCGGTGACCGCGCCGATGGGCTCGGTGGCGGCGGCGCCGTCGGTGACGAGGAACGACAGGTGCTCCGGCGTGTGCCCGGGCGTGTGGATCGCGCGCATGCGGATGCTGCCGACGGCGAACTCGTCGCCCTCGCGGAGCAGCACCGCGCCCGCCTCGCGCGCCCACGCATAGTGCCAGTCGGGCCCGCCCTCATCCGAGAGATACAGGGCGGCGCCGGTCCGCGCGGCGAGCTCGCGGCTGCCCGACACGAAATCGGCGTGGATGTGGGTCTCGGTGACGTGCGCGATGCGAACGCCGAGGGCGTCCGCAGCGCGGAGATACTGGTCCACGTCGCGGTTCGGGTCGATCACCACGGCTTCGCCGGCGGCGGCGCAGCCGATGAGATAGCTGGCCTGGGCCAGCTTCGGGTCGTACAGCCGCTCGAGCAGCAGGGGGCCTCCCGGTGAAGTCCTGCGGAAAAATAGCCGGGGTGCCCCGCGACCGCGCCGCCGGCGCGTTGTACACTTGAGACGCCACGCACACCGCCCGGAGGCACCATGCCGCTCGTCCGCATCGATCTTCGCGCCGGTCACTCGCCCGCCGTCCGGCAGGGCGTGGGGGACGCCGTCCACCAGGCCATGGTGGAGACCCTCGGCATCCCGCCGGACGACCGGTTCCAGGTCATCACCGAGCACCCGGCCGAGGGGCTGGTCTACGACCCGCGGTATCTCGGAATCGAGCGCTCCGACGGTGTGGTGTTCATCCAGATCACGCTGAACGCGGGTCGCACGGTGGCGCAGAAGCGGGCACTGTACACGCGCCTCGCCGATCTGGTCGCCGAGCGGGCCGAGGTGCGGCGGGCGGACGTGCTGGTGAGCCTGGTGGAAGTGGCTCGGGAAGACTGGTCCTTCGGCGACGGCGTGGCGCAGTACGCGCCTCCGGCCGACTAGCGCCCGCGCGGGCGCCGGAACACCGGCCGGGGCTCCTCGGCGTCGAAGTCGGGACGGGGCCGCGGGGGCGTCGCCGGCTCGTGGCGCGGGGCGGGCTCGCTCGCGGCGGGTCGGCGCGGCTCGGGCACGGGAGTGGGACGCCCGCGCCTGGGCTGCGCGGCCTCGGGCGGCCGCGGGCGTGGCGCGGGCTGCGCGGGTGCCGGGGCCGGGCTGGTGGTCTTGAGTACACCCATGGCGGCTTGCGCGGCCACCCGGATGGTCTCGAGCGCGGTGTCGAGGGCCTCGCGCAGCCTCGCATCCACGCGGGGAGCCTCGGCGGCCAGCACGGCGCGCACCAGCTCCCGGGCGGTGTCGGGCCCGACCGCCACGCCCAGCTCGGCGAGCCGGTCGCAGACCATCTCCACCGTGTGCAGGCTCGGCTCGTGGCCGGCCAGACTCGTGGGCGTGTCGCTCATCGTCGTATCCCCCGTCATTCGAGCTCGAGCGCGCGCCAGAGATACCAGCTGGCCGCGCTCCGGTACGGTCGCCATCGTTCGGCCCGCCGGGTCATCGCTTCGGGCTCGGGCAGGCCGCGGGTCCCGAACGTCACCGCGAAGCCCTTGCGGACGCCGAGGTCTCCGAGCGGCAGGATGTCGGGGCGGCCCAGCCGGAAGATCAGCAGCATCTCCACGGTCCAGCGGCCGATGCCGCGCACCTGGGTGAGCTGCGCCACGATCTCCTCGTCCGGCATGCGCCGCACCCGCGCCATCGGCGGCACCGTGCCGTCGAGCGTCCGGGCGGCGAGGTCCCGCAGCGCCGCCGTCTTCGCGGCCGAGAGGCCGGCGGCCCGCAGCCGCTCGGACGGCACGGCGAGCAGGTCGGCGGGCGTGGGGAATCGCCGGGGCGCGAAGAGCGCGACGACGCGACTCAGGATCGTGGCCGCCGCCTGGCCGTGGAGCTGCTGGTACACGATGGACCGGGCGAGGGCGGCGAAGAGACTATGGGAAGTGCGGGGCCGGATGCCGAGCGGTCCCACCCGGCCGATCAGGCGGCCGAGCGCCGGATCGGCGGCCGCGAGGTGCCGGCTGGCCAGGACCGGATCGTAGGCGAGGCCGCGGCGCACGGCCGGTGTGGCGGGCATGGCTGGTAACATAACCCGGTCACCGCGGGCTCCGCGCACTCATGCTGACCAGCACCGTGGCGACGATCACGAGCAGCGACCCGGCGATCTGCCAGCCGGTCGGCCGCGCGGGGAACACCGCGAGCGCGAGCAGGTAGGTGAACACGATGCCCAGGTTGGAGAGCGCCGTCACCGGCGCCGCGCGGTGCAGGGCGTAGGCCCGCGTCATGGCCAACTGCGCCCCGCCACCGCCGAGCCCTGCTCCCAGCAGGTAGAGCCCGCTCTCCAGATCGGGCCAGGTCCAGCGGGGCAGCGCCAGCGCCACCATGGTGCCGCAGCCGACCAGCGAGAAGTGGAGCACGACCGCCTCGTGGCTCTCGCCGGGGCCGATCTTGCGCAGCCAGATCATCGCCAGTGCGTAGAAGAACGCGCCGCCCGTCGCCACCAGCGCCACCGGCGCGGCCACCTCGAACGAGGGCCGGAGCAGCGCCACGATCCCGGCGAAAGCGAGGCCCACCGCGAGCCAGAGGTACCGCCCCACCCGCTCGCCGAGCAGCGGCCCGGAGAGGAGGGCCACGAAGACCGGCGCGGTGGCGTTGAGCGTGGCCGCGTCGCCCAGCCCGATGTCGGCCGAGGACAGCGCGTAGAAGGTGCCGATGGCGGAGATGGTGCCGAAGATGCTGCGCCGCCAGGTGCCGGGCCGGTCGGTCACCCGCAGCGACACGCCTCGCCCCGTGGCGAGGGCCACCGCGATGACCGCGCCGATGAGAAATCGGGCCGCGGCGATCTCGGGCCAGGGCAGGTGGGCGGCGCCGAGCCGGGTACACACGTTCATTCCGGCGAAGCAGAGCTGCGCGAGCGCCATCCACCCGAGTCCGGAGGCGCGACGGTCTGGAGACAGCAGGACCTCCGGGGGGCGGACGGTAGTAGGGTGGCGCGACGTCGAGGGGTAACGCAGGGTCGGCACGAGTGCAAGGCGGCGGGGCGGGCGTGCCTCGGGCGGGACGCCGCCTCGGCCGCGGCACGTCATCACGCGGCCGCGGTACTTCATCCCGAGCGCAGAGAGAGGGATCCTCCCGGCGGGTCCCCGATTCGCGCCGGCGAGATCCCTCGGTTGCTTGCGCTCCCTCGGGATGAGGTACACTGCTGCCCGGCTGCCCGCTGCCCGCTGCCCGCTGCCCGCTGCCCGCTGCCCGCTGCCCCGGTGCCCCGGTGCCCCGGTGCCCGCGCCTTCTTGACTCCCGCCTCCCGCCGCCATTGCCTTCCGCCCCATGCATCCCGACGAATTCCGCCGCCAGGGGCACCGGCTCGTGGACTGGATGGCCGACTACTTCGCCCGCGTGGGCGAGCTGCCCGTGACGCCCGACGTCAGGCCCGGCGAGATCCGGCGCGCGCTCCCCGCCGAGCCCCCGGCCGCGGGCGAGCCGTTCGACGATCTCTTCGCCGATTTCCGCGACGTCATCCTGCCCGGCATGACCCACTGGAACCACCCGGGGTGGTTCGCCTACTTCCCCTGCAACAACAGCCCACCGTCGGTGCTGGGGGAGATGCTCACCGCCGCGATGGGGGCCCAGTGCATGTCCTGGGCGACCTCGCCCGCCGCCACCGAGCTGGAGCAGGTGGTGATGGACTGGCTCCGCCGCATGCTCGGTCTGCCCGACGGGTTCACCGGCGTCATCCAGGACACCGCCTCCACCGCCACGCTCGTGGCCCTGCTCTCCGCGCGGGAGCGCGCGACGGCCGCCGGCGCCGCGGTGCCCTCGCTCACCATCTACGCCTCGCGCGAAGCCCACTCATCGGTGGACAAGGGCGTCCGGCTGGCCGGGTTCGATCCCGCCCACCTTCGCCACATCCCCGGAGACGCCGAGTTCGCGCTCGACCCCGCCGCGCTCGAGCGCGCGATCGAGGCGGACCGGGCGGCCGGGCTGTCGCCGGCCTGCGTGGTGGCGACGATCGGGTCCACCTCCTCCACCGCGGTGGACCCGGTGGCGGCGATCGCGGAGCTGTGCGCGCGGCGCGGCGTCTGGCTGCACGTGGACGCCGCCTATGCCGGGTCGGCGGCCATCGTGCCCGAGCTGCGGCATTCCTTCGCGGGCATGGACCGGGCCGACAGCATCGTGGTCAACCCCCACAAATGGCTGCTGACCAACTTCGACTGCACAGCGTACTTCGTGCGCGACGTGGAGGCGCTGCTTCGGGCCTGCCGGATCTCGCCCGAGTATCTCCGCACCGCGCACGACGCCGAGGTGGTCAATTTCCGCGACTGGGGCATCCAGCTCGGCCGCCGCTTCCGGGCGCTCAAGCTCTGGTTCGTGATCCGCAGCTACGGCGTGGAGGGGCTCCAGGCGATGATCCGCCGGCACGTGGCGCTCGCGCGGGAGCTGGCCGGGTGGATCGAGGCCGATCCCGAGTTCGAGCTGATGGCGCCGGTACCGTTCGGACTGGTCTGCTTCCGCTGGCGGCCGCCGGGAAGGCCCGAAGCGGAGCTCGACCGGCTGAACGAGGCGCTGCTCGCGCGGGTGAACGGGGCCCGCTCGGTTCACCTCACGCACACCAGGCTCGGCGGGCGATACGCGATCCGGCTGGTGGTGGGACAGCGGGAGACGACCCGGGATCACGTGAGGCAGGCCTGGGACCTGGTGCTGGCCGCGGCGGGGCGGGCGGGCGAGCCGCCGTCACGCCCGGGAGGGTGACGGCGGCGGGGAGATCCGGTCGGACTGCTGGCGGCGGGCCGCTCAGCCCGCCAGCGCGGCGGAGAGCGGGGAGAGCAGCGGGCGGAGATAACGCCCCGTGTGGGAGCCGGGCACCTCGGCGACGTGCTCGGGCGTGCCCTGGGCGACCACCTGCCCGCCGCCGTCCCCCGCCTCGGGCCCCAGGTCCACCACCCAGTCGGCCCGCTTGATCACGTCCAGGTGGTGCTCGATGATGACCACGGTATGCCCGGCGTCCACCAGCCGGTCGAGAACCTGGATCAGCACCCGGACGTCGTCGAGGTGGAGTCCGGTGGTCGGCTCGTCGAGGATGTAGAGCCGCCGGCCTTCCCGCTTGCCCGCCTGCGCCAGCTCGCGCGCGATCTTGAGCCGCTGGGCCTCGCCGCCCGAGAGGGTTGTGGCCGGCTGGCCCAGCCGGAGATAGCCGAGCCCGACCTGCTGGAGGTGCCAGAGAGCGGTCCCCAGCCTGGGTTGATGGCGGAAGCGCGCGATCGCCTCCTCGACGGTCCACTGCAGCACGTCGTGGACCGAGTAGCCCTGGATCCTGACGTCGAGCACGTCCCGCCGGTACCGGCTCCCCCCGCACACCTCGCAGGGCACGAAGACGTCGGCCAGGAAGACCATCTCGACCTGGACGTGCCCCGCCCCCTCGCAGGCCTCGCAGCGGCCGCCGGGCATGTTGAACGAGAAGGTGGCCGCGCTGTATTTGCGCTGCCGGGCGAGCGGCTGGGCCGCGAACAGCTCGCGGATCTCGTCGAAGGCCTTGATGTAGGTGATCGGATTGGAGCGCGGGGTGCGGCCGATAGGTGACTGATCCACCAGGAGCACGTCCTGGAGGAACTCCCAGCCCGTGAGCGAATCCACCCGTCCGACCGCCTCGCCGAGATGGGACTTGGCGGAGTGTCCGCCGTGGAGCCGCGCCTCCAGGTTCCGATAGATGACGTCGTAGAGCAGCGTGCTCTTGCCGGAGCCCGAGACACCCGTGACCGCAGTGAGCGCGCCCAAGGGGATGTCCACGTCCACCGAGCGGAGGTTGTGCAGGGTGGCGCCTCGCACCTTGAGCCAGATCGGCCCCGTGGGCCGCCGCAGGCTCGGCACGGCGATGCGCTTCTGTCCGGTGAGGTACTGGCCGGTGAGCGACTGCGTGGCCGCGGCCACCGGGCCCGCGTGTACCACCCTCCCCCCGTGCTCCCCGGCCCCGGGGCCCAGCTCGAGCATGAAATCGGCCTGCTGGATGGCCGCGAGGTCGTGCTCGACCACCACCACCGTGTTGCCGCTGTCGCGGAGCCGCCGCAGCAGCGAGAGGAGCCGATCGGTGTCGCGGGGGTGGAGACCCACCGAGGGCTCATCGAGAACGTAGAGGGTATCCACCAGCCGGGCGCCCAGCGCGTTCGCGAGCGAGATCCGCTGGGCCTCGCCGCCCGAGAGGGTGCGGGTCTGCCGGTCCAGCGTCAGGTAGCCCAGCCCCACGTCACACAGGAAGCCGAGCCGGGCCTCGAGCTGCTCGAGCACCAGGTGGGCGACCTCGCGCTCGAACGGGCTCAACACCAGGCCCCGCACCCACGCCAGGATCTCGCCGATCGAGCGGGACGCCACCGCGGCGACGGTGTCCTCTCCGATCCGCACGGACAGCGCGTCGGGATTCAGACGGGTGCCGCCGCACTCCCCGCAGGTCTTGGCCAGCTGGTACTGCCGCAGGAAGACCCGGATGTACTGCTTGTACCGTTTCTCCTCGAGGCTCACGAGGAAGGGGAAGATGCCGACGTAGCGCCCCTTCCGGCCGTAGAGCAGCTCCCGGCGGTGGGCGGCCTTGAGCTTGCGCCAGGGCTTGGCGGGATCGGCGCCGAGCCCGCGGGCGAACTCGAGCAGGAGCCGCCGGCGCGACTCGTAGCGCGGCTTGGTCCAGGGGTCGATCGCCCCGTCGGCCAGGCTCAGGTCGGCGTCCGGCACCACGAGCGACTCGTCGTACTCGAGCACGGCCCCGAAGCCGTTGCAGGTGGTGCAGGCGCCCCGTGGGTTGTTGAACGAGAAGAGGGCCGGCGTGACGACCGCGGCCGGCGTGTCGCAGGCGCTGCAGGCGGGCCAGCGGGTGAACCGGAGTCGGCCCTCCTCCAGCAGGATGACCGCGACGCCTTCCCCCTCCTGGAACGCCGTGCCCACCGATTCCGCGATGCGCCCGGCCGACTCCTCCGAAGCCGTGAGCCGGTCCACCACCACCAGCAGCTCCGCGGCCCGGGTGAGATCCACCCCGGCGGGGAGTTCCTCCAGGTGGTAGGGGGTCCCGTCGGCGACCACGCGGACGAAGCCGAGCGCCCGCAGGTTCTCGACCACCGCCTCGTGGGTGAGCCGCGCCACCGGCGGGAGGGGGAACGTCACCTGGATCCGGCCCCTCCGGGCCACGATCTCCTCCGCGGCCGACTGGGGGGTGTCGCGCCGGACCGGCGCGCCGCACCGGCGGCAATAGCACCGGCCCACCCGGGCCCAGAGCAGCCGCAGGTGATCGTACACCTCGGTGGCGGTGCCGACGGTGGAGCGGCTGGACACGGTCGGGTTCCGCTGCTCGATGGCCACCGAGGGGGCCAGCCCCTCGAGCCGGTCCACCAGCGGCTTGGGCATCCGGTCGAGGAACTGTTTGGCGTAGGTGGAGAGCGACTCGATGTAGCGGCGCTGGCCCTCCGCGTAGAGCGTGTCGAAGGCCAGCGTGCTCTTGCCCGATCCGGACGGCCCGGTGACCACGATGAGGGAGCGGTGCGGGAGATCCACCGTGACGCCGCGGAGATTGTTCTGCCGTGCGTTGACGATGCGGATGACGGATGCGGAGGACATGCGGGGTGAAGAATAGCCGGTTCGGGAAAGCTTCGGGAGCGGTGCCGCTGCCCGCCCCCCGGCCTGTCCGACTAGATTCTGGCCTCCATGTCCCGCCTTCTCACTCCCAAGTTCCTCCTCCGCGGGTTCGAGTTCTCGGTGCTGGCCTCCCTGGTCGGCTTCGGGATCACCCTGGCCTACGGCAACGACCTGCCGGCGTTCTTCGCCGGGTTGGGGCGGCTCAACTGGTGGTGGGTGCTCCTGGGGCTGGGGCTCGCGTCGATGGACTGGATCGGCGGAGGGCTGCGGCTCTGGGTCTGCGCCCGGCACGTGTACCCTAACCCGCCGCTCAAGGGCCTGATCCTGGCCGGCGGGATGGGCGCCTGGGCCGGGTTCATCACTCCGGTCAACTCCGGGGCCGGACCGATGACGATGTACACCATGCGCCGGTACGGAGTGCCCCTGCCGGTCGCGGTCACCTCCACCTTCATCAGCTTCGTCGGGACCATCCTCTTCTTCGCCCTCGCCGGCCCGCTGGCCCTGGCCTTCGGCGCGGGACGCTCGCTGGGCCAGCGGGGGGACGTGCTGGGGCTCTCCCTGTACGACCTGTTCCGCGGCAGCCTCACCATCGTGGGCGCCATCGGGCTGCTGATGGCCGTCGTGATCTTCTTCCCCCGCTTCGTGGCGGGGCTGATCCACCGGGCGGCCGGAGCGATCGGCCGGCGGAGCAAGCGTTCCGCCGAGCGGCTGGAGCGGCTGCGCCGGGGGATCGACGAAGCGCACGCCATCATGGTGGCCTTCAACAGTCCCGGCGGGTGGCTGGCGGTCTTCTGGGCCACCGTACTGAGCGGCGTGTCGCACGCCAACAAGCTCCTGGCCGGCTACGTCGCCCTTCGCGCGCTCGGGCTGCACGCCAACTTCGTGGACATCCTGCTGGTCCAGACGCTGGTGATGTTCCTGCTGTACTTCGCGCCGACGCCCGGGGCCGCCGGGATCGGCGAGCTGCTCTCCGCGGCGGTCATGTCCTCCTACGTGCCGCGCGAGCTCACCCCGATCTACATCCTCGTCTGGCGATTGATCCTGACCTACGCCACCGTGGGATTCGGGTTCCTGGTCTTCTCCCGCTGGGTGCGGCAGGGGCTCAAGTCCATCGAGCAGCCGGCGGTCATCGCGGAACCGGCGGGAGGCTAGCCCGGTGAGCGAGGAGCAGGAGCTGCCCGGGAAAGGCTACGACGCAGGGCTGCTGCGCCGGCTGCTGGGGTACCTCAGGCCGTATCGCTGGCAGGCGGTCGGGGCGCTGGGCCTGCTGCTGCTCCAGTCGGGGCTCGCCCTGGTCGGGCCCCGCCTCACCCAGCAGGCGCTCGACGCCGCCATCCCGCGCCGCGATCTGGGGCTGCTGGGCCTGCTCGCCGCGCTCTACCTCGGCACCCTGCTGCTGGAGTTCGTCGTGGAGTACGGCGGGGCGGTGCTCACGGCGTGGATCGGCCAGCGGGTGATGATCGATCTCCGGATGCAGCTCTTCGAGCGGCTGCAGCGGCTCAGCATCCCCTTCTTCGACCGGAACCCGGTGGGTCGGCTCATGACCCGGGTCACCTCCGACGTCGAGACCCTGAACGAGCTGTTTTCCTCCGGCGTGGTCACCATCTTCGGCGACGTGTTCACGCTCATCGCGATCATGGTCATGATGCTGGCGATCGATCTCGAGCTGGCGCTGGTGACCTTCGCGGTGATCCCGCTGGTCTGGCTCACCGCCGCCGTCTTTCGCCGGCGGGTGCGGGAGGCGTTCCGCGACATCCGGATCCGGCTGGCCCGGCTCAACGCCTTCCTGCAGGAGCGCCTGTCGGGCATGCGGATCGTCCAGCTGTTCGGGCGGGAGGAGGCCTCGGCGCGGCGGTTCGCCGACCTCAACCGGGAGCATCTCGACGCCCATCTGCGGTCGATCACGATCTACGCGGTGTTCTTTCCGGTGGTGGAGGTGCTGACCGCGGTGGCGCTCGCCCTGCTCCTGTGGTACGGCGGGCTCCGGGCGCTGGAAGGCACCCTCACGATCGGCGTGCTCGCGGCCTTCATCCAGTACACCAGGCGCTTCTTCCAGCCGCTCCAGGATCTCTCGGAGAAGTTCAATCTTCTTCAGAGCGCCATGGCGAGCTCGGAGCGGGTCTTCGCCCTCCTCGACGAGCCGGTCACGGTGCCGGAGCCCGAGCGGCCGGGGCGGCTCCCCCGCCCGGTGCGAGGGGAGGTGCGGTTCGAGGAGGTCTGGTTCCGCTACGGCCCCGACCAGCCGTGGGTGCTGCGCGACATCTCCTTCACGGCCTCGCCGGGGCGGACCATCGCCCTGGTGGGGCACACGGGGGCCGGGAAGACCACGATCGTGAACCTCCTGCTCCGGTTCTACGACCCCGAGCGGGGCAGGATCACGGTGGATGGGGTGGACATCCGGGAGCTGTCCACCGGCGAGCTGCGCTCGGTGATCGGGTTCGTGCAGCAGGATCTCTTCCTCTTCACCGGCGACATCCTGCACAACCTCACCCTCGACGCGCCGATCGGGCCGGAGGAGGCGCGGGCGGCTGCCCGGCGGGTGGGGGCGGACCGCTTCATCGAGCGGCTGCCGGCCGGCTACGGCCACCGGCTGGGCGAGCGGGGCCGCAGCCTCAGCGTCGGCGAGCGGCAGCTGCTCAGCTTCGCCCGCGCGCTGGCGCTCGACCCCCGGATCCTGGTGCTCGACGAGGCGACCAGCTCGGTGGACGCGGAGGCGGAAGCCCAGATCCAGCGCGCGATCGCCGAGCTGATGGCCGGGCGCACCAGCCTGGTCGTGGCCCACCGGCTGAGCACGATCCTCCACGCCGACGAGATCCTGGTCCTGCACCACGGCGAGATCCGGGAGCGGGGGAGCCATCGCGAGCTGCTCGCCCATGGCGGGCTCTACCAGCGGCTCTATCAGCTCCAACTGAGCGGGCCCGAAGCCCGCCGCATCGCGTAACACCCGTTCGCTTGCCCGGTTACGCGCCGCACGGTAGGTTTCCCCGACCGTATTCCTTAGGGTTCAGGTAGAATGATTCACCTTGAAGTCGGCGGCAGGCGTATTCCCATCGCCGCCGGTGAGACGCTCATCGGGTCCGCACCGGGCAGTGCCATCGTCCTCGAGGGCGAAGGGGTGCTGCCGAGCCACGCCGTGGTGACCGGCACGGTGCAAGGGGCGGCCGCGATACGCTCCGCCCACCCCGACGCGGAGCTGCTGATCAACGGGGTCCGCCTGGGCACCGACCCCACTCCGGTCCTCCACGGCGACAAGGTCCAGATCGCCGGTCACGAAATCCTCGTCGTCGATCCCCGCCGCAGCGGCCACACTCAGCTCTTCGATTCCGGCGCCTTCGCCGATCTGGCCCCGCCTCCCGCACCGGCCAAGCCGCCCTCCGCCGCGACGGGCGGCCGGCTGGTGTGCCTCACCGACGGACGGGAGTATGCCGTCGGCCCCGAGCCGCTGGTCTTCGGGCGGGACGCGGCCGCCGACGTGGTGGTAGCCGGCAACGACGTGTCCCGCCGTCACGCCGAGATCCAGACGTCCGGCGAGGGATACGTGCTCGTGGACCTGAGCGTGAACGGGACTTATGTGAACGGGCAGCGCATCGGGCCGAGCCAGCTGCTGGCGCGGGCGGACGTGATCCGTATCGGCAACGACGAGTTCCGGTTCTACGCCGACTCCGCCCCGGCCCCGCAGCCGCGTCCGTCCCGACCCACCCCGACCGAGCGGGGGTCGGTGCGCGCACCCACCGGCGCGGGGCACCAGTTGTCCGACACGATGCACGGCCTGCCGGTCTCCGAGCTGCGCGGCACGCCGACGCCGGTGGCGGACGCGGCGCCGCTGGCCTCGATGCTGGTGCGGAGCGGCGCGTTCCGCGGCAGGCGGCTGCCGGTCAAGACGCCGGTGGTGAACATCGGCCGGGCGGACTACAACGACGTGGTGATCGCGGAGCCCAGCGTCAGCACCACGCACGCCAAGCTCCAGCGCCGGGACGACATCTGGGTGCTGACCGACCTCGGTTCCACCAACGGGACCTACGTGGAGGGTGAGCCGGTGACCGGGGAGACCGCGCTGACGCCGGGGACGACCCTGCGGTTCGGCGAGGTGTCGGTGCTGTTCGAGCCGTTCGACGATCGACCGGCGCCGCGACTCCCGGGTACCCAGGTCGTAGAACGGGTGGAGGCGGAGGCGCCGCCGGAGGCCCCCCGGGCCGAGCCGCGCGAGCCGCGCCGTCCCATCCGGGTGGCGGCGCCGAAGCCCAGCGGACCGCCGACCTGGCTCATCGCCCTGCTCCTGCTCGTCGCGGCCATCGTGGCCTGGTATCTCCTGACCTCGAGCTGACGGGGATTCGTGCACTTCACCTGCGCGGCTCGGACCGACGTCGGTATCGTCAGGTCGGGCAATGAAGACAACTACCTGATGCTGGCGGACCGCGGAATCTTCATCGTGGCCGACGGCATGGGCGGACACGCCGCCGGCGAGGTCGCCAGCGAGATGGCGGTGCGGATCACCTCGCACGCCATCGGGTCGCTCCGGGGACTGTCGGACGAGGAGGCGAGCGCCCGGCTGAGCACCGCCATCCGGTCGGCCAACGAGGCGATCTTCGAGCGCACCCTGTCGGAGCACGACAAGCGCGGCATGGGGACGACGGCGACGGTGCTCGCGCTGCTGCCGCGCCGCTACCTTATCGGCCAGGTGGGCGACAGCCGGGCCTACCTGCTGCGCGGCGGGCAGTTCCTCCAGCTCACCAAGGACCACTCCTACGTGCAGGAGCAGGTGGACGCGGGGCTCCTCACCCCCGACCAGGCCCGGGTCCATCCCTACAGCAACGTCATCACCCGATGCGTCGGGGCCAGCGGCGACGTGATCCCCGACATCTACTTCGGCTCGCTGGAGCAGGGCGACATCATCCTGCTCGCCTCCGACGGGCTCACCGGCATGCTGGAGGACGCCCAGATCACCCGCATCCTCAGCTCGGACGGCGGGCCCCAGCACTGGGTGGACCGGATGATATCCGAGGCCAACCGCCGCGGCGGCCTCGACAACATCACCGCGATCGTGATCCGGATCGATTCGGTGGACAGCAACACCGGCGAGCAGCCGGCGGCGCCCGCCGCCGCGGGGCAGTCGAACTAGTCAGCGCAGGACCAGCCAGCACCCCACCAGCAGCAGCCCCAGTCCCGCCACCCGCGCCGGATCCACCGGTCTCAGCGCGAGCTCCAGCAGGCCGTAGTGGTCCAGCACGACCGAGACGCCGAGCTGCGCCGTGATGAGCAGGGCCACCGTGGGCGCGATGCCGATGCGGGGCACGATGTAGCTCACCACCGTGACCAGCACGACGCCGAGCCCGCCGGCCCAGAGCGCGTACCAGGGCACCTCGCGCCAGCGTCCGAGCCCGCCGCCGCCGGCCAGGAGCAGCGGGATGCCCGCCAGCAGCGCCCCCCCGAGGTGGATGATGAACGCGCTCTCCAGGATGCCGACCCGCCGGCCCATCTGCGCGGCCAGCGGGTTCTGGAATCCCACAGCCACTCCCCCCAGCAGGCCCAACAGCACCGAGACGAGCACCACGTTCATCCGGTCCCCTCCCCGAGCCCGAGCTCGAGCTGAATGTCCGCCCGCTGATACCCGTGCGATCCCGCGATCGGGACCTCGACGAAGCCGTGTTTCCGGTAGAGCGCGAGCGCCGGCGCGAGCGCGGTGTTGGACACCAGGAAGAGCCGCCGCGCCCCCGCCTGCCGGGCGAAGCCGATCGCCGCCTCCATCAGGAGGTCTCCGTAGCCTCGGCCACGCGCCTCCTCGCTGACGGCCATCTTGGCCAGCTCGAAGGTGTCGGCATTCTCCCGCAGCACGGCGCAGGTGCCCTGGACCCCGCCGGCGTCCAGCACGAAGAAGATCTGGCCGCCCGGCCGGATGATGAGGCGGTCTGGCTCCCGGAACACCTCGAGGTCGGGTGGCTCGAGCTGGAAATAGCGCTCGATCCAGGCCCGGTTGAGCCGCTCGAAGTGTGGACGGAGCTCCGCGCGGTAGGTGACGACCCGGACCTGGCCGTACTCTTGCCGGGCCCCGCCCGGCGTCTCATCTATGCAGGGATCCTTATCGGAGGCTGACGATGGCACAGTGGTCCCCGATGGTGTTCGTGGTGTGGCTCGCGGCGGTCCTGGCGTGCGGCGGCGGGCCGCCGCCCGAGGGGGCCGCCCCGGAGGCGGAGGCCGCCGTGGTGGTCGAGAATCTCGGCTTCGCGGACGTGACGATGTATGCCATCAGCGCCACCGGCAACCGGGTCCGGCTGGGGCAGGTGACCGGCAGCTCGACGCAGCGACTCTCACTGCCCGCCTACCTCGTGCGAGGCGGGGAGCGGCTGCGCTTCCTGGCCGATCCCATCGGCGGCCGAGAAGGACCGGTGAGTCAGGAGCTGTACGTGGCCCCGGGCGAGACCGTGAGCCTCACCCTCCCTCCGCGCTAGCCGACCCCGGCCGGCTCAGGGCCAGCGGGCCAGCATCTGGCGCAACTCGTCCCGGTGGTTGGTCTCGTCGGCGATGATGTCGTCGAACTGGGCCGCCAGCCCGTATTCGCTCGCGTCCTCCGCCTGCTTGCGCCGCCGCACGTAGCGCTCGATCGTTTCGATCTCGGCCTGCAGCGCGATCTTCAACATCTCCTTCGCGTCGCCGACCACCTGCACCGGCGCCGCCTCCGCCGCGGGTGTGCCGCCCATCGCGGCGATCTTGTCGGCCAGGATCTGGGCGTGGGCCAGCTCCTCCGGGATCTCGTTCGCGAAGAACGCCCGCAGTTCCTGGCGGTAGGGGCCCTGCACCATGCTGGCGTACAGCCGGTACATGATGACCGCCTGAAACTCGCCGCGCAGGTCCTGGTTGAGTCCGTCGATCAGCTCCTGGTCCGCGCCTCCGGCCGCGCGCTCCGCCGCTTTCGCCATCTGTGTGCTCCCTTTCTCCTGACATCGTCGGTGACGTCTCGTTCGAGCTCCGGAGAGGATAGAGCCGTCCGTGCGCGAAAGACAGGCCCGTCGCCCGCCCGCGAGTGTGAGCCGGGCCACACATCGGCGCGCGACCCGGGGGTAGGTTGCGGACCCGCACCCAAGGAGCGCACGGATGGAACCGATCGAAGTCACCGGCGATCTCGCCTGCCTCCGGGTGGCGATCGTCAACCTGTTCTTCCATGGCCCGCCCGGCGCCGGGGACCGGGGCTGGGTCCTGATCGACGCGGCGCTGCCCTGGTCGGCCGGCGCGATCGCCGGCGCCGCGGCCCGGCGGTTCGGCGCCGACGCGCGGCCCTCGGCCATCGTGCTCACCCACGGGCACTTCGATCATGTGGGGGCGCTGCGGACGCTGGCGACCCGCTGGGACGTGCCGGTGTTCGCGCACCCGTTGGAGCATCCCTACCTGACCGGCCGCTCCGCATACCCGCCACCCGACCCGACGGTCGGCGGGGGCGGCATGGCGTTCCTCTCTCCGCTGTATCCTCGCGGCCCGGTGGATCTGGGCGACCGGGTCCAGGCGCTCCCGGCCGACGGCAGTGTGCCCGGCATGCCTGGCTGGCGCTGGCTGCACACGCCGGGGCATTCGCCGGGACATGTGTCCCTCTTCCGCGACGCCGACCGGACCCTCATCGCGGGTGACGCCTTCGTCACCACGAAGCAGGAATCTCTGGCGGCCGCCATCACCCAGCGGCGCGAGATCCACGGGCCTCCGGCGTACTACACGATGGATTGGGGGGCGGCGCGACGATCGGTGGAGCTGCTGGCCGGGCTGGAGCCGGAGATCGCGGCCACCGGGCACGGCCGGCCGCTGCGGGGCCCCGCGCTGCGCGAAGGACTCGCCGAGCTGGCTCGCAGGTTCGACCAGCTCGCGGTGCCTCGGCGCGGACGGTACGTCGAGCGGCCGGCCGTCGCGGGGCCGGCCGGTGTCACCTCGGTCCCGCCACCCGTCGGCGGTCCGGTGCCTGGTGTGGTGGTCGGGCTGGCGGTCGCGGCGCTCGCGGGGGCGATGCTCGTGCGGGGCAGACGCTCGCCCGGCTAGTGCTTCGCGTACAGCGTCGTGCGCCCGTCGTGCTGAAAGGACACGGTCTCGAAGGGCTCGTGCGGCTCGCCCGGTACGGCCATGCCGGGTGAGCTGGCCGGCATCCCGGGCACCGCCAGGCCGGCCACCCCGGGCCGCTCCTTCAGCAGGCGCTGAATGTCCTCGGCGGGCACATGCCCCTCGATCAGGTACTTCTCGACCTGTGCCGTGTGACAGGACCGCACGCCCCGGGGCACGCCAAGGTTGTCCTTGACCGTATCCATGTCCTCGTCATCGTGGACCACGGTCTGGAAGCCGGCGGCCTTCACGTGGTCCACCCACTTGGCGCAGCAGCCGCAGCTCCGGCTCTTGTAGATCGTGAGCGTCGCCGGCGCGCCTGCCGGAGCCAGGGCCCAGAGCGAGCCGCCGCCGGCCAGACCGCCTGCCAGGGCAGCCGCCTGGGCGACGAACGTACGTCGTGAGATCATCGATCCGTTCTCCCTCTCAAACCAGTGATGTCTCGCCGGCCAGCCGTCGCTCGATCTCGGGCGCGGGGCAGGTGAGGAGGTCCAGCAGTCCGTCCAGCGATCCGCTCGGCGTCGCCGCCACGAACACCCGCAGGCGACGCGCCGTCCGGTAGAGCTCGTCGGCCACCCGGGGCAGGCCCAGCTGGCCCGCCCTGCCCTCGTCGGTGAGCCGCTCGATGGTCCCCGCCCGGGTGCGGAGCGGGAGGTCCACCCCCAGCATCGAGGAGCGGGCCGGGTAGTCGAGCAGCAGCTCTCCGGGCTCCAGTCCCAGCCGTGCCGCCAGCGCGTCCTCCACCCGCTCGAGCAGTGCCGGGTCGTCGGTCACCCACGGTTGCACGTCTGCGGGCACGTCGCTCGCGGGGAGGTCCAGCGCCCGCTTGTGCAGCCGGCGCGCGCGGATCGAGGCGGCGAGCGGGTTCCGGTCGCGGGTGATGAGCACCTCCATCAGCCCGTCGTCGGTCGCCTCGGCGATGGCTTCCATGCCGATGCTGCCGCGCGCCACCGCCCCCCGCACCGCCCGCTTGAACATGCAGGTCGCCGAGCGCACCGCGTGGTGCCAGTACACGTTCCGGTACATCTGGTACTTGGCGAAGAGCAGCGACTCGAGCGCGCTGACGCCCTTCTCCTGCACACCGACTTCGGGCCGGCCGGGCACGGTTTCGATTAGGGTGAGCGTGGAGAGCAGCCGGTCCACGTCCACCGTGCCGTAGGGCACGCCGCACATCCGGGCGTCGCGGCTCAGGTAGTCGATCTTGTCCAGATCCAGCGACCCGGAGATCAGCCCCTGCAGCGGACTCCGGCTCTCACCCGTGATGAGCGCGCCGACGGTGTCCGCGAACCCGGGTCCGCCGATCTCCCGCAGCCGCTCCCCGAGCTCGCCCAGACGCAACTTGGCGACGCCGAGCGTCTCGTGGGAGGGGAACCCGGCCTCCTCGAGCGCATGGGAGAACGGGTAGTGCCCGATGTCGTGCAGCAACGCCGCCAGCCGGACCGCGAGACAGTCCTCCTGGGCCACCCGCCCCAGCTCCCCCCGCTCCTCGAGCGCGCCGAGCGCGCGCTTGGTCAGGTGGTAGGCTCCGAGGGCGTGCTCGAAGCGGGTGTGGGTGGCGCCGGGGTAGACCAGGAACGCATGCCCCACCTGCCGCACGTACCGGAGCCGCTGCACGGCCGGGGTGTCGAGTGCCAGCAGGGCGGGGCGGTCGAGACGGATGTTGTCCCAGAGGGGGTCGCGGATGATCTCCAGGTCGGGCAGTCGGGAAGGCGGACGGACGGGCGGGGGAGAGTCAGGCGTCGGCCGTCGATCGCTTGTCATCAGTGGTCGCTCCGCCCGCCTGCCCGCCCGCCCGTCAGCCCGACCTATCTCGGTCCCGCCTTCGCCACCTCGTCCGCGACCGCGGCACGGTACTGCTCGAAGTTCTCCCGGAACATGGTCGCCAGCTTCCGGGCCTGGGCGTCGTAGGCGGCGGCATCCGCCCAGGTGGAGCGGGGCTCGAGCAGCCCGCCGGGGACGCCGGGCACCTCCGCGGGAACCTCGAGGCCGAAGACCGGATCGGGCCGGTAGGCGACCCGGTCCAGCACGCCCGAAAGCGCGGCGCCCACCATGGCGCGGGTGTACGGCAGCTTCATCCGCGAGCCGACCCCGTACGGCCCTCCGGTCCAGCCGGTGTTCACCAGCCAGACCCTCACCTCGTGCCGGGCGATGCGCTCGCCGAGCATGGTGGCGTAGACACCGGGGTGCAGCGGCAGGAACGGGGCGCCGAAGCAGGCGGAGAACGTCGCGGACGGCTCCGTGACGCCGCGCTCGGTGCCCGCCACCTTGGCGGTGTAGCCGGAGAGGAAGTGGTACATCGCCTGGGTCTGGTTCAGCCGGGCGATCGGAGGCAGCACGCCGAACGCGTCGGCCGTGAGGAAGACGATGTTCCTCGGGTGCGCGCCGGCCCCCGCCGGGAGATGATTCGGGATGTAGTGGATCGGGTAGCAGGCGCGGGTGTTCTCGGTGATCCGGTCGGCGTCGAAGTCCACCGACCGGGTGGCCGGGTCGAGCACCACGTTCTCCAGCACGGTGCCGAACATGCGGGACGCGGCGTAGATCTCGGGCTCGGTGTCGGGCCGGAGCCGGATCACCTTGGCGTAACAGCCGCCCTCGAAGTTGAAGATCCCGCGGTCGCTCCAGCCGTGCTCGTCGTCGCCGATGAGATAGCGGTTGGGATCGGCCGAGAGCGTGGTCTTGCCGGTCCCGGAAAGGCCGAAGAACACCGCCGTGTCCCCCTCGGGCCCGACGTTGGCCGAGCAGTGCATCGGCATGACCGATTGCGAGGGGAGGAGATAGTTGAGGACCGTGAAGATCGACTTCTTCATCTCGCCGGCGTACCGGGTGCCGCCGATCAGCACCAGCTTCTTGGCGAAATTGAGGACGATGAAGGTGCCCGTGCGGGTGCCGTGGCGGGAGGGGTCGGCCTGGAAATCGGGTGCGTGCAGGACGGTGAATCCGGGCCGGAACTGGGCCAGCTCCGCCGGGACCGCCCGGATGAACATGTTGCGCACGAAGAGGGCGTGCCAGGCGTTCGACGTGATGAAGCGCACCGGGAGGCGGTAGGCCGGGTCGGCCCCGCCGAAGAGGTCCTGCACGAACAGCTCGCGCGCGTCCAGGTACGCCCGCACGTCCTCGTGCAGCCGCTCGAACGCCACCGGGTCGAGCCGCGGGTTCTTCTCCCACCAGATCCGGTCGGCCGTGCCCGGCTCCTCGATCAGGAACTTGTCCTTGGGCGAGCGGCCCGTATGAGGCGCGGTGACCGCGGTAAAGGCGCCGGCATCGCTGAGCGTGCCCTCGCTGCGGCGGAGCGCATGCTCCAGCAGCGCGGGAGTGGCCAGATTCGCGTGGATTCGAATGGGAAAGAGGCCGTGCTCGACGAGGGTGAGGCTTTCACGCTGTACTGCGGTGATCTCGGTGGTCATACGCTCCCGGTGCGCCGGCGGCGCCTTAGAAGGTTCGGCCGCCCGGTGCGGCCGCAAGCAGGCCGGAAAGATCGGCAGGTCGCCGTCCCGGTGCAACGGCCGGACGTGCCGGGACTCCCGGGGAGTGAGCCGGGAGTCCCGGTGTAACCTGCTGCCGCCGCGGAACTTACTCCAGGACGGGCCGCACCGCCTGGATGGTGGGCGGCAGATGATAGAGCGCCTCGGCGGTCTCCCGGTCCCGCGCGCTCGGCTGCTCCACGTTCGGGTCGGTGTACATCAGGTCGGTCGGGTTGGGCGAGTGGGCGAAGATGCCGAGCGCGTGGCCCATCTCGTGGATGGTGGTGAGACCCAGGCAGCGATCGAGACCGGGCAGATCCCCCGAGACCGGATCGATGAAGATCCGCACCGGCAGGCGCAGCTCGGTGAGGTCCGGGCTCACATCCAAGTCGGTGGCCCCGGAGCACTGGGGGGCCAGCGCGCTGGGCAGCCGGGTGACGCCCAGCTGCACCTTGGCGGGAGCCGGCGCGCCGCGCACGATGACGTCGGCGCCGGCGGAGTCGCCGACCAGCTCGGCCTGGAACTCCCGATACAGATAGACTGACTCCCAGGTGTCGATCGCCCGCTGCATGAGCTGGGGGAGATTCCCGGTCTCCTCCACCCAGACCCGCACCGGCAGCGCCGCGCGGGGCCAGTGGAAGTGGAGGGTGTCCTCGCCGGCGCCGGAGGGCACGATGAGGCGCCACTCGTACAGATCGTTGCGGATCGGCTCGGCGATGTCGCCGCAGGCCAGTGCGGTCAGGGCGGCGAGGCCCAGGACGGGGCCCCGGAAGGCACGGGTCATCGAAGGCTCCGGGCGACGCCCACGGAGAGGGAGACCCGGCTGACCGCCTGGGTCGAGGAGAAGTCCCGCGCCTCCAGCTCATCGGTGGTGAACCGATGGTAGTCGTAGCGCAGCGAGGCCATGAAGTCCCAGCGGTCGAATGCCGGCCGCCGGTAGTCGGCACCTGCGCCGGCCAGCCAGCGGGTGGAGCCGCCCTGCCGGAAGATCCCGGTGTCATCCGAGGGCCAGTACATCAGGGCCCCCAGTCCGGCGCGCCAGCGGATCCCCTGGGCCAGCGGCCCCTCGAGATTCAGCAGGAGCGACCCGGTGCGCAGGGTGCCGAGATCGGTCTCCACCGGGCCTTCCTCGCTGTGAAAGCCGCCGGAGGTGACGGCGGCCTCGAGGCCGACCCGGTACCCGGGGCTGATGGGGAGCGAGGCGCCGAACGCGACCATCGGCGCGATGGACTGGCGCACGTTGATCTCCGAGACGATGACGTCGCGGAGGAGATCGCTGGCCCAGATGGCCCCGACGCGGGCATAGTAGTCCGTCTGGCCGTGCAGGGCCGCGGTACTCGCCGGGAACAGCACGGCGAGGATCAGCAGTGATCGTGGCATCGCTGGAAGATGGATTTGGGCCGGCGGGCGGTCAACGCGAGCGCACGCGGGCGTAGGCGCGCAGACGTCGCAGCATGCGACGGTCGAGCGCGTCGCCGTCGCCCTTGGGCGTCTCGATCACCTTCATGACCGACGCGAACCTCGGGTCGCGCATGATGCGGCGGAACGGCTCCGGGCCGAGCGACCCCTCCCCGATCAGCTCGTGACGGTCGCGGCGGGAGCCGAACGGGGTCTTGGAGTCGTTGAGGTGGAGGCAGCGCAGGTGCTCGAGCCCGAGCACGGCGTCCCAGCGCGCCCAGACCCCGTCGTAGTCTCCGACCAAATCGTAGCCTGCCGCATAGAGGTGGCAGGTATCGGCGCAGAAGGCCACCCGGCGCCGGACCTTGGCGCCGATGAGCCGGCGCAGCCGCGCCAGCTCCTCGAACGTGCTCCCCAGGGTGGTCCCGGTGCCGGCCGTGGTCTCCAGCAGCACCATGACCCCCGGCACCGCCTCGAGGCAGCGGGTGCAGGCGTCGGCGTTCCGGCGCAGGCCGGCCTCCCGGTCGTCGATGAAGCAGCCCGGATGGGACACGACCGCGGGGATTCCCAGGGCACGACAGCGTCGCAGCTCGGCCGTGAACGACTCGGCCGACCGGGCCGCGAGCACCGGGTCGGGCGAGGCGAGGTTGATTAGGTAGGAGTCATGCGACACTATACTGGTAATGCCCGTGCGCTGGCGCGCGCGCCGGAACTCCGCCACCGTCTCGTCGGTCAACTGCGGTTCGCGCCACTGATTGGGGGTCTTGGTGAACACCTGGATCGCCGTCGCGCCGATGGCCGCCCCCCGGCCCGGGCCGGTGTGGACCCCGCCCTGTACCGATACGTGCGCCCCCAGCAGATCGCCCGCCTTCGCATGAATCATCGTCATCTCTCGCACCCGTGACCGACGCCGCCCTGGGGGAACCGCTCGACCTGCCCCGGCTGCTCCTGGCCGGCGACGTCGGCGCTCGTCCCGAAGGGCTGGAGCGGGCCCTGACCAGGGCCGGCTTCCGGGTAACCGAGGAGTCGTTTCCCGACGCCCCCGGCCCGACCGATGCCGTGCTGCTCACCGTCGGAGCGGTGGACCGGCGGGAGCTGCCCGGGCTCGTCCGGCCGGGCGAGGACCATCCGCCCCAGGTCATCCTCTTCACGGCCGGTGATCCCGACCTGACCGCCGTGGCGCTCGAGCTCGGCGCGGAGGACGCCCTCATGGCGCCGGTGCACCTGCCCGAGCTCTGCGCCCGCATCCACGCCCGGATCCGGGACCGCCAGGCGCCGCGGCGCACGGCGTACGAGCGCCAGGCGCGCGAGGCGCTCGAGGCGATGGTCACGGAAGCGCGCACCGCGCTCCTCCCCGAGGAGATCGTCCTGGCGCTGGTGCGCCGGCTGGCCCGTGCCTTCGACCTGGCCACCTGCGTCTTCCTCAGCGCGGGACCGGGCGAGCGCGGCCGCATCGTGGCGGACGCCGGCCGCACTTCGCAGGAGGAGACGCTCGACCTGCGCGAGCATCCCGAGATCCTGGAGGCCGTGCTCACCCGCCGCCCCGCGATGATGACGGCGCCCGGCCCGGCCCCCACCCTGGTGCTCCCGGTCGGCGAGGAAGGCGCGCGGTCGGTGCTGCTGCTCCGCCCCCGCGAAGGACATGCGCCCCTTGCCGCGGCCCAGCTCGCCCTCGCCTCGAGCCTGGGCGAGGCGGCCGTGCGCGCCATGGCCTCGCCCGGCCAAGGCGAAGGGTCCGCCTCCCTCGAGCGCCGCCTGCAGGAGGAATTCGAGCGCGCCCGCCGCTACTCGCTCAGCTTCAGCCTGGTCCTGGTGGCGATCGACGCGCTCGAAGAGGCGTTGCGCCGGGTGGACGACCAGGCGGGGAGCCGCCTCGTGCTCGACGTCATGACCGAGCTGCGGCGGACGCTGCGGGTGCCCGACTACGTGAGCCCCTACGCCGGCGAGCGGTTCGCCATCGTGCTCCCCGAGACGGACGTCTCCGGGGCACGCAGCTCCGTGGGCCGGGTCCGGGACCGACTCGCGTCCCTGCCGCTGCAGCCGGACGGGCGTCGAGCCGGGCTCAGCGCCGGCATCGTGGGGTTCCCCCATCCGGCGGTCACCCAGCCCGACGACATGTTCGCCCTGGTCGAGGCCGCGCTCGAGCGGGGGCGGATGCTGGCGGGTGAGCGGGTGGGCGTCGCGGAGTGAGGGCGCCGCCTCAGCGTTTCCGGAGCCACTCCGTCGGATCCAGCGCCACCTGATTCTCGCCCCGAATCTCGAAGTGCAGGTGCGGGCCGTAGTCGGAATTCTCTCCGCCGACCCGGCCCAGCGGCTCGCCCTTGGTGACCGAGGCGCCGAGCTTGACGGACGCGCTCTGCAGGTGTGAGTACACCGAGTAGTAGCCGTTCCCGTGCTCCAGCACCACCGTGAGGCCGTAGGTGCCGAACTGTCCCACCAGCCGCACCTTGCCCGACTCCACCGCCTTGATCGCCGTGCCCGGGGAGGCGGCGATCCCGATCCCGTTCCAGCGAATGATGCCGCCGCTCGGCAGGGTGTCGCGCCCGAAGCGGTAGACGATGGCGCCTTCCACCGGCCAGTCCAGCCGCCCGAGATCGGCCGTGGTGATGGAGCCGGGCAGCGGCGTGGTGCCGCGGAGCCCGCGGGAAGCCTCGTCCCGCCTGGCCCGCTCCAGCGACGCCAGCAGGGAGTTGAGCCTCGACTCGTCCTTGCGCAGCTCGGCGAGCCGCCGCTCCGTGTTTCGCGCCGAGCGCTGGAGCTGCGCCAGCCGCCGGGCGCGGGCCTTCGCCAGGTCGGAGTACTTCGAGTACTCGGCCTCCCGCTCGGCGCGCGTTCGGTCGAGCTGCTGGCGCACGTTGAGCAGGTCGTTCCGCTGCTGCACCACCCGGCTCCGGAGATTCTCCACGTCGGCGACCAGCGCGCGGTCCTGCCGGCTGGTGAGGTACAGGTACTTGTAGCGGCTCAGCAGGTCGCCGAACGACTCGGCCGCGAGCAGCGCCTGGTAGGTATAGAGCGCCCCGCGCTTGTAGATGTCCACCAGGCGGCGCTCCAGCACCGCCCGCCGCTCCGCCAGGTTGTCCTCCGCCAGGATCAGCTCGGCCGAAGAGCGGTCGAGCTGCGAGGCAAGCCCGCCGATCTGGCGCTCGATCTCGTCGACGATCCGCTGGGTGGACTCCCGTTGCCGCTCCAGGTTCCGCAGCTCGTCCCCCACATCGTGCACCTGGCCCTGGAGTCGCTGCTGCTGCTCCTGGAGCCGGTCGCGCTCGCGACGGATGGCCTCGAGCCGCCGGCGGCTCTCCACGAGGTCCTTGGGCTCCTGGGCCTGGCCGGCCGCCGGCGCGGGTGCCAGGATCATGGCGGCCGGCGGCAGCAAGGCGGCGGGGGAGGCGGGCAGCAGGGCGGTCAAGGCATACCGGAGCGCCACGCCCCAGCGCGATCCTCCGCCCCGCCGCCCCGCCGTCCCGCTGCCCGGCCTGCTGTCAGACATTCCTCAGGTGCCTTCCCACGCTCACCAGACTTCCCGCCAGACCGAGCAGGATGCCGAAGACGATCAGCACCGCCATCTGATCCGGCCGGAAGAAGATGAGCCCCGAGAACGGGCCGGCGGCCTGGTCGCGGAACAGCAGGTAGCCCGCGTAGCAGAGCACCAGGGAGAGCAGCCCGCCCATCAGCCCTTTGAGCGCGCCTTCGAGCAGGAACGGTCCGCGGATGAACGAGTTGGTGGCGCCGACCAGCCGCATGATCGAGATCTCGCGGGCCCGCTGCAGGATGGTGAGCCGGATGGTCACCCCGATGATCACGATCGCTACGGCGGCGAAGGCGAGGCCGATCACCAGCCCCACGATGCCGGCCACGTTGCGGAGCTGGTCCAGGCGCTGCACCCAGTCGCGCCCGAAGCGGACGTCGTCCACGAAGGAGAACCCGCGCAACCGCTGGGCCACCTGCCCGACGCTGGCCGCGTCACGGTAGCCCTCCTTCATCCGGACCTCGATCGAGGCGGGGAGGGGGTTCACCTGGAGGTCGCGGTAGGCGTCCCGGAACTCGACCAGCTCGGCCCGCGCCCGCGCGAGGGCCTGCTGCTCGGTCACGAAGATCACCTCCTGCACCTCGGGGAAGGCCGCGATATCCTGGGTGGCGAGGGTGATCGTCTCCGCCGGCGTGCCGCGCAGCACGAAGGCGACGACCTCGACCCGTTCCTCCAGCCCGCGGAGCGCCTGCCGCAGGTTGATCGCCACCAGCCCGAAGAGGCCGAGAGTGAAGAGCGAGAACGCGATGGTGGTGACCGAGAGGGTCGAGAGGAGCGGCGCCCGGCGAAAGGAGAGGAGCGCCTCGCGCGTGAGCAGCCTCACGTGGCCTCCACCGCGTCCGCCTCGTCCACCTGGCTGTCGTACACGACGGTGCCGTCGCGCAGCTCGATGGTCCGGTAGGCGGCCTGCCGGACCAGGTCGAGGTCGTGCGTAGCCATGACCACCACCGTGCCCCCCGCGTTGATGTCCCGCAGGAGTTGGAAAACGCCGCGGGTGGCGCGCTCGTCGAGGTTGCCGGTGGGCTCGTCGGCCACCAGGATCGCTGGATCGTTCACCAGCGCCCGAGCGATGGCGATCCGCTGCTGCTCGCCGCCCGACAGCTCCCGGGGGTAGGCCCGGCTCTTGGCCGTGAGCCCGACCTGGGTGAGGACCCGCATCACCCGGGCGTCGATGGTGTCGCGCCGGGCGCCGGTGACCTCGAGCGCGAACGCGATGTTCTCCGCCGCGGTCCGGTCCTCCAGCAGCCGGAAATCCTGGAACACGACGCCGAGCCGGCGCCGCAGGCTGGGCACCTCGTCGCGCTTGAGGGCGCTCACGTTGTAGCCTGACACCCGCACCTCGCCGCTGGTGGGGCGCTGCTCGGCGAACAACAGCTTGAGGATGGTGGACTTCCCCGCGCCGGAGTGTCCGGTGAGGAAGACGAACTCGCCCTTGCCCACCCGGAACGTCACGTCCTTGAGGGCCAGCGCACCATTGGGATACGACTTGTAGACGTGGGAGAAGCGGATCACGGGTCGGAAGGTAATGGGCCGGGAAAAGCGGGAAAAGTGAAGAGGGCAGGGTGAAGGGAGCTCCCCATCACCCTTCGCTCTTCCCGCCTCTCCCCGCCAGTGCCTGCTCCAGATCCCCGACGATGTCCTCCGCGTCCTCCAGCCCGCAGCTCAGCCGCAGGAAACCGTCGGGGATGCCGGCCGCGGCGCGGGCCGCGGGGTCGAGATTGCGGTGGCTGGTGAGCCGCGGCTCCGAGACGAGGCTCTCAACGCCTGCCAGGCTGGGGGCGTGGGCGACCAGCTTGAGCCGGCGCAGCATCCGTTCCGCCGCGCGGAGGCCGCCCTTGAGCTCGAGCCCGACCATCCCGCCGAACCCGGCCAGCAGCTCCCGGGCGAGGGCGTGGTCGGGATGCGAGGCGAGACCGGGATAGTGCACCCGGGTGACGGCGGGATGCTGCTCCGCCCAGGTCGCGACCGCCAGGCCGTTGGCATTGTGCCGCTCCATGCGCACCGCCAGCGTGCGGAGCCCCCGGTCCACCAGCCAGGCGGCGTGCGGATCGAGGGCGGGGCCCCAGCAGCGCAGCAGGCGGTTGGCCTCCTCCACCAGGCTCGCCGTTCCCGCGATGGCGCCCGCGAGCACGTCGTTGTGGCCGTTGAGGTACTTGGTAGCGCTGGTGATCACGATGTCCGCCCCGTGCTCGAGGGGCCGGAGATTGATCGGGCTGGCGAAGGTGGCGTCCACCAGCAGGGCGAGGCCCTGCTCCCGCGCCGCCCGCGCCACCGCGGCCAGGTCGAGCACCCGGACCAGCGGGTTGGTCGGGGTCTCGACGAAGATGGCGCGGGTGGCCTTGCGGACCGACTGCCGCCACTGCCGGGGCTGCTCGGGATCGACGTAGGTGACGTCGATCCCGAGCCGGGTGAGCTCCTCGTCGAACAGCCGGCGGGTGCCGCCGTAGATCCAGGCGCTGCTGATCAGGTGGTCGCCCGGCCGGAGCACGGCCAGGTGCGCCAGGGCCGTGGCGGCCGTCCCGCTGGCCACGAAAAGCGCGTCCTCCGCGCCTTCGAGCAGGGCGTACTTGCGCGCCAGCGCCGCCTGGCTCGGGGTGTTCCCGGACCCGGTGTACAGCACATCCTCCTCGGCGCCCACCGGGTTGGTGTAGGTGACGCTCTGGACGACGCTGGGAGTGACGGGGGCCCAGTCCGGCCGGCGCGACGGGTCGCCATGGATCGCCGTCGTCGAGAGGCCGAGCCGGCGCGGGGTCATGCGATGGGCAGCGGGTGGACCAGTACTCCGTCGGGGCGCACCAGGCGATGCATCGACAGGGCCTCCACGGCCTCGGCGGCCCGCGGCTCGCTCCAGCCGAGCATCCGGGCCAACTCCGCCGTGCTCAGCGGGCCGCGGTCGCACACGTAGGCGAACGCGGCCCGGGCGTCGCTGGTGACCCAGCCGAGCAGGCGGGGGCCGCCGTCGCCGTGGGGCACCGCGGCGACGGCGAGGCGGTGGTGGGTGAGCACGTGCTCGATGGCCTCGTGCTGGTCCTCACGCAGGCCCTGCAGGACCAGAAACCGCGCCGGCGGGGCGTTCGCGAGCAGCAGCTTGGCCACGATCTCGTCGGCGCAGCTGAGGTCCAGCAGCTCCACCTCGGAGAAATCCAGGAGGGCGGTGTGGCAGTCGGAGCAGGCGAGGGCCTGCTCGATCCGGTTGCGCACCGCGGCGCCGGTGGGCCGGGTGACCAGGTTCCGGTACGGGGTGGTCACCGTCTCGCGCAGCAGGTGGCCGATGCGGATCGTCTGGATCATCGCGGATCGGCGTCCTGCGCGGGGATGATGATCTGCACCTGGGCTCCGGGAAAGAACGGGAGGTGGTCGGCGAGCGGGACGTCCTCGTCCCACTGGGGCACGATGGCCAGGCGGGCGGTACCGCTCCGGATGGAGATCTTGCCCTTCCACTGGTCGAGGAACCGCTTGATGAAGGCGAGGCCCTGCCCTCGACCCGGATCGCGGAAGCGGCTCACCCCCTGGATGAGCGCGGCCTCCAGCGCGGCGCCGTCACCCCAGCGCTCGCCGAAGCGCTTGGCGTGGGTGGTCTCGAGCGACCGGCGGAAGCCGATGCCCGAATCGCTCACCGCGATGACCACCACCCGCCGACCGAGCCGCCGGCGGAAGGTGTAGGCCTGCACTGCGACCCAGCCGCTGGTGCCGGCGTGCTCAACAATATTCTGGCAGGCTTCGGAAAGCGCCATACTGAAGCGCAGCGTCGCCTTCATCTCCAGCCCGAGCTCGCCGTGCAGGATGCGCGAGGCGCCCTGGGAGATCTTCTCCACCACCTCGTGCACGTCCTCGGTGGCGCGCACCGGAGTCACGTCCAGCAGCACGTCCGACGGCCCGGCGGCCGAGGCCTTGGGGACGCGGCCGTGCAGCTCGAACAGCTCCGCGGCGTGGCGGAAGAACCCCGCGCGCGCCCAGTAGCGCTTCACTTCGTCGTTGAGGGGCACCGTGAGGAGCGGCCGATCGCGCCTGGCCTCCGCCAGCGCCTGACCCGCCGTGAGCAGGCCGACCAGGCCGTAGGGCGAAGCCCACTGCGCGCCGCGCGCATCCACCAGCAGCCGCTCCTCCGGCGGCCAGCTCCCGAAGCCGGCGGCAAATTGATCGAAGCTCCGGTCGTCGAGGTGGGCGGGGACCTCGATGACCCGGCTCACGGCGTCACCAGCAGCCCGCGCAGGTGACGGGACAGCCCCCCGGCGCCGCGAAAGGTCGCGTTGCGCGAGGCCATCGCCACCGCCCGCCGCAGCGCCTCCTCCACCGGATCTCCCGCGAAGAGCCGGGCGGCCGCGGCGGCGCCGAACACGTCGCCACAGCCGGTCGGGTCGAGGGCCTCGACGGCCGGCGCTGGAACCAGCGCCGACCTGGGCAGGTCCCCCTTGGTGTCCAGGCGACCTCCGCCCATGGCCAGCCGCCCCGCCGTCCCTCCGCCCCGCGGCCCCTCCGCAAACCCGGCGAAGCCGGTGTTCGCCACGAACGCCGCGCCCTTCGGCCCCAGGGTCACGATCAGCAGCGAAACGCCGGCGCCCATGCCCTCGGCGGCGAGCGTGAGCGGATCGGGGGAGAGCAGTCGCATCTCGTCCTCGTTGAGCTGCACGACGTCGAAACACCCCAGCCAGGCCACCGCATCGGGGAGGCCGCGGGGGAATCGTACACCGTCGTGGTGCATGCCCAGCAGCAGGCTGTGCAGGTCGGCGTAGATCGGCCCGTCGAACCCCCGGCGGAGCGCCTGGGCGGTGCCGAGCGACAGCTCGAAGCCGGAGATGAAGTTCACATAGAGCGCGTCCAGGTCGCGCACCATGGGTCCCAGCTCCGACCAGGTCCAGCCGGGCACGCCGCCCGACATCCGCTCGGTCCGCCGCTCGCTCGAGTGGTAGTGCAGCACCACCCGGTTGTTGGGGACCGGCACCTCCACGCAGCGCGCGCCGGGCGCGAGGTTCTCGAGCCCGCGGAGAAACTCCTGCGCCCGCCCGGCGAGGTCGCTCCCCACCTTGATCAGCGGCACGATCTCCCATCCCGTCGCCACGCTCGCGTCGAGTCCCGCGAGCGCATAGGCGATCCCGCCCCACTCCTCGACCGGGGGCGCCCCCGCATCGCGGCCGTAGATGAGGTCCCAGACCAGGGAGCCCAGGATCCCGATCCTAGGCATGGGCGGCGGGGCGGCGCGGCGACGGAACGGTCGGGCCTCCCGGGAGGGAGCGCCACTTCACCGTGCCACCTGCCCCGCCGCGCCGCTGCCCGGCTGCGATGCGTCGATGAAGATTTTCGCCGCGCCGTACACCCCGGCCGTGCCCTTGAGCTCGCCGGGGACGATCCGGCACGCGGTGACCGCCGGCTTGAAGGCGCGGCGGGCCACCTCGCGGCGGAGCGGGATGAACAGGTGATCGCCGGCCAGGGTGACGCCGCCGCATACCACCACCACCTCGGGGTTGAACACGTTGAGCAGGTTCGCCACCCCGACCCCGAGGTACTTGGCGGTGTCGTTCACCACCTCGAGCGCCAGCTCGTCGCCCGCGGCGGCCGCCTCGTAGACGGTCTGGGCGGTGATCCGGTCGAGCTGCCCGCCCACCCGCTCGGGCAGCCGGCTTTCGGCGCCGGCCTCGAGCGCCTCCCGCGCCCGCAGCGCGATGTTGGGTCCCGAGGCGTAGGCCTCGAGGCACCCGTAGTTGCCGCATTTGCAGCGGCGGCCCTCGGGGTCGATGGTGGTGTGCCCGATCTCGCCGGCGACGTCCGAGGCCCCGTGATAGAGGTGCCCGTCCAGGATGATGCCGCCGCCGATCCCGGTCCCGATGGTGAGACCGATCGCGTGGCGGCTTCCCCGCGCCGCCCCCACCCACCACTCTCCGAGCACCGCGCAGTTCGCGTCGTTGTCCAGCGCCGCCGGCAGGCCCAGCCGGTCGTGGATGATCTGGCGGAGCGGCAGGTTGACCCAGCCCAGGTTGGGCGTGAGCAGCACGATGCCGCTGCGGGTGTCGAGCGGTCCCGGGGCGCCGACGCCCACGCCCACGATCTCGGCACCGCGCACTTCGCGGCGGGTGTCGGCGATGGCGCATTCGGCGAGCGTCACCAGGCGATCCACCACGTCGCTCGAGCCCGCCTCGGCGTGGGTGGGCTCGGTGTGCACGCCCCTCAGCGCCGAGCCGTCCTCCGCCACGCATCCGACGACGAGGTTGGTGCCGCCGATGTCAATGCCCAGGACAAATCGCACGCCGCGTCTCCACCGTTGTCGTGGCGCTCACCGCCGCGAGGACCGTCTCCACCGAGAGCTCGCGCATGCACCGGTGATGGATGAGGGGACACACCTGCGGCCCGTGCGCCGAGCAGGGCCGGCAGGCGAGGCCCGGATGCCCCAGCGCCGTGTCACGGGGCCCGCGGGGTCCGAAGCCTTGCGCCGGCACGGTCGGGCCGAAGATCGCCACCACCGGCGTTCCGACGGCGGTGGCCAGATGCAGCGGCGCCGAATCGTTGGTGACCAGGACCCGGGCCCGGGCGATGAGTGCCGCGGACTGCCGCAGCGTCAACTCTCCCGCGGCCACGTGGATTCGGGCCGGCGCCGCCGCGGCCACGGCCTCCGCCAGCGGGAGGTCGTCCGGACCGCCGACCACGACGACCGGGCCCTCGAGCGACGCGGCGAGCTCGGGATACCCCGGCCAGCGCTTGGTTCCCCAGATGGACCCCGGCGCCAGCGCGGCGAACCCCGGTGCGACCCCGCGGCGAGCCAGCCACGCATCGGCCGCGCACTGGTCCTCGCCGGTCAGGCCGAGCGACACGGCCGGAAGCTCGATCACCTCACCCGCGAGCGCGAGGAGACGCTCCACCTCGTGCCCCTGGCCCGGACGGCGGACGCGCGCGGTATAAGTAATCGCGGCCGGTGCGTCGGCGAAGCCGGTGCGTTCGGGGACGTCGGCCAGCAGGGCGAGCGCCGCCGAGCGCCAGGACCGGTGTGGGAGAAAGGCCCGCTGGTAGCCCCGCGCGCGGAGCCCGGCGCCCGCCCGCCACAGACCGCCGAGTCCCGCATCCGCCCCGCGCTTGTCGTAGCGGGCCACGGCGCGCACCGCCGGGTGCGTCTCCAGCAGCGGGGCGGCCGCCGGCGTGGTGACCACGTCCACCGGCCCGAACCGCCCCGCCAGCGCCGAGAGCAGCGGCGTCGTGAGCACCACGTCGCCCAGGAACGCGGTCTGGATGACGAGGGTCCCGCCCCGCTGGCCGTCCCTCATTCCACCTGCAGCACCGCCAGGAACGCCTCCTGCGGGATCTCCACCGCGCCGATCTGCTTCATGCGCTTCTTCCCCTCCTTCTGCTTCTCGAGGAGCTTGCGCTTGCGGGTGATGTCGCCGCCGTAGCACTTGGCCAGGACGTCCTTGCGGAAGGCGGAGATCGTCTCGCGGGCGATGATCTTGTTGCCGATCGCCGCCTGGATCGCCACCTGGTAGAGCTGCCGGGGGATGAGCTCCTTGAGCTTCTCCGCGACCTTGCGGCCGTACTCCTGCGCCTTGTCGCGATGGATGATGACGCTGAACGCGTCGATCGGGTCGCCGTTGATCAGCATGTCCAGCTTGACCAGGTCCGACTCGCGGTAGCCCGCCATCTCGTAGTCGAGCGAGGCGTAGCCCCGGCTCAGCGACTTGAGCTTGTCGTAGAAGTCGAGCACGATCTCGCCCAGCGGGAAGTCGAACTGGAACTCGACCCGCGTGGTGTCCACGTAATGCATCCCGTGGTACACCCCCCGACGCTCCTGCCCCAGCTTCATGATCCCGCCGATGTAATCGGACGGCGCCATGATGCGGGCCTTCACGTAGGGCTCCTCGATCCGCGCGATGGAAGCCGGGTCGGGCAGGTTGGTCGGGTTCTCCAGCAGGAGCATCTCGCCGTCGGTCTGGTAGACGTGATACTCCACCGTCGGCACGGTGCTGATGAGGTCGAGGTTGAACTCCCGCTCCAGCCGCTCCTGTACGATCTCCATGTGCAGGAGGCCGAGGAAGCCGCAGCGGAAGCCGAAGCCGAGCGCGGTGGACGACTCGGGCTCGTAATGCAGGCTGGCGTCGTTGAGCCGGAGCTTCTCCAGCGCGTCCCGCAGCCCCTCGTACTGGTCCGAATCGGTGGGATAGAGCCCCGCGAACACCATCGACTTGACCTCGCGATACCCCGGCAGGAGCTCGGCGGCGCGGTCGTGCGCGTCGAGGATGGTGTCGCCCACCCGCGCGTCCCGCACGTCCCGCAGGCTGGCCACCAGGTAGCCCACCTCGCCCGCCTCGAGCGCGGGCGCGGGGTGCTGCCCCAGCTGGAGGTAGCCCACTTCGTCCACGTGGTAGACGTCGTCCGGGTGCGAGCCGAAGGTGATCTCCATGCCTTCCCGCACTACGCCGTCCACCACCCGGATGCTGGGGATCGCGCCGCGGTAGCGGTCGTAGTAGGAGTCGAAGATGAGCGCGCGCAGCGGCGCGTCCTCGCGGCCGCGGGGCGGGGGCACCCGGGCCACCACGGCCTCGAGCAGCTCGGGGACGCCGGTGCCCTCCTTGGCCGAGACCGCGAGAATCTCCTCCCGCCGAGCCCCGATCAGGTCCATGATCTCCTGGGCCCGCTGTTCGGGCTCGGCGCCGGGCAGGTCGATCTTGTTGAGCACCGGGATGATCTCGAGCCCGGCGTCGAGGGCGAGGAAGAGGTTGCTCAGCGTCTGGGCCTGCACCCCCTGCGAGGCGTCCACCACCAGGATCGCGCCCTCGCAGGCCGCGAGCGAGCGGGACACCTCGTAGGTGAAGTCCACGTGCCCCGGCGTATCGATCAGATTGAGCTCGTACTCGCTGCCGTCCCGCGCGGTGTAGCTCATCCGGACGGCGTTGAGCTTGATCGTGATCCCCCGCTCCCGCTCGAGATCCATGGTGTCGAGGAGCTGCTCCCGCATCTGGCGCTTCTCCACCGCGCCGGTCGCCTCGATGAGGCGATCCGCCAGGGTGGATTTGCCGTGGTCGATGTGGGCGACGATGCAGAAGTTGCGGATGCGGGACTGGGACATGGGGTGAAAAGATAGCGGGGCGGCGGGGCAGGAGGGCAGCGGGGTGGGGCGGCGCGTGTAGATTCGTGCGTGATCACCGCCCGCCCCGCCGCCCCGCCGCCCCGCCGCCCGGCGATCGCCGGCGACCTCGGCATGCTCACCGTGGCCCTCATCTGGGGCCTCAACTTCAGCGTCACCAAGGGCGCGTTCGACCGCTTCCCGCCGCTGGCCTTCACCGCGGTGCGGTTCGCCATCGCGGGCGCGCTGCTCTACCCATTGGCGCGTGGCGGCCCGGCAGACCCGCCGCTCACCCGGGCGACGTGGGCACGGCTGGTGGTGCTCGGAGTCGTGGGGAACACCCTCTACCAGCTCGGCTTCATCTCGGGCCTCGCGCTCACCACCGCCTCCAGCAGCGCGCTCATCCTCGCCTCGATGCCGTCCATCGTGGCACTGCTCGCGGCCGGCCTGGGCCTGGAACCGGTGCGGCCGGGGGTGCTCGTCGGCGTCCTCGTCGCGACCGCGGGGGTGGTGCTGGTGGTCGCCGCTCGGGGCGAGGGGTTCACCGGCGGCAGCCTCACCGGGGACCTGCTGACGCTCGGCGCGGTGGTCTGCTGGGCGGGATATACCCTGGGGCTGCGCGTCGTGCAGGGCGTCTCGCCGCTCCGGATCACGGCCGTCACCACCGTCGCCGGCGCGCCGGGCCTGGTGCTGGCCGGCATGCCGCAGCTGCTGGGCATGGACTGGGGAGCGGTCGGACTCGCCGGGTGGGGAGCGCTGGCCTACGCGACCGTCTTCTCGTTGCTGATCGCGTATCTGATCTGGAACCGGAGCGTCCAGCAGGTCGGCCCCAGCCGCACGGTGGTCTACATGTGTCTGACGCCGCTCATCGCGGTGCTCGGCGCCGCGCTGCTCCTCGGCGAGCGGCCCCGGCCCACGCAGGCGGCGGGCGCCGCCCTGATCATCGCCGGCGTGCTCCTCACCCGCCGGGGGTCGGCGCTCCGGGAGAGCGGGGTGGTCGCGCCGGAGGGATGAGCCGCTAGGGCGCGCTCCCGCCGGGTTGCCCCTCCAGCTCCTCCAGCCGGGCCATGGCCCGCCGCAGGTGCGGGATCACGATGCTCCCGCCGACCACCAGCCCCACCGCGAAGACCTCCAGGAACTCCTCGCGGGTGACTCCCTCCTCGCGGCACCGGATCACGTGATAGGTGACGCAGTCGTCGCAGCGGAGCACCAGCGAGGAGACCAGCCCCAGCATCTCCTTGGTCCTGGCGCCGAGCGCGCCGGGCTCGTAGGCCCGGTGGTCGAGGTTGAAGAACCGGTTGATGGTGAGGTTGCCCGCGCCCAGGATCAGGTCGTTCATCCGGGTGCGGAAAGCGTTGAAGTCCGCGATCGTGTCGGGCATGCGCGGCAATATACCACCCGTCATGGCGCCAATCGCCCGCGATTCCGATGGAAGGTCCAGGTGTCGGCCGAGAGCCGCCACCCGCCCGTGTCGAGGTGCCCGCCGCCCGTGGAGCAGCGCCGGTTCGCGCCGTGGGTCGAATGCGAGGGAGAGGAGGAGCTCTACGGCGTGAGCGGCTCCTCCACGATCTCCGCCCGGCTCGCCGGATTCCACTTCGGCCGGGCCGGCGCGTTGGCGATCTCCTGGCCCAGGTAGAAGAGCAGGCGGAGGATCCGCGACTCCTTGTCGGCGTCGATCTTCTCCGGCGAGTCGGTCACCTCGTGATAGTCGGGGTGCACGCCGTTGAAGAAGAAGAGCACCGGCACGCCCTTGCGCGCGAAGTTGTAGTGGTCGGAGCGGAAGTAGAAGCGCTCCTCGGGCCAGCGGTCGTCGATCGCGCTCATGCGCAGCTCGGGATGCGCCGCGTTCACCCGCTCCAGCGTCGCGCCCAGGTCGGAGTGTTCCTTCCCGATCGCCACGATCGTGTCGGCCCAGTTGCGGCCGATCATGTCCATGTTGACGTTCGCCACGATGCGGTCGAGCGGCACGGTGGGGTGCTCGCTGAAGTAGCGGCTGCCCCAGAGGCCCTTTTCCTCGCCGCTCACGGTGAGGAACACGATGGAGCGCTTGGGACGGACCCCGGGGCTGCTGAAGGCCTCCGCCAGCTCCAGGATGCCCGCCGTGCCGGAGGCGTTGTCGTCGGCGCCGTTGTTGATGCTGTCCGGCCGGCCCGGGGTGATGCCGATGTGGTCCATGTGGGCGGAGTAGACCAGGTACTCGCGCTTGAGCACCGGATCGCTGCCCTCGAGAAGGCCGACGGTGTTCGGGGCGGTGAGCCGGTCCAGCACTGCGTCCTTCATGTCGAGCGTGACCGTGAGCTTGGGCAGCTCCTGGACCACCGGGCCGCTCGCCGCCCGCGCCTTCGCCAGATCGGCTCCAGCCGCCCGCACCACGGCGCGCACCGCCGACTCGCTCATCTCCAGGAACGGCGGGCTGTTGAGCTTGAGCTCCATGCCGTAGCGCTCCGGCGCCGAGCGGGGCAGCCGCGACGCGAACGTCGCGGAGTCCGCCGAGGACAGGAACACCACGGCCGCCGGGCCCTCCAGCCGAATGGCCCGCTCGACCTGCACGGCCTGCCGCGCCGCGCCGGGTCCGGTGCCGGGGGCGTAGAGGACGACCTTGCCCGCGAGCGGCATCCCGCTCACATCGCCCGCCGCCAGGGTGCCGCCCACGAGGACCGCGGGCGCGCTCACCGGCTGCTCCGGCACCGTGCCCTTGCTGTACCGTGCGGCCTGCGCGAAGGAGGCCGTGGCCGACTGGCTCCCCGTCGTGAACACCAGCCGGGAGCCCGCCAGGTCCAGACGGCGCCGGGTGATCGCGTAGCGCTGGAACCAGCCGCCGTCCTCGCCGCCCGGGGCGAGGCCCAGCCGGCGGAACTCGTCGGCCACGTACTGGGCGGTCTGATCGAGCCCGCGGCTCGGAGTGTCCCGGCCCAGCATGGAGTCATGGGCGATGATGCCGACCCGATGCGCGACATCGTCGCTGGTGATGCCGGCGGCCGCCCGCGTCAGCGGCGCGGCGGGAGCGTTCTCGGCGGGAGCCGGGGCCTGGGCGGCGACCGGCGCCGCCAGGAGCAGGAGGGCGGCCGCGGCGCGGCCACGCAGGAGGAACTGTCGCAGGGTCACTTCTCCAGGACGAGACGTTGATAGCTCTCGGGCGACCACCGCGGCCGCTCCGGGTCGTTGGCCACCGCGGCGGCCAGGTGGTACAGCAGCTGCGCCACGCGGGAGGCCTTTTCCGCGTCCACCCGGTCGGGTGAATCGCTGGGCTGATGATAGTCGGGGTGGGTGCCGCTGGTGAAGAAGAGGATCGGCACGCCGCGCCGGGCGAAATGGTAGTGATCCGAGCGGTAGAAGATCCGCTCCTCGGGCCAGCGGTCGGCGATGGGGGCCATCCGCAGCTCGGGGTGCGCCTGCTGCACCCGCCGGAGGGCCGCGCCCAGGGTGGAGAACTCGGGGCCGACGACGATGATCGAGTCGGTCCAGTTCCGTCCGATCAGGTCCATGTTGAGATTCGCCACGATCCGGTCGAGCGGGACCGTGGGGTGGCGGGTGAAATAGTCGCTCCCCCAGAGCCCCTGCTCTTCGCCGCTCGGCACCAGGAAGAGCAGCGACCGCCGGGGCCGCGCGTCGGGATCGCTGAAGGCTTCGGCCAGCTCCAGCAGGGCCGCGAGGCCGGAGGCGTTGTCGTCGGCGCCGTTGTTGACGCTGTCGACCGCGCCGGGGCGCATGCCCACCGCGTCCACGTGCGCGCTGATCGCCACGTACTCGTCCCGCAGCGCGGGATCGGCTCCCTCCAGCACCCCGATCAGGTTGGGCACCCGGGCGTGCGCCAGCCCGCGTCGCTCCAGGCGCACGCTGGCGCGCAGGCGGTCGCCCTCCCGCAGGGAGCCGAGCGCCCGCCGGTGCAGCTCGAGCACCGGCGCCCCCTCGTCGGCGGCGCGGAAGTCCGGCGTGAAGCGGGGCCGCGCCGCCGCCTCCAGCCGGTCCGCGAACGCGCCGGAGTCGCGGCTGGAAAGGAGGAGCACGGCGCCGGCCCGGGCGGCGATCCGATCCACCCGTTCCTGCAGGTCGGCCGGGAGCGGTCGGGAGTAGTCCACCGGGAGGAGCACGATGCGGTCGCGCAGCCGGGGATGGGCTGTGTCGCGGGCCGTGAGCGGCCCGGTCAGGAGCAGCGCCTCCCCCTCGATCGTGCGCCCGTCCACCGCCCCTCCGATGTAGCGCGCGTCCCGTCCCAGGGCGGCCTGGGCCCGCCCCCCGGGGCCGGACAACTCCACCCGCGAGCGCACGGGATCGGGCACCCAGCGGGACACGCCCCAGCGCTGCTCGTAGGTCCCGGAGTCTCCCGCCGGCGTGAGGCCCAGGCGCTCGAACTCCGCGACGACATACGTGGCCGCCCGCTCCAGGCCGGGACTCGCCGTGAGCCGGCCCTGCATCGAATCGTCCGCGAGGATCTCGAGGTGCCGGCGGATCTCGGCCGGGGTGATGGCCGCCGGGGCCGGGGCCGGCGCCTGAGCGAGCAGCGGGGAAGTGCCAAGCAGGAGCAGGAGTGCGACGACGGTCACGGCCGGCGCCGCCGGAGCTCGGGCTCGCCGGTGCTCTGCGGCGGCCGGCCCGAGCGCTGGCCGGGCCCGAGGCGGCGCTCGCCCTCGGCGGGGCGCAGACCCTCGGGCACCTGTCCGGTCCGGGGCTCGCGAGAGTCCGTGCCTCGCGCGCCGCGACGCTCCCCCGCGCGGGGCACCGCAGCGCCGGCTTCCGGCCGTGCCCGGTCTGCGCGCGGGTGGTCCGGGGATTGAGCTGCCGGGGCGGGCACCGCGCCGGGTCCTCCCACGTCCTCGCTCGTTCTCCCCCGGTCCCCCGCGTCGCTGAGATCCTCCACCGGGGCCCGCGGCACCCGGGTGACGTAGTTGCGCCGGGGATCGGCGTCGCGGAACAGGTAGCGTGGCCCGATCTCCCTCGCCGGCGTCACCACCTGCCGGCCCCGGCCGTATCGGTAGGGATACCGGCTGGGATCGTCGTAGATCACGATCCGGAACCGGCTGCAGGCCCGCTCGTAGGGATCCCACTCGTCGTAGCTGGCGTAGGCGTGGCAATCGTAGCAGACGAACCGTGGGTACTCGTACCGGCGTTCCACGTAATACGGCGTGATGTCGTACTCGTAGTCGGCGCCGTGCGCGATTCGCCCGGCGAGGTCGGCGAGCAGGACATACGGGTCGCCCCGCAGGCGCCCGTCGTCGATCAGGCGGTAGTCCCAGTAGTCGCCGCGGCTGATGTCGTCGAAGTCGAACGGCTGGGGGGACGCGACGGCGAGGAGGTAACCGACACCGGGGTAGTCGTCCACCATGAAGGAACGGCCGCCGCGCGCGCCGCTCACCTCCAGGGTGCGCGCGTCGCGCACGAAGGTCTCGCCCCAGGGCTCCCGGGGAAAGAGCACCCGGATCCGTCCGTCGGTGTCGATCCGGAACACCGCCAGGTGGGAGGGCTCCTCGGTGGCGATGTAGACCCGGGCTCCCTCCCCGCGCCGGTAGGGCTCCTCCCGGTCGGCCCAGACCGCGACGCGCGCGCCGGGGCCGCGCGGCGCGGGGGCGGCCTGGGCGATGCTCTCGATGGGTGATGTAGCGGGGAACGGGAGGCCGGTGAGCAGCATCCACCCCAACACGACGTGCATGAACCCTCCGGGGCCTCCAGACGTAGCCACCGCCAGACAGCAGGCGGCGTGCCACCGTGGGGGTGCGGCATAAGATAGGCGCGGTGAAGATGTTGGGGAAACTCGATACGGCTGCTGCGCGAGCCGCCGTCGCTGGGAGGGGACGCCCGGCGGACGACATTGCCCCACCCGTTGAACCCGGATACGCTTCCCCCCTGGCATGAGTCGCTCCGCTGCATCCGCATCCGGCGCCCGCCTCGATCTGCTCGATCCCCTGGAAGTCTCCCGGCTCGGTGGGCTCGAGGTGGTGACGGAGGGCGTCGTCGAAGGGTTCCTGACCGGTCTCCACCGTTCGCCGCGCCGCGGCTTCTCGGTGGAGTTCGCCGAGCATCGCATGTATCAGCCGGGCGACGACCTGCGCTACGTGGACTGGAAGATCCTCGGGCGCAACGACCGGCTGTACGTGAAGCAGTTCGAGGAAGAGACCAACCTCCGGGCCATGATGGTGCTGGACATCAGCCGGTCCATGGCCTGGACCGGGGCGCCGGACCGGGTGCTCCCGAAGCTGGCCTACGCCCAGCGGCTGATCGCGGCCCTGTCGCTGGTGCTCCTGCGGCAGCGAGACGCCACCGGCCTCATCGCCTTCGACGACGAGGTCCGGGCGGTGCTGCCGCCGCGCGCGCTCCTCAGCCACTGGCGGCAGTTCATCCAGACGCTCGCCGCCCTGAGCGCCGGCAGCGGCACCGCGGCCGAGCCCGCGCTGCGACGAGTGGTGGAACAACTGCGGCGGCGCGGGCTCGTGGTGTTCGTCTCCGACCTGCTGCTCGACCGCACGCTCGCGCTCAAGGCGCTGCGCTTTCTCCGGCACCGCGGCCATCAGGTCGTCGTGCTGCACATCCTCGATCCGGCCGAGCTCACGCTGGCCGGGCCGGCCGAGGCGCGCTTCGAAGATCCGGAGACCCGGGCGGCGGTCGTCCTGCGCCCGCGCGACTGGGCCGGCGCCTATCGCGAGACGGTGCAACACGTGGTCGGCGAGTGGCGGCTGGCCTGCCGCCGCCACGGCATCCACTACCACAAGGTCACGACCGACACGCCCTACGGCCTGGTCCTGCGGGAGACGCTCGCCCAGGGGTCCCGCACGGGATGATCGGCTTCCTGCATCCGTGGGCGCTGCTCGGCCTGGGCGCGGCCGCCATCCCGATCCTGCTGCATCTGCTCGCGCGCCGCGAGCCGCCCACGGTGGTGTTTCCCGCGGTCCGCTATCTCATCACCACCACCCAGGAGCATCGCCGCCGGCTCAAGCTGCAGAATCTCCTGCTGCTGCTGGTGCGCACGCTGCTCGTCATCGTTCTGGTGCTCGCCGCGGCCGGCCCGCAGGTGCCGCTGAGCGGGGTGCCGGGGCACGCGCCGAGCGCGCTGGTGCTCGTCGTGGACAACTCCCCCAGCAGCGCCACGGTCGACGGCGGCTCGGCGCGGCTCGGCCATCTCGTCGCGGCGGGACGCGAGGTGCTGGAGCGCGCTACCCCGAACGACGCGCTCTGGCTGCTTACCGCCGACGGCGTGCCTCTCCGGGGCGACGTGGGCCAGCTCGGCGACCAGCTCCGGGAGCTTCAGGTCAGCGCCCGCCGGATGGATCTGGGCGAGGCGCTCCGCCTCGCCGGCGAGGTGCTGGGGACCCAGGCGCGACCGGGAGAGATCGTGCTGCTCACCGACCTCCAGGCCAGCGCGGTCTCCGCCGCGGAGGTGGCGGTGCCGCTCGTCGTGGGCCGCCCGTCCGCGCCGCCCCCGCCGAACGCGGGAATCTCCCTGCTGGACACGGGCGCCCAGCCCTGGTCGGGTGAGGGCGGCCGGGTTGTGGTGGCGCTGGCCGGCGACTCGGGAACGGCCGTGCCGGTCTCGGCCCGCATCGGTGACCGCGGCGCGCGCCAGGCGCTGGCGCACGTGGGCGGCGCCGCCACGATCATGCTCCCTGCCGTGTCCCCGGGGTGGTGGACGGTCGAGGCGGAGCTGGCCGCGGACGAGCTGCGGCTGGACGACCGCCGGGTCGGCGCGGTGCGGGTGGCCCCGGTGGCGCGACTCGGCTGGGACAGCACCAGCCGCTTCGTGGCCACTGCCGCCGGAGTGCTGGAGGCCAACCGGCGGATCGTCCGGGGCGCCGAAGTGAGCTTCGGCACGCTCGCACAGGGCACCTCCATCGTCTCGCCTCCGGCCGACGCGGCCGAGGTGGGCGCGCTCAATCGCGCGCTCGCGGCCCGTGGCGTGGCCTGGGGCTACGGCGCCCTCACGCTGGACCCCGCCTTCACCGACAGCGGCCCGGTCGTGGGCCGCACGCGGGTGATGCGCCGCTACCGGCTGCAGCCCTCCGGCAGCGGACGCACCGGCGTGCTCGCCACGGTGGCCGGAGACCCCTGGCTGGTGCGGAGCGGCGACGTGCTCCTGCTCGGCAGCCGGCTGGACCCCGAGTGGACCGATCTCCCGGTCTCCACCGACTTCATGCCCTTCATGGACCTCCTGGTGAACCGGCTGGCCCGGGGCGAGGTCACCCTGGCCGACGGTGCCCCCGGCGACCCGGTGCCGCTGCCGGACCAGGTGACCCGCGTGCGGCAGGGAGAACGGGAGTGGCCGGTCGAGGGCGGCGGGTTCTTCCGTCCCCCGGATCTCGGGGCCTACTACCTCCTGGTGGCGGACGACACGGTCGGCGCGATCGCGGCGAACGTGGATCCCCGCGAGTCGCTGCTGGCGCCGGCGCCCGACGATCAGGTGCGGCAGCTCTGGCAGGAGGCGCGCGTCGTCGAGCCGGCGGAAGCCGGCGACCTGGTCTTCTCCGCCGGCGCGCTCGGCGATCTGCGCGGGCCCCTGCTGTGGGCGGCGCTGGGGCTTTTCCTGCTCGAGCTGGTGCTCGCCACGCTCTGGCGGCGGGTGCGGTGAGCCTGCGACCCGTGCTCGACGCCCTGGAGCGTTCGGTCGGCGCCGCCGAGCTGGCCGAGCGGCTTCCCTCGCGTGGCACCGCTCTCACGCTCGGCGGGCTGCCGGGGTCGAGCGGCGCCGTGCTCGCCGCGTGGCTGCTCCGGCGGTTCCCCCAGCGGCTGCTCGCGGTCGTAGCGACGACCACCGGAGAGGCGGAGCGCTGGCTGGCCGACCTCAACCAGCTGGTGGACGAGGGCGTCGCCCTCTACCCGCAGCGGGAGGCGCTGGGCGAGGAGGAGCCCCACTACGAGATCGCGGGGGAGCGCGCCGAGACGATTGAGGCGCTGCTCCAGGGGAAGCTGCGGGTCCTGGTGACCACGGCGCGCGCCACGGCCGAGCGGACGCTGGTGCCGGCGGCGCTCGAGCGCCTGCGGCTCAGGCTGACGGTGGGGGAGCACCGACCTCCCGCCGATGTTGCGGCCGCGCTGGAGCGGATGGGGTACCAGCGGGTCGCGACCGTCACCGAGGTGGCGGAATTCAGCGTTCGGGGCGGGATCCTCGACGTCTACGGCTTCGGGATGGCGGTCCCGGCGCGGGTCGAGTGGTGGGGGGACGACGTCAGCTCGATCCGCGGGTTCGATCTCACCACCCAGCGCTCCCTGGAGGAGCTGCCCGAGATCACGGTGCTGCCCGTGAGCACCGGCGCGGTAGCCGGCCAGGAGGAAGGCGACCATGCCCGCCCCACTGCCCGGCAGAGCCTGCTCGAGCTGCTCCCGTCCGACACGCTGATCCTCGAGGAGGCGGCCGGACCCGACGCCGACGAGGTGCTCCGGGCTTGGACCGAAGCGGAGCATCACCTGGAGGTGGCGCGCCGCCTGGGCGAGGACGTCCCCAGCCGCGCGGCCATCCTGGAGGAGCCGGAGCAGTGGCGCGCCCGGCTCGCCGGGTTCCCCCGCCTGCTGTTGCGGGACGGCCCGCCCGACGTGCAGTTCGGGTTCTTCCCCCCCGAGCGGATCGACCGGGATCTGAACCGCCTGCGCGCGCTCCTGGCAGGCGAGCCGCCCACCCTGATCCTTTGCGACAACGAGGGCCAGCTCGAGCGCATGGGCGAGCTGCTGGAGGAGGGCGACCGCCGGGCGCCGCTGCGCGTCACGCTCGCGATCGGCGCGCTGGACGGCGGCTTCGTCATGCCCAGCCTCCGGGTGCTCACCGACCACGAGATCTT
>DASUSR010000123.1:0-4189 GCA_036375015.1 Gemmatimonadales bacterium
GACCTATCAGTTCGACCCGGCGGAGCCCGGACGACTCTACCTTCACGGCGCGCACCACAGCCGGCTGATGGCGCATCTCGAGAGCGGCGCGCCCGTCTGCGTGACCGTCACCATGCTCGACGGCCTGGTCTACTCCCGCACCGCGCTGTACCACTCGGTCAACTACCGCAGCGTGGTCTGTTTCGCCCGCTCCGCGGGAGCCCCGGACCCGGAGACCCAGGCGAGGGTGCTGGACGCGATGGTCGCCCGGTATTTCCCGGGCAGGACGGCGGGGCGGGACTACGAGGCAGCCCCGGCGGCCCACCTCGAGGCCACGGCGTTCGTCGCGCTGGAGATCGAGGAGTGGAGCGCAAAGGTGCGGCGGGGCGGCCCCAAGGGGCCGCGGGACGCGGACCCGATCGCCTGGGGCACCGCGGGAGTGATTCCGCTGAGCGTGCTGTAGAAGCCCGGTGCCGGCTAGGGAGCCGCCGACCGCTTGAATACCGGCTCGAGGTTGCCGGCCCGGTAGGGCTTCTCGAGCATGAGCCCCCAGCGATCGTCGTAGGGATGTACCTCCACCGTGGGCCTTCCCTCGCGGAAGACCGGCCTGCCCTCGTTGGCCCACCCGAAGAGACTGCCCTTCAGGTTGTAGACCCGGGTGTAGCCCTGGCGTCCCAGCCAGTGCGCCACCCGGGCGGCGCGGTATCCGACCGAGCTGTAGACCACGATGGACGTGTCCTTCGGCATGCCGCGAAGCGGCCGGAGCAGCGGCCGGTAGGGATCGATCCGGGCGGCGTCCTTCAGGTGGCTGACGTCGAACTCGGCCTCGGTGCGGGCATCGAGCACCACCGGCGCCGGACGGGCCGGATCCTCGCGCCAGCGCGCGAGCTCGGCGGACTCGATCCAGCGCACATCGGGGAACTTCCGCGCGGTGAGCCGCCGGACCACCTCACCGGCCAGCGGGCGGCCGGCGAGCGCCGCGACGCCGGCGCCGATCAGCAGGGGCACCACCAGGCCCAGCAGGAGGATACGGAGCCAGCGCCGGCCGCCACCCGCGCGGGGGCGGCGCCATCGACCGGTGGTGGCCTCTTCCTCGGTCTGATATGGAGAGTCGGACGGAACCATCGCATCCTCCGGAGGCCGTCAGATCCAACCTAACCTCCCCCTGGGGCCCGCCGCGAATCAGGCCTTGACCACCATGACCCACAGCCCGTAGAAGAGGAGCAGCGTTGCACTCCAGCCGACCAGGCTCCACCGCAGGAAGACCGGGCGGAGCGCGCCGTCGTCCGGCGAGCGCAGGCGCTCCAGCCGCACCTGAGCGGGCAGCAGGACGACGAGCCACAGCAAAGTGGAGAGCGCGAGCGCCACGATCCCCTTGAGGAGCCACGGCGTCTCCGTCACCCTGTAGCCCTGATGCATGATCAGCAGGATGCCGCTGATCGTGAGGAGGGTTCCGCCCAGACCGGTGAAGACCAGATCGGTCCACAGGATGGCGCGCGCCACCGGGTGGAAGGGCACCCGGTCCCGGGCCCGGTAGAGGTACGTGGCCCAGAAGCCGGTGACGGTCACATTCCCGATGAGCAGCACCGCCCCGGTCAGGTGCAGGACGCGGAGCAGGGCCAGCTCATCCATTCCGCATCTCGAACGGGCCGCGCAGCAGGCCCACCGCGTGGCGGAACCGGTCCAGGCGCTTGTTGACCGACAGCCGGCCCGCAGCGAGCGGCCGGAACGCGCTCAGCCGCTCCTCCGCGACGAGCGCATCCAGACGGTCGAGCGCGCTGCCGAGCCGGCGCTCGATCTCGCCCATGAGCGGCTCACGGCCGGCCAGGTCGTCCGGGCGCGGCCGCCATTCCTCGCCCACCAGCACGAACGCCTCGGGAAGCTGCTCACCGACGAAGGTGTAGCGGAACGCCACCGGCACGATGCGCAGCGGGCCCTGGTGCCTGAGCGCCAGCTGCGCGGCGCCGCGCTCGCACCCCATCGGCCGCTCGGCGGGCGGCCGTCGCTCACCCTGGGGAAAGAGCCACAGTCCTGTTCCCGGACGGAGATAGGCGGCCGCCGCCTGCAGGTCGGCGTAGGCCTCCCGGGCCCTGCCCCGGCGGAGAGGGAGCGCGCCCAGCCTCAGGAACAGCCGGTACCGGGCCAAATGCCGGGCCTCCATCAGGACCTGGAAGGTGAGCCGGAGGCTTCGGCTCACCAGAAAGGCGAGGAAGCCGTCCCACCAGTTCGTGTGATTCGCGACGAGGAGGGTGGGGACCGATCGGTCCCAGCTCTCGGGCAGATCCACGGCGGTCCAGTGGACCCCGGCGAAGTGCCGGCCCGCCTGCCGGCGGACGTAGCGCTCGAACAGCGCCTGGGCGAACGGATGCGGCGGAGGAGGAAACCCCGGTGGGGGGAACGCGGTCATGGGGCAGTGCCCCGTCAGGCCGAGCGGGCCACGAGGAATGCTGGCCGGGGGAGCTCGGACCAGACCGCCCGGCCGAGGATCGCGAGCTTGCGCGGACCCGACACATAGGCCCGGGCCCGGAACACATCATAGCCCAGCCGTTCGATGCCGTCGAGGATACCCGCGTAGGTCCGCTGGAGAAGCCGAACGGTGAGCCGCGAGCCGTCCCTGGGGAAGAGGTCCACCACCGGGTTCGCGGCATCGAAGAGCGCGCGGGCCCGGGTGACCTGGAACCGCATCATCGCGATGAAGTCCGGCGTGGCCCACCGGCGCTCCAGCGCGGCCCGGTCCAGGCCGAACCCGGCCAGCTCGTCGGCCGGGAGATAGACCCGCCCGGCGTCGAGATCCTCGCCCACGTCGCGGAGCACGTTGGTGAGCTGCATCGCCACGCCGAGGCCTATCCCCAGCTCCTGGAAGCGCTGGGAGGTGGCGCCGAGCACGGGCCCGAGCATGAGCCCGACCCCGCCCGCCACCAGCCGGCAGTAGCGATGTAGGGTCCGGAAGTCCGGCACCGCCACGTCCTCCAGGTCCATCGCCACCCCCTCGAGCAATCCGAGAAGTGGGTCGGGGGGCACGTCGTAGCGGCGCACCGTGTCAGCCAGGGCGAGCCACCGCTCGCCGGCGGGGACCCAGCCCTGGTGGATGCCACGCACGGTGGCGGCCAGCGCGGCGAGCTCGGCCCGCACCTCGTCGCAGCTGCGGTCGCCGCGGGCGTCCACCAGGTTGTCAGCATGGCGGCAGTAGTCGTACAGCGCGAAGACGCCGCGCCGCTTGTCCCGTGGGAGAAATCGGCTGGCGAAGTAGAAGCTCCGCGCCCAGACCGCCGTGGTCTGCTCGGCCCTGGCGTAACACCGCTCCAGCGCCCGACTCATGTGCGCACCGCCTGTTCCTCGGCGATGCGCTCGGCCACCAGGCGCGAGGAGATGAGCACCATCGGGATGCCGCAGCCCGGATGGGTGCTCTGCCCGACGAAGTACAGATTGCCGAGCTCCGGGTGACGGTTGTGCGGGCGGAACCAGCCGATCTGGTCGATCCCGTGGGAGAGCCCGAAGGCCTCGCCGCGCGTGGCCGAGAAGTCGAGGGTGAAGTCCGCGGGGGTGAAGGTCCGCCGGGTGACGATGTGGCGCCTGAGATCGTGCAGTCCGAAGCGCTCCAGCCGGTCCAGCATGGCGGCCTCGAGCCTCGGTCCGGCGACCGACCAGTCGATCTCCCGTCCGGGAGTCTGGCTGGGCACCGGCACGAGCACGTACAGGTTCTCGCAGCCCGGTGGCGCGAGGCTCGGATCGGTCTTGCTCGGGTTGCAGAGGTAGTAGGCCGGCTCGGCGGGGATCTCGCAGCGGGTGAAGATGTCGTCGCAGGCGCCCCGGAGATTCTCCGGCACGACCAGCGTGTGGTGGGGCAGCTCGTGGTAGCGGCGGTCGAGACCGAGATACATCAGAAAGGCGGAGCAGCTGAAGCGGAACTTCTCGATCAGCGGGTATGGACTGCCAAGCAGGCTCTGGTACACGTACGGCAGGTCGGCGTTGGCGAGCACCAGATCGGCGGGGATCCGGGTGCCGTCCGCCAGCACCGCGGCCGACACGCGCCCCGCCTCGCGCTCAAGCCGGGCCACGTCGGCGCCGTAGCGGAAGCTCACCCCGAGCTCCCCGGCGAGCCGGGCGAGGGCCCGCGGGAGCGCGTGCATGCCGCCCATGGGAAAGTAGAGGCCGCCGGCCACCTCGGTGAACGGCAGGAGACCGTAGATGGCGGGTGACTCGTAGGGCG
>DASUSR010000124.1:0-16680 GCA_036375015.1 Gemmatimonadales bacterium
GACGTCACGGACGCGATGGGGCGCCAGGGGCCCGAGGGGCTGATCGGCATCCACCTCAACCTGCTCGCCGGGGCCCTGGGCATCGTCGATCGGCTGCCGGCGGGATCCGAGCAGGAACGCACGGCGCGCGACGCGGTCGCGACATTCAGGACCAACGGCTTCGGCTACTTCCTGGAGCAGTCCACCCGGCCACAGACGATCGGCTACTCCCTGCTGGATTCACCCGTCGGGCTCGCGGCCTGGATGCTCGACCACGATACGGACAGTTACTACAAGATGTCCCGCGCGTTCGTAGACGGCGATCCCGTGGGCCGTCTCACCCGGGACAGCATCCTCGACAACATTACGCTGTACTGGCTGACGGGCACCGGCGCCTCGGCCGCCCGGTGGTACTGGGAGTTCGGACAGGTTCTGGCGGCGGCCTCTGCGGCCGGCGCGGCTCCTCCGGCGGTCTCGGTTCCCGTCGGCTTCACGACCTTCCCCGGCGAGCTCTGGGCTGCCCCGCGCAGCTGGGTCGAGGCGGTCTACCCGGGCCTCGCCTACCACAATGAGGTGGACCGCGGCGGCCACTTCGCGGCATGGGAGGAACCGGCACTCTTCGCGTCGGAGCTGCGCGCGGCGTTCAAGCCGCTGCGGCAGGACCCATGAAACCCAGGCGCATCATGGGCGTGGTAGCGCTGCTCGCCGGCGGCGGCCTGGCGCTGCACCTGGCGCCGGCGCAGGAGCCGGGCATCAGGCGCACCGAGCTCCTGCGGCACGATCTCGGCGCGCCCGGACGTGAGGTCGTGCAGGTGCGGGTCGAGTTCGATCCGGGAACGGCGTTCGGCCCGCACCGGCACCCGGGTGAGGAGATCGCCTACGTCCTCGAGGGCTCGCTGGAGTATCAGCTCGAGGGCAGGCCGACGACGACGCTCCGGGCCGGCGATGTGCTGTTCATCCCGGCCGGCGCGGTTCACTCGGCGAAGAACGTCGGGAGCGCCACCGGAGCGGAGCTTGCGACCTACCTCGTAGAAAAGGGGAAGCCGCTCGTCGAGCTGGTCGAGTGAGCCGCGCCGAGGGGGATCCAATTATCGGGTCGTAGCGTCCACCAGCAGCAGGAGGCCGAAGCCGAAGGCGGCGAGCAGGCCGGAGAACCGCGGGCTGTCGTGGAAGGCCTCGGGGATCATCGTTTCGGCCGTCATCGCGAGCAGCGCCCCGGCTCCGAAGGCCTGGAGCCGGGGCGGCCACGCCTCGTCGAGCGCGCCGAACCCGACGTATCCCGCCCCGATGGCGAGCGCCGCCCCGATAGCGATGGCCCCCCAGCTCAGAACGATGTAGGCGTTGCTGCGGCCGGCGATCCGCATCCCGGCCGTGCTCGACAACGCCTCGGGAAGATTGCCCAGCGAGAAGGCGAACACGAGTGCGAGGGGAACGACCCGATCCCGCAGCGCGATGCCCAACACCATCGCTTCCGGGAGCGCGTCCAGAGCGTTGCCGAGCACGATGGCGATCCCGCTGCCGGGCCGCTCCGACTCGGACGGCTGCCGGACACACTCGCCGCACCGCTTCCGGTGCGCGGCGCCGAAGCGCGCGAGCAGCGCGTTGCTCGCGCTGAACGCGGCCGCGCCGAGCAGCAGAGACAGCGCCGCCGCCGCCGGTCCGGCGATCCGGACCGCGTCCGCGGCCACTTTCAGGGACGCGCCGGCGAGCAGCAGCCCCGCGCCGACCGACATGGCCATCGCGATCGCGCGGTGCGGCAGGCGAAGCACCGATCCGGCGAGCGTCCCGACCAGCAGCCCGACAGATGACACGGCCCCCCACGCGAAGGCGGCCCAGACATCCGCGGTACTCGTCACGGGCTCACGCCGGCGGCGCCGGGGCGGCCATCACGATGCGGGTGACACCCGTCGGATCGAGCCACACGTGTGTGGCCGTCCGCGTGAGGCACAGGACGACCGCGTCGCAGTCCGGACATCGCACGACCGTGCCCATGCCGTGGGCGTACACCAGCAGCGCGCCTACCGGCCGGGTCGCCCCGCAGCCGGCGCATGTGGCCCGCGCCGCGGTGAGGTCCGGGACGAAGAGCTCGCTCAGGATCCCGGCGGCGACGTTGCCGTCGAGCCGGAGGGCCTCATCCATTTGCTGCCTCCTTTGCTCGCGCTACGCCGCCCCGCCGGTCGGACCGAAGCGCTCGGTCTTCACCCGCGCCGGATCGTGCCCGAGTGCCACCAGTGCCGTCGCGACGGCCTCCACCAGCAGGGTCGGGCCGCAGACGAAGACATGCGGCCGCTCGGCCGGGGGCCAGGCGACCTCGGCCAGCATCATGCGGTCGATCCTGCGGCGGAACCCGGTCCACCACTCGGGCTGCTCGCGGGTGAGCGTCACCGCGACCTCGAGGGCCGGATCGTCCGCGACCAGCCGGGCCAGCTCGTCGCGGTAGATCACCTCGTCCCAGCTTCGGGACGAGTAGAGGAGCCGTGCCGGTATGTGGCGTTGAGCTCCGGTGGGCGCGGTCCCGGGCGCGGTCGCCCGATGGCGCAGCATCGCCATCAGCGGCGCGATGCCGGAGCCGCCTCCCACGAGGAGCAGCGGTCCTCCGATCGCGACGTGCCAGACGAAGTACCCCCCGATCGGCCCCCGCAGCTCGAGCCGGTCCCCCACCCGCAGCTCGTCGGTGAGATACGGCGACACCTCGCCGTCATCCAGCCGCTCGACCGTCAGCGCGAGGCGGGCCTCTTCCGGCGCGGAGGCGATGGAGTAGCTCCGCTGCGCCTGGTAGCCGTCCTCCGCCGTGAGGCGCACGTCCACATGCTGCCCCGCGCGGTGGCCGGGCCAGCCAGGGAGGTCGAGGACGAGCGTCCGCGCCCGCGGCGTCTCGGGGACGATGTCGGCGACGACGGCGGTTCGCCACGCGACCCTCTGCGCCGCCGGCCGCGGCGTGGCAGCCGCGGCGGTCACTCGTCCCCGGCGTACCGCTGCTCGCGCCACGGGTCGCCGTAGTTGTGGTAGCCGTGCGACTCCCAGAACCCGGGCTGGTCGCGCTCCTGGAAGTGCAGCCGCCGAATCCACTTGGCGCTCTTCCAGAAGTACAGGTGCGGCACCAGGAGACGCGCGGGGCCGCCGTGTTCCGGCGCGAGCGGCTCGCCGCCGTAGCTCACGACCACCCACGCCTTGCCGCCGGTCACGTCGGCCAGCGGCAGATTCGTCGTGTAGCCGCCGTCGCACCCCGCGAGCACGTAGGGCGCAGGTGCGAGGCCCCGCACGGCAGACTCCGCGAGGAGGGTGTCCAACGAGACGCCTTCCCAGACCGTGCCGAGCTTGGACCACTTGGTGACGCAATGGATGTCCGCGGTGACGGGCTCATGCGGCAGAGCCTGGAACTCGTCCCAGGTCCATCGCATCGTCGTTCCCGCGGGCCCACGGAGCGTGAAGTCCCATGCCCCGAGCGCCACGCGCGGGGTCGGGCCGGCCGACAGGACGGGGAATTCCCGGGTCTCGTACTGACCGGGCGGCAGCCGGCCGGAGGCGGCCGCCGAGCGTGGGCGGCCACGAAACCCGCGGGAGAACGGTGCCGTCATCCTTCCATCACCTCGAGATTCGGGGTTCCCCCATTGATAGCGCCCGACCGGCCCACGCGACATTAGACGTTGGTATGGGCCTGCCCCTGCCGCATCGTCAGGACCACGCGGAACTCCGCCTTGCCGCTCAGCATGCGCGCATAGGCCTCCGCGGCACGCTCGAGCGGATAGGTCTCGATCACGGGGCGCACGCCGGTGAGCTCGGCGAAGTGGAGGGTGTCCTCGGAATCGGCGGGCGTTCCCGCGTTCCACCCCTGAAGCGACCGATTTCCGATGATGAGCTGTACCGGCGCGACCTCGATCGGATCGAACGTCGCCCCGATGACCATGAGCGTGCCGTTGGGCGCGAGACCGTCCACCAGCGCGGACATCGCCTTCGAGCTCGGAGCGGTGGCCAGAATCACCCGGGCGCCGCCCAGCTGACGCAACGCGGCGGCCGGGTCGGTCGTCCTGCTGTCAACGTACAGATTCGCCCCGAGCTTCCTGGCGAGCACGGCGGTTTCGGGGCCGCGTCCGATGGCGACCACCCTGTAGCCGAGCCTGGCGGCGAACTGGACGCCGAGATGGCCGAGGCCGCCGATGCCCTGCACCGCGACGAGGTCGCCGGGAAGGGCGCCGCCGTGCCGCAGGGCGTCGAAGGTGGTGACCCCCGCGCAGAGCAACGGGGCGGCCTCGACGGCGCCGAGTCCCTCCGGGATCGCGGCCAGCGCCTCCACGGGAGCCAGCATGTACTCCTGGTAGCCGCCGTCGTAGCTGATGCCCGCGACCTGGCGATGGCGGCAGTTGCGGAAGTCTCCCCGCCGGCACTCGCGGCAGGTGCGGTCGTGGCCGCCGTGCCAGCCGACGCCGACCCGCTGGCCCTTCCTCCACCCGGACACACCGGCGCCGATCGTCTCGATGGTGCCGACGACCTCATGCCCCGGAACGCGAGGGTACTGGATGCCCGGCCAGGAGCCGTCCTTGGTGAACGCGTCGCTGTGACACACGCCGCAGGCCTCCACCTCGATCCGGACCTGACCTGGTCCCGGTAGGGGGACCTCCCGCTCGACGATCTGGAACTCCGCCCCCGCTCCGGGAACCTGGGCCGTCAGCATGGTCATCGCCGCCACCGTCGTGGTCGTCATCGGTCCTCTCCTCGTCTACCTCGGAAATGGGTTCCGCCCGGATGATCCGAGTGTAGGAAGGCGCCGCACCCCGGGCTATTGCACGATGGTATCGGGAGGGGGGCACCATTGCGCTCCCGGGATCGTCGCCGCATCGTTGCCAGCGTGGCAGGACCGGGCGGAGAAGCCGATACCAAGGTGTGATGGCCCGGGCGCCCCGGCGGGCGTACTGTCCTGGAACGGCGAGTGCCGCGAAAGGACCGGGTATGAGCCATGGGGCGGGCAGTGGACTGCTGGTGGCGGTCATCGACGACGACGAGTCGGTGCGCGAGTCGCTGCCGGACCTGCTGCGGGAGTTCGGCTATGAGGTCGAGACGTTCGACTCCGCCGAGGAGTTCCTCGCCTCCGGCGATCTCGGCCGGACGAAGTGCCTGATTCTGGACGTCGCCATGCCGGGCATGTCCGGACCCGAGCTCCACCGGGAGCTGCAGCGCCGTGGGCGGCCGAAGCCGGTCGTGTTCATCACCGCGCACGGCGACGAAACCATGCGTCCACGCCTGCTCGAGCAGGGCGCCGTGGACTGCCTGTTCAAGCCCTTCAGCGAGACCGCGCTCCTCACCGCGATCGGCTCCGCACTGCGAGTGGCCTGAGGGAGGGGTGTGACGAGCCCGACCCCCATCGTGTTCGTGGTGGACGACGACGTCTCGGTCCGCGAGGCGATCGAGCTCCTGATCCGCACCGCGGGCTGGCAACCCGAGACCTACGCGTCCGCGGAGGCGTTCCTCGCGCGCCCCCCGGCCCTCGTGCCCGGCTGCCTGGTTCTGGATGTGTCGCTGCCGGATCTCAGCGGGCTCGACCTCCAGACGCGCATCGGCGCCGATCGCGGCGACATGCCGATCATCTTCATCACCGGGCACGGTGACGTGCCCATGACGGTGCGCGCCATGAAGGCGGGCGCGGTCGAGTTCCTCACCAAGCCCTTCGGCGACGACGTGCTGCTGGGCGCCATTGCGAGCGCCATCGAGCGCAGCCGCGCCGCCCTCGGGCAGCATGCCGAGATGCAGGTGCTGCGCAGCCGCTACGCCACGCTCAGCCACCGGGAGCGGGAAGTCATGGCCCTGGTCGTCTCCGGACACCTGAACAAGCAGATCGCCGGCGAGCTGGCGATCAGCGAGGTCACGGTGAAGGCCCATCGGGGGAAGGTGATGTCCAAGATGGCCGCGGGCTCCCTGGCCGACCTGGTCAGGATGGCCCAGCGCCTCGCATGAAGATCCCGATCACGGATCCCGCCGAGGAGATCAAGCGCCTTCAGCGCTGCATCAACGACCTGGTGAGCGTCCTGGGCCTTCCCGCCATCTGGATCGGGAGCGAGCCCTCGCAGATCGTCGGCACCCTGCTGGACGCGCTCATGGGCATGCTGCGTCTGGATCTGATCTACGTCCGGGTGAACGATCCAGCCGGCGATCCGCCCATCGAGATGGACCGAGTCGCCCAGTCGGGAAGGCTGCCGGGGCGGACGCATGCGATCGGCTCGATGCTCCACCAGGCGTTGGGAGAGGTCGCGGAGGCATGGCCCGCGCGGGTCCGCACCCGCCTGGGACGCCACGACATGTCCCTGGTCACCTTGCGGCTCGGCGTGCAGGGGGACCTCGGCATGCTCGTCGCCGGGTGCGATCGAGCCGAGTTTCCCGGCCAGGACGACACCCTGCTGCTGAGCGTGGCGGCGAATCAGGCGGCGATCGGCCTGCGCGAGGCTTGGCTCCTGAGAGAGCAGATGCGGGTCGCCGCCGAGCTCGATCAACGGGTGGCGCAACGGACGGCGGATCTCGCGGCGGCCAACGACGAGCTGCAGAAGTCGGAAGCCCGGCTGCGAGTGATCATCGACACCATTCCGGCCCTGGCCTGGTCCACCCGTCCGGACGGCTCCTCCGACTACTTCAACCAGCGCTGGCTGAGCTATACCGGTCTCACCGCGGAACAGTCCCTGGACTATGGCTGGCGGGTGGCCGTGCATCCCGACGATCTCGCCGCCCTGCAGGACAACTGGCGTGACGTCCTCGAGACCGGCGCGCCGGGGGAACGGCCGGTGACCCCGGGCCGCGAGGCCCGCCTGCGCCGCTACGACGGCGAGTATCGCTGGTTCTTCTTCCGGGGCAGCCCGTTGCAGGACGAATCGGGACGGGTCGTCGCATGGTACGGCACCAACGTCGACATCGAGGACCGCAAGCGGGCGGAGGAGGCCCTGCGCGCGCGCGAGCGCGAGCTGAGCTCGATCATCGAGACGATTCCCGGTCTGGTCTGGTGCGCGACGCCCGACGGCCGGCTCGACTATCTGAATCGCCGGATCCTGGACTTCACCGGGACGACCCTCGATGCCTTTACCCGCAACGGCTGGACCCCGGTGCTCCACCCGGCCGATGTCGAGGCGATGAGCCGCGCCTGGTCGCAGGCGGTCGCGACGGGGGAGACTCTCGAGATCCACTGCCGGCTCCGCGGGGCCGCCGGGAGCTACGCATGGTTCCACGTACTGGGTCAGGCCGCGCGGGACAGTGATGGACGGGTGGTGCGATGGTACGGCCTGCTGATCGACATCGATGAGCGGAAGACCATCGAGGAGGCGCTGCGCAGCAGCGAGGCCCGCCTGTCGCGGGCCGCGCAGACGGCCATCGCGGGCGAGTTCGCCGCATCCGTGGCCCACGAGATCAACCAGCCTCTGGCGGGCATCGTCACCAATGCCAGTACCTGTCTCCGCATGCTCGCGGCCGATCCTCCCAACATCGACGGCGCGCTCGAGACCGCCCGTCGGGCGATCCGCGACGGGAACCGTGCGTCGGATGTGATCGTACGGTTGCGGTCGCTCTTCCGGAAGCGGGGCCTCGCGGTCGAGCCGGTCGATCTGAACGAGGCCGTGCAGGAGGTGATCGCGTTGTTGCAGAGCGAGCTGCAGCGAAGCCGGGTGGTCGTGCGGACGGACCTTGCCGCCGGTCTTCCGCTCGTCAGGGGGGACCGGGTCCAGCTTCAGCAGGTCATCCTGAACCTCCTCCGCAATGCCTCGGACGCGATGGGCGGGATCGAGGATCGGCCCCGGCTCCTGGCGATCAGCACCGAGCCGGACGGCGACGGGGCCGTGCGGCTGAGCGTCCGGGACGCCGGGGCGGGGATCGTCCCGGACACGGTTGGCCGGCTGTTCGATCCCTTCTACACCACCAAGAGCGATGGGATGGGGATCGGACTCTCGGTGAGCCGGTCCATCATCGACAGCCACCATGGGCGGCTCTGGGCCGTCGCCAATGAAGACGGCCCCGGATCGACCTTTGCGTTCACCGTGCCTTGCGCACCGAGGGAGACCGTGCACCTATGAAGCCGATCGCGGCACCGATCCCGTTCGCCGGCTCCCAGCTCTGCGAGGTACGCCACGTCTGCGCCTTCTTCAACAGCGCGGACGACGAGTATCGGGTCCTCATGCCCTTCATTCGGGATGGATTCGCCGCCGGCGACAAAGCGGTGCACATAGTGAAGTCGGAGCATCGGGACGATCACCTGCGACGGCTGACCGTGGCCGGCATCGACCCGGCGGCGGCCCTGCGGAGCGGGCAGTTGGACGTGCGGATCAATACTGACACCTACCTGGTGGACGGCCGGTTCGATCAGGACCGCATGCTGGCGGTGTTCGAGAAACTCGCGAGTGGCAGTGCCACGGGAGGGTTTCCGCTCAGCCGGATCGTCTGCCACATGGACTGGGCGGCGGACGATCGTTCCCACCTCGATACCCTCGTCGAGTTCGAGGCCCGGGTCAACGATGTCTGGCGCCGTCACGACGACGCCGTCGTCTGCGTATACGACCTGGCCCGATTCTCGGGGGACGTCGTGATCGACATGATCCGGACCCACCCGATGATCATCATCGGCGGCATCCTGCAGGAGAATCCGTTCTACGTCCCGCCGGAGACCTTCCTGCGTGACTACCGCCGACGGCGCAACGAAGGAGCGGAAAGAGCCGCGGCTGCAGCGGTCGGCGGCCGAACGGGGGGAGGCCGCCTTTCAGCGGCTGGATCAATGCCGTAGGGGCGGCAGGTCCGGTCCGGTCGTCTCCGCTCTACGTATCCAGCCGAGCGACCGGTACGGCGGCCCCGGGCCCCACGACGGTGGTCCACTCCCGCACGTACCAGCGCCGCACCAGCCCGTTCTGCACGTAGGGATCCGCGGCGGCAAACGCCTCCGCGATCGACGGCGTGGTTCCCTGGAAGAGCAGCACCGCGCCGTCCACCGGCTCGGCGAGCGCTCCCGCCAGCAGGAGCTCTCCTCGAGCGACGGCAGCCTGCGCATGGGCCAGGTGGGCGGCGCGGAGCGGAACGCGACGCGACAGGTAATCCGGGACCACATCGTAGAAGAGCAGATAGTGCACGTGGCGCGGCCCGCTGCTATCCCGCCGTGGCCCTGAACCGCTGCCGGCGCTCGGCGGGGCCCGCCGCGGCGGGTTGAACAGGATTGAGGATGTTGCGGCACTGGGGATTGGTGCAGCCGGCGCAGCGCATCGGATACTGGGTAGAGCAGGCCCGGCCCGACGCGAGGTGCTCGCGCACGATGTCGGCGAGCGCGTCGAGGAAGCGGGACCGCTCGTTGAGGGCGGGCGCGCGCTTGTACTGGGTGATGCCTACCCGGTGCGCCAGCTCGCCGTACTCGCGATCCAGCTCGGACAGGGTCTCGATGTGATCGCTGGTAAAGGCGATCGGGATCACCAGCACCCGCTTCTCGCCCCGGGCGCCCAGCCGGCGGATGACCCGCTCGGTGCTGGGGCCCAGCCACCGGACCGGCCCCACCTCCGACTGATACGCCAGCAGGTAGGGATTCGGCGCCGCCAGCCGCTCCACCACCCGCTGCACGCTCGCCCCCACCTCCTGCGGATAGGAATCGCCCCGGTCGATGACGTGGAGCGGCAGCGAGTGGGCGCTGAAGAGGAGCACCGCCTGGTCGCGCTCCGCGGGGTCGAACTGCAGCAGGCCTTCCCGCACGGTCTCGGTCATCGCCTCGATGAAGCCGTCGTGTACCGGCCAGCGGTCGATGACGCTCCACTCGAACGCGTCGCGCAGTCCGGTGCGCGAGGCCGCCCGCCAGAGCTCGTTGAGACTCGATCCGGTGGTGCTGCAGGAGAACTGCGGATACTGGGTGAAGGCGACGGCGCGGCGCACCCCGTCGGCGTGCATGGCGCGGAGCGCGTCCTCGCTCTTGGGCTGGATGTAGCGGAAGGCCACGTAGAACCGGTGGGGCGCCGTGTCCGGCGAGAGCCGGTCGAGCCGCTCCACCATCCCCCGCCCCTGGGCCTCCGTGTAGCGGAGGATGGGGGAGCCGCCGCCGATCGTGGCGTAGAGGCCCTGCACCTTCGGCGTGCGACGCCGCGCGATGAACGGCCCGAGCCAGCGCTGGAAGGGGAGCCGGATGATCTCGCGGTCGGCGAACAGCTCCAGGAGGAACGGCTCCACCTCGTCGAGGTTGGCCGGCCCGCCCAGGTTCATCATCACGATGCCAGTCTTGTACGTGCCCATCGCCCGACCGCCCGGTTGTGGGGCCGCTACGTATCAGGCCGAGAGCGGCTCGGCGGCCTCGGGCTCGGTGTCCTCGGGCTCGGTGGCCTCGTCCAGCCTGATGCTCCGGCTCACGGGATAGAGGACCCGGCGCACCAGGCGATCGGCCAGGTCCCGTACCACCTGGCGCTCCTCCTCGGAGAGTCCGTCCAGCCGGGCCAGGGCCCAGGCCGTCTCCCGCTCCGCGATCTCGGCGCCCACCCGGTGCAGCTCGGCCAGCCGCGGCGCGATGGCACGCCCGCGCATGATGAGGTCGAGCCGGGCCATCTCCTCCAGCAGGATCTGCTCGGCGTGGGCGGAGCCCGACGGCAGGGCGACGCCCCCGCTCGTCGGGCAGCAGAGCCGCTGCAGGTCGTCGAGGTCGAGAAGCCGGAGCCCCGGGACGGCACGCGCCGCGGGCTCCACATTGCGCGGCACCGCCAGATCCATGACCACCAGATCCCGGTCGCCCCGCCCCGCGGCGGCCTCGGCGAGCAGCGCGGCCGATATGCAGGGGCGCTTGGCCCCCGTGGTGACGAGGAAGAGATCGGCCGCCTGGATGAGACCCGGCAGCTCCTCCCACCGGTGACTTTCGGTACCCCAGCTCGCGGCGAGCCCAGCGGCGCGCTGCGGGTTCCGGTTCACCAGGATCACCTCGGTGATGCCGCGCTCGTACAGCGCGCGCATCGCGGCTTCGGCCACCTCGCCGGCGCCGAGCACGAGCACGCGCGGCGAGCCGTGCGGCGCGAGCGAGAGCCCGAGCCCCACCGCCGCCGAGCTCACCGAGGCGGGATGCCGACCCAGCGTCGTCTCGCGGCGGACCCGGCGGCCGGCACTCGTGGCGGCGCCGAAGACCATCTCCATGTCGCGGTTTACCGTGCCGGCCGCGCGCGCCAGCTCGCAGGCACGCCGCACTTGTCCCAGGATCTCCGACTCGCCCAGGATCTGGGAATCGAGCCCCGCCACCACGGTGAACAGGTGCCGCACGGCTGCGGCGCCGTGGAACCGGTTGAGCGCGCCGGTGATGTCGGCGCCGCGCTCGCGCGCGATCTCGAGGAACCACGGCTCCATGTCGTGGTCGCCGCCCCAATAGAACTCGGTGCGATTGCAGGTGGAGAGCAGAAGACCGGAGCGGCCCGCCAGCCGCTCCCGGGCCAGCAATGCGGACACGTCGGCCGGCGTGAAGGCGAGGCGCTCCCGCACTTCGACGCCGGCTGTATGGTGGCTTACGCCAACGACATGGAAAGGCAGTGCGGGGAACACCAGTATAGGGTAACGCGCCGCCCGAGCATCGAGCAATCCGACCGACACCGGATGGCGCGCTCCGTATTCCTACGGGTTCGGGTTACTCGCCCGGTCCGCGCTCCCCCTCAGAGCTGCGAACGGATGAGCGCGGCCAGCCGGTCGTGGGCCTTTTCGCGCCAGGGCCGAGCCCGCCACTCCTCGAGCGTGATCCTGCGGGACCGTCGTTTGTCCTCCTCGAAATGGCCCGACAGCTCGGCCGCGAGGTCGGCGTCGAGGAGGTTCAGGTTGGCCTCGTCGTTCAGCCGGAAGGAGCGGCTGTCGAAGTTGGTGGACCCGACCGAGACCCAGAGGTCGTCTACAATCATCACCTTGGCGTGATACATGGTGGGCTGGAACTCGTAGATGGCGACGCCGGCCTCGAGCAGCCGGCCCCAGCGTGCCCGACTGGCGCGCCTGACCACCTTGAAATCGATGTGTCGCCCGGGGAGCACGACCTCGACCTGCACGCCGCGGCGGCTGGCCTCCGCCAGGAGGCGCACCGCCAGATCATCGGGCACGAAGTACGCGTTGGCGAGCCGGATGCTCCGGGCGGCGGCGGCGATCGACATGAGGTACATGAGACGCACGCTCTCGCTGCCCCCGTTCGAGGAGCTCTGGAAGAGCTGCGCGCAGTGCGGCCCGACCGGCGGGAGCGCCGGGAAGTACTCCTCCCCGTGCAGTACCTCCGCACGGGTCTCGATCCAGTTGTCCATGAACGCCGCCTGCATTTGCGCGACGACCGGGCCTTCGATCCGGAAGTGGGTGTCGCGCCAGTGCTCGGGGTCCTGGGCATCGCCCCGCCACTCGTCCGCGATTCCGACGCCGCCGGTGAAGCCGATCCTGCCGTCCACCACCAGCAGCTTGCGATGGGTGCGGTTGTTGAGCCGACCGAGCGTGTACCACCGGAGCGGGTGATACTTGAGGACGGCTACGCCCGCGTCCTCCATGGCGCGGATCAGGTCGGCGTCCAGCTTCCCGGTGCCGAGCCAGTCGAGCAGCACGTGCACCGCCACGCCGGCGCGGGCCCGCTCCGACAGTGCCTCGGCGAACTCCCGACCGATCTCGCCGCTCCAGTAGATATAGGTCTCGAAGCTGATCGTGCTCCGGGCGCCCCGGATCCCCTCGAGCATGGCGGGGAAGATCCGGTCGCCGTTCTTGAGCACCGTCACCAGATTGCCGCCCACGAGCGCCGGGCCGAGCAGGCTGCCCATCGCCCTGGCGAACTGGGGATCATGGGTGTCGTAGAGGTGCTCGATGCGGCGCTCGACCGACAGCTGGCGGGAGCTCAGGTTGAGCGCCAGCAGGACGGCCAGGGCCGTCACCGCCACCGCGATCACGATCCACAGTGCCGTCACTTCCACCCCGCCGAGGAGAGGACGATCCGACCGCGCATGGGAAAGCCCCCTGGCGATCCTGCCCGAGGGCTTCCCGGCCTGCCATCACCGGCGCAATGTGCCGCGCCTTACCCGACAGTGCTGTGGCTTAGCTCACCTTGATCGCGATCTCCCGCGGACGGGCGCGCTCGGCCTTGGGCACGGTCACGGTGAGGACGCCGTTCTCGTAGGTCGCGTGAATCTTGTCGGCATCCACCGTGCTGGGCAGCGCGAAGGCCCGCTCGAAGCTGCCGTAGCTCCGCTCGTACCGGTGCACCCGCTCGTTCCGCTCCTCGGCCTGCTGCTTCTTCTCGCCGCGAATGGTGAGCAGGTTGTTCTCCAGCGAGATCTTCACGTCATCGGGCCGCACGCCCGGCAGCTCGGCGACGATCCGGACCGCCTCCTTGTCCTCGAACACATCGCAGGCCGGATACCACGCCGCGGTGATCGCGCTGCCATCCTCCTGCTGGTACCCGGTGAACGCCTCATCCAGCGCGGCGCTCAGCCGCCGCAGGCTCTGCAGAGCTTCGACAGGGCGCCGGGTGGTCGTCACGAACATGCTCGCCTCCACTCGACTGATGTTGAGAGTCCGGGGCCGGCCGACCGGCCGGCCACGAGAGGCCCCGAAGCAGCCGCCGTGCCGCGGCGAGCTTGCCAGAATGACCGATCCAGGTGGGACGCCGGCCGGGGTGCGGCAGAGTCCTGCAAAGTTGGCAAACCCGCGGCGCGGAGGCATAGCTTACGCCATGCGCGATCGGAGATCTCACCTGGCGAGCCGGCTCCTGTTGGCCGGGGTGCTGGCCGGCTGCGGCGGGGCGGATGCGGCAGGCCGTGCCCTGTCCGGTCCCCCGCCGTTCGAGCCTGGGCCGGTGCCTCCGGAGCACGCCGAGGGGGCCGCGCTCTTCCTGGCCAACTGCAGCGGCTGCCACGGCCAGTCGGGCTCGGGGTTCGCCGGCGGGCCTCCGCTGCTGGACACCCTCTACCTGGCACCCCGCTTTTCCGATTCGGCTATCCGGCGGGCGGTGCTGGCGGGCACGCCTCGGCGGCATTGGGACTTCGACGACATGCCGGCGGTCCGGACCGTCCGCCCCCACGAGCTGCCCGCGCTCATCGGCTACGTCCGCTGGGCCCAGGACCGCTGGGTCGCCGCCCGGGACTCGAGCCCGCCGCGCCAGCCCGCTCCGGCGCCGGGAGCCTGAGCCGGCGCGCGGGTTGCGGCAGGAGAGTGCCGGCCCGAGAATCCATGCCATGTCGAACCCGCTGCGCTATCGGATGGCGATCGCCCTGCTGGCCCTGGTCGCCGGCCTCGTCGCGCTCTACCTGCATCTCTGGAAGGCCGGCTTCACCGGCCCCCTCACCTGCACGGGGAATCGCGGGTGCGAGATCGCGATGATGAGCCGGTGGGGATGGTTTCTGGGGGTGGACGTGGCGCTGATCGGCGCGGTGGGATACACCCTCGTGCTGGGCGCCGCACTCTGGGGGTTGTCGCCCGCTCAGGCGTCGCGGGCGGGGCCGACGCTCCTGCTCCTGGGGCTCATCGTCCCCGCCGTCCTCTTCACCATCCGGCTCAAGTACGGCGAGTGGGTGGTGCTGAAGACGTTCTGCCCGTGGTGCTTCGAGAGCACCGTCACCATCGTGCTGTGTCTCGTGCTCGCCCTGCTCGACTACCGCCGGGTCCGGCGCCCGGCGGCCGGCTACTCGTCCTCGTAGCGGTGCTCGGCCGAGACGAATCGGCCGCCGCTCACGATGCTCGAGATGGACCCCTCCCGCTCCATGACGTCGGCGCGTGTGGCGAAGTAGACGTGCATCGGGATGAAGATGAGGAACGCCCAGGTGGTGACGTGGTGGATGAACCGGACCATCTGGAGCCCCCCGAGCCCCGGCACCACCCAACCCATGATCTGGAAGCCCCAGCTCTGCGGGGTGGCCTGGACGTAGAGGGCGAACCCGGTGATGACCTGGATCAGCGCCAGGACATAGATGCCGGTATAGGAGAGCTGCTGGAGCGGGTTGTGGCCCAGGTAGTGCGGCTCGTCCCCGTGCTTCTCGAGCATGGCGTAGTGCTTCATCTGCCGGATCAGGTTGACGAAGTCCTTCCGGGTCACCGGAAAGAGCGCCTTCCACCGCTCGAACTTGTTGCCCGCGAAGAGCCAGTAGAGCCGGACGATCCCCGTCATCACGAGGAAAGCGGCCGCCACGTAGTGGATGAAGCGGACCGTGCCCATCACGTAGGGGCTGCCCGCCTCGCCGCCGGCCATGAAGTACGGCCGCCCGATGAAGAACCCGGTCACCGCCAGCACCACGATGGAGATCGCCGCGATCCAGTGCATGGCCCGGATCGGCCAGCTCCACAGGTAGACCCAGCGGTACTCTCCCTGGCGGGCGAGCTTGTCGCGGTCCGCCACCGCGCCGCCGCTGGTCATTGGACCTTCACCTCCGTGATCAGCCCGCCGGCCGGGTCCAGCACGTGGACCCCGCATGCCATGCAGGGATCGTAGCTGTGGATGGTGCGGAGGATCTCGAGCGGCCGCTTGGGGTCCACCAGGGGATGGTTGTCCGTCAGGCTCGCTTCATAGGGGCCGAGCTGGCCCTGCGCGTCCCGGGGGGAGCAGTTCCAGGTGCTGGGCACCACGCACTGGTAGTTGGCGATCTTGCCGTCCTCGATCACCACCCAGTGCCCCAGGGCGCCCCGCGGCGCGTCCAGGAAGCCGTAGCCCTGCGCGCGCTGGGGCCAGCTCCCCGGCTCCCAGGCCTTCCCGGTCCAGGTGCTGACGTCGCCGCTCTTCACCCGGTCCACCAGCCGCTGGTACCAGTGTTCCATCCGGCGGGCGATGAGCACGCTCTCCATGCCCCGGGCCGCCGTCCGGCCCAGCGTGGAGAAGAGCGCCTCGGGACCCACCTGCAGCCGGTCCATCACCTCCTTGGCGAGCGCACGGATGTCCTCGTGCCCGGCCGCGAAGCCCACCAGCACCCGGGCGAGGGGGCCCACCTGCATCGGCCTCCCCTCGTAGCGGGGCGCCTTCATCCAGGTGTACTTGCCGTCCTGCTGGTCCTGGAGGTACTGCCAGGGGGGCTTCGGGCCGCTGTACTTGGGCCTGGTCTGCCCCTCGTATGGATGCAGCCCCTGCTCGTTCCCACCCTCGTACTCGTACCAGCCCGCGTGGATGAACTCGGCCACCTTGGCCGGATCGTACGGGTGGACCCGGCTGATGTCGCCGCCCAGGATGATGCCGCGCGGGAAGTAGAGCGTGTCCAGCTCGCGGATGTCGCCGTCGGGGAACTCGCCGCAGGCCAGGAAGTCCCGGGTGCCGCCCCCGATCGCCGCCCAGTCCTTGTAGAAGCCGGCGATGGCCAGGAGGTCGGGCCAGTAGACCTGCTCCACGAAGGCCCGGGCCCGCCGGATGAGCTGGTACACCTGGGAGAAGCTCTCGGCGTTGATCGTCTGGGTGTCGCCCAGGTTGATGGCCGAGGCCATGCCGCCCACCAGGAAGTTGGGGTGGGGGTTCTTGCCGCCGAAGATGGTGTGCAGCCGGATGACATCGCGCTGCCAGTCGAGCGCCTCCAGGTAGTGGCTCACCGCCATGAGGTTGGCTTCGGGCGGCAGCTTGTAGGCGGGATGGCCCCAGTAGCCGTTCGAGAAGATCCCGAGCTGCCCCCCCTCCACGAACCGCTTGACCGTGTCCTGCACCTGCCGGAAGCGCGACTCCGAGTTGTTGGCCCAGGGCGAGATGCTGTGCGCCAGCTTCGCCGCCGCGGCGGGGTCGGCCTTGAGCGCGCTCACCACGTCCACCCAGTCCAGGGC
>DASUSR010000125.1:0-6635 GCA_036375015.1 Gemmatimonadales bacterium
ACCAACGACCGCATTCCCCGTCTGCTCGAGGATATCGCGGCCGACGAGGTTCTGTTCCTCATCAACGCGATCTACTTCAAGGGCCGCTGGCGGGAGTCTTTCGACGCAAGGGACACGCGGCCCGGCCCCTTCCAGGGCGGCGACGGCCGGGAGCGCACCGCGCCGCTCATGCGGCAGCAGGCGAAATTGGCGTACGGCGAAGCCGACAGGTACCAGGCGGTCGAGCTGCTCTACGGCAACGGCGCCTTCGCCATGACCGTGGTACTGCCGCGCCCCGGCGAGTCGCCCGCGGGGCTGCTGGCCGATCTCGACGCGTCCGCCTGGGAGGACCTGGTGGCTCGGCTGGGGGACGCGACCGTCGACCTGACCCTGCCGCGCTTCCAGCTCGAGTACGGCCGACGTCTCGATCCCGATCTGACCGCGCTCGGCATGGGCATCGCGTTCGATCCCGGACGCGCCGACTTCTACCGCATCGCCGACGTGCGCCCCGAGCGGCTCTACATCAGTCGGGTGGAGCAGAAGACCTTCGTCGAGGTCAACGAGGAGGGCACCGAGGCCGCGGCGGCCACCAGCGTCGGCGTGGGCCAGACGAGTGCCCCACTGGTCTATCAGATGACCGTGGACCGGCCGTTCCTCTTCGCCATCCGCGAGCGGTTCTCCGGCACGATGGTGTTCATGGGACTGATGAACGCGGTGGGGCAGTGATTCCTGCTCGGCCCCTCGGCCTGAGCCGGAGCAGCATGCCTCGCGCATCGTCGGTGAGGAGGTAGAGAAAGCCGTCGGGGCCCGCCCGCACGTCGCGGATGCGGGCCCTGAGCTCGCGGAGCAGGACTTCCTGCAGCACCACCTCTCCCCCGCGGATTCGGATCCGCCGCAGGCTCCGCTCCGCCAGGCCGCCGACGAAGAAGTCTCCCCGCCAGGCCGGAAAGGCGTCGCCCAGGTAGAGGGCGAAACCGGAGGGGGCGATCGAGGGCACCCACACCGCCACCGGCGGCTCGATGCCTCGGGCCGTCTGCTCCTTCGATATCAACTCTCCCGAGTAGTCCACGCCGTGACTGGTGCGGGGCCAGCCGTAGTTGAAGCCGGCGCGAATCCGATTGATCTCGTCCCCGCCCCGAGGGCCGTGCTCGTGCTCCCAGACCGTGCCGTCGCGGGGGTCCACCAGCAGGCCCTGGGGATTGCGGTGCCCGTAGGTGTAGATCTCGGGCCGCGAGCCGGGCCGCTCGTCGAACGGGTTGCCGGGCGGCGGGCGGCCCTCGCGGTCGAGCCGCACCAGCTTGCCGAGCCCGCTCCCCAGGTCCTGCGCCTGTTCCCGGTAGTCGTATCCGTCGCCGATGGAGAGCAGCAGGGTCTCGTCCGGCAGGAAGGCGATGCGCGATCCGGGGTGCGCAGGGCCCTTCTTGTCCGGCGCGGCGCGGAAGATCACCCGTCCGTCGGTGAGCCGGTCGCCGTCGAGCCGGAAGCGGAACAGCGCGGTGCGGTTCGCCTCCGCGGTGCCCTCGGCGAAGGAGAGGTAGACGAGCCGGTTCTCCTCGAAGCGGGGATCGAGCGCGAGGTCCAGCAGGCCGCTGTCCTCGGACTTCAGCGCCGGCGGCACGCCGTCGAGCGGAGGCGAGAGCGTCCCGTCACGCCAGAGACGGAGCCCGCCGTACTTCTCGGTGATGAGCGCGCCGCCACCCGGCAGCAGGGCCAGGGACCAGGGGAGCTGGAGGCCGGTGGCCAAGGTGTCCACGATGTAGTCGAGCGATGTGCCGCGGACGCTGTCGGACCGCTCGACGGGTCCCGGCACCGGGGGCTCGGGAACCGGCGGAACGCCCGCGCCTCGGGAACAGGCAGTCAGGGCGGCGAAGAGTACGAGCGGGCGCGAGGGGATCGGCATCGTCCCCCTACGCAGCGGCGAGCGGGGAAGTGTCCTGTGGGCTCTACGGCCGGCGTCCGCGGCGCCTGCCGATGAAGACCTCACGGCCGAACGGGTCGCCCGCGGCGGTGGCGGGGATTCCGGCGTCCGCGAACCAGCGCAGCCAGTCCTCCCGCGGGAACAGCCCCTCGAGGTGGCGGTCGTGCTCGACGGCGACGGTGCCGTCGGCGGCGCGCAGGAGAAAGGCGTAGTCCACCACGAAAGTCGTGTCGGCGGGATCGGGGTCCCGGACCCACTCGAGATAGCGGAGCCCGCGGCCGTCCGGTGCGTCGCGCCCGCCGTGATCGGTGCCCGGCGCGAACACCTCGCGGGTGTAGTCGGGCAGCACGGCGACCGTGCCCCCGGGCCGGCAGTGGATCGCGGCGGTGCGGAGCGCCGCCTGCGCCTCGGCGGGCGTGGTGGCGTACTGGATCGCGTCGTGGATCAGCACCACGTCGAACTCGCGCTCGAGCCGGAGGGCGTACATGTCGCCGACGAGGTGCTCGCACTCGGGGTTCACCGCCCGGCTCACCGCGAGCATCGCGGGCGAGATGTCGGTGAGGGTGAGGCTGTAGTGCGACTTGAGGTGGAAAGCGAGACTGCCCCCGCCCGCGCCAAGCTCGAGCAGCGCGGGGCGCTCGCCGGGCGGCGCGGGCGGTGGCGCGCCGAGCCGGCCCAGCAGGTCGGCTGCTTCTTCCTCGTATTCGTCGGGCGGCGAGAGGAGCGGCCACCAGCCGGCGAGCCGGTCGTAGAGCCGCACGTCAGCCCGTGAGCCACCCGGCGAACGCCATCCAGGCCGCGGTGCCGCTCAGCGCGAGGCGGAGCGGCTGGGAGACGACGATCGCCAGGCCGCCCCACAGCGTCGCTGGGTGCCCCCGGCCGCGGGTGACGACATCGTACCCCGCGCACGCCACGATGAAGAGGTCGGCGAGGCCGAACACGCCGATGAGCCCGATCACGGGAGCACCGAAGGGCAGCCGGCGGCGATGGCGAGGGCCATGCCGATCCAGAACCGGCGTCTCCCCCGTGGAACGGCGATGCCAGCCTGCACGGCCATGACTTTCCCTCCGCTAGGGGAAGATGCCCAGCTGCTCGTAGCTCACCGCCACCTTGTCGATGGCCACGATGAGGGCGGCGGTGCGCATGTCGATCGCGCCGGCGTGCCGCTTCCAGATCTCGCGGATCGGGTGGTAGGCGCCGGTCATCGTCTCCTCCAGGCCGGAGTTGACCAGGTCCTCCTCGCTGGCGCCCTGGGTGACCCGCTCGATCTCGTCGGGCGTGAAGCGCCGTCCCGTCACCGACTCGACGGCGTTGAGCAGGCGGGTATAGGCGGTCTCCTCGAAGCGCTTCTGCATCCGCCCGAAGCGGACGTGGCCCAGGTTCTTCACCCACTCGAAATAGGAGACGGTCACCCCGCCGGCATTGATGTAGGCGTCCGGAATCACCATCACGCCGCGCCGGCCCAGCACCTCGTCCGCCTCGGGCGTCGTGGGACCATTGGCGGCCTCGACCACCATCCTGGCCTTCACCCGGGGAGCGTTCTCCGCCGTGATCTGCCGCTCCAGCGCCGCGGGCACCAGGATGTCGCAGTCGAGCTCGAGGGCATCCTCGCGGCGCCCGAGGTTGGTGGCCCCCGGGAAGTCGAGGATGCTGCGCCGCTCCCGGCGATAGGCCGCGACCTCCTCGATGTCGATCCCGTCCGGTCTCGTGATCGCCCCCTCGGACTCGGCCAGCCCGACGATCACGGCGCCGGCCTCCTGGAAGAACTTGGCGGCATGGTAGCCGACGTTCCCGAGCCCCTGGACGACGACCCGTTTGCCTTCGAGCCCCGGCGTCAGGCCCAGGGCCTTCATGTCCTCGGCGACCCCGCAGGCCTCCCGCACGCCGTAGAACACTCCCCGGCCCGTCGCCTCCACCCGGCCCCGGATGCCGCCCGAGCTCACCGGCTTGGCCGTGACGCAGCCCAGCGCGTCCAGCTCTCCCGGGCGGAGCTGGGTGTAGGTGTCGGCGATCCAGGCCATCTCGCGCGGACCGGTGCCGACGTCGGGGGCGGGGACGTCGAGCCCCGGACCCATGAAGTTCTTGCGCACCAGCTCGAAGACGTAGCGCCGGGTGATCCGCTCCAGCTCGGCCGGGGAGTAGCGCTTGGGGTTGAGCCGGATGCCCCCCTTGGCGCCGCCGAAGGGCACGTCCACCAGGGCGCACTTGTAGGTCATGAGCGCGGCGAGCGCCTGCACCTCTTCGGCGTCCACCGTCTCCGCGTAGCGGATGCCGCCCTTGCAGGGGAGCTTGTGGTGGCTGTGCTCCGCCCGCCAGGCGTGGATCACCTCGATGCGGCCGTCGTCCCGCTTGAGGGGAAAGCTGGTGTAGAAGAGGTTCTTGCAGGCCTTGATGTTGGCCAGCAGGGTGGGGTCGTGTCGGGTGAACTGCGCCGCGCGGTCGAAGGCGCTGTTCACCTGGTCGAGAAAGCCTGCGCCGATGGACACGGCGCCTCCGATCGGGGTGGATGCCGGGACGAAATCTGTCCTTCGAGCACGGTTTCGCCAGCCCCGCGGTGCCCGCGCTACGGCGCGTCGATCGGCAGCCCGCTGGGCACCCGCAGGGGCACCACGGACGTCAGGTCGCGCGCCCCCGGATCGGTGAGTGCCTTGAGGAACTCGGTGATGTCGTCCACCTGCGCCGGGGTCAGCACCAGGTTCCTGAGCCTGGTGTCGCGGGTGACGAAGATGCTGTCCGCGGTGGGCAGCAACGTCCCCTGGAGCAGCGGCTCGAGCTGGCCGGGATCGTAGGCCTGCAGCTTGGTGAAAGCCTGGCTGTAGTGATCCACCCAGCCGCGCAGCGTGGTGATCGCCCCGTCGTGGCCGTAGGGCGCGGTCAGCTCCACGTTGCGCAGCGGGGGAGTGCGGAATTGATAGCGATGCTTGATGTTGCCCGTGTGGCGCATGCGCCCGAAGTCGTCCCGCCCGTCGGCGCCGTTGCCGAAGCCCGGCCCCACCTGCGGCACCAGCACGTTGTGGAACTTCCCGTCGCTCAGCGCCGGGCCGTTGTGGCACTGATTGCATTTCCCGTTGGTCATGAACGCCTTCGCGCCCCGCAGCTGGGTCTCCGTCAGCGCGTCGTCGTTCCCCGCCAGGAAGCGGTCCCACGGGGAGTTGTTGAAGGCGAAGACGGCGGCGATCCAGCAGCCCATCGCGTTGCCGGCATGGGCGAAGCTCATGTTGTCGAAGCTCTGCCCCGGATAGGCGGCCTCGAAGAGGGTGCGATACTCGGGGATCGCTCCCAGCCGGCGCATGAGGAATCTCCAGATCCGCTGGTGCTTGGCGTCCTCCAGCGCCGCCAGCTCGTTGCCGCTCTCGCCCCGCATTTCGGCGCGGGAGAGGACCGGGAGCATGGTCTGTGCGGAGAGCGTGCCGCATTCGAGGACCGCCCGCTGCGAGGCCAGCAGGTTGGCCGAGGGCATGCGCACCACGCCGTTCTTGTCGGTGAAGACTCGCCCGTCCCAGGTGAGCGGCCCCATCGCGTGGAGATTGAAGAGCGGCGGCGCGCTGCGGTGGACGAACCGTCCCTGCGGATGGACTCGGCCGGGCCCCACTCCGGTCGCGCCCTGCCCGATGGCGACGCTGCGGGCGTCGGCGGTGCCGAAGCGGGTGACGTGGCAGGTCATGCAGGAGATGTCGCGATTGCCGCTCAGCACCTTGTCGAAGGCGAGCGCCTGCCCCAGCAGCGAGAGCTCTCGACGGACCGGCGCAGGCCGCTGCAGCGGAGTGATGCCGCTGGCGGCGGCGAGCTGGCGGATCTCCGCGGCGAGCGCGGCGGTCTCGGCAGTCGCGGGCTGGATCTCGAGCGGCGGCGCGGAAGGCTCCGTGGCGTCGTTGCTGCAGCCGGCCAGCAACAGCACAGCGCTGGCAACCAGCGCGCCGGCGAGGTTCCTGCTCGTCATCGTTCGGCCTCGGTCGGGAGAGGACCCGGCTGCGCAAGTGCGCCGGCATGAATCGTCTATGCCGGCGGGCATCGCTGCGCTAAAAGCTGGGTCGGGGAATGGTGGCGGGCGGACCGCGGGCGTTCGGCCGGCGTCAACCCACGACGCCGGGACCGCCGCGGCCGCCCTCACCGGGGGGTGAAGTGCGACTCCCGTGCCATTCGCCGCGGCGCGCGGCGCGCCGTGTGCGCGCGGCCGGCCGGCCGGCGTCCTTGCGATGTCCCCTCCACGGAGCCACCATCCCGCCAACCCGACGCCTTCCCTTGCGCGGGACCGTCACCGCAGTGCTCCTGGCGGCGGCACTGGCCTGTGCTGCCGTCACCGGCGCCGCCGATCGCGTGCCCGAGCGCGCCGTGCTCTTCATCGGGAACAGCCTGACCTACAGCAACGACCTGCCGGCGATGGTGGGAGCCGTGGCGGACGCCGCCGGGGAGCCGGTGCGGGTGGGAATGGTGGCTGGGCCGAACCTCGCCGTCATCGACCACACCACTGGCGCCACCGATGCGGTGGACCGGATCGAGACCGGCGGCTGGGGGTACGTCGTACTGCAGCAGGGCCCCACTCCGGCGGGCATCTGCCGTGATACGCTGGTGCTGGCCGCCATGCGGCTGGGTCGGCCCATTCGCGCCTCGGGAGCCCGGGCGGCGCTGTTCGCTCCGTGGACGCGACGCGGTGCGCAGCGATCACTGGGTGCGGCCACCGTGTCCGCGGAGGCGGCGGCCCAGGCCGTGGGCGGTGTGCTGCTGCCGGTGGGCGCCG
>DASUSR010000126.1:0-3741 GCA_036375015.1 Gemmatimonadales bacterium
GAGGGTCGGCAGCGTGCCGGTCAGCACCAGGGTCTTGCCGGCGAGCGCGCCGCCCGGCGCGCTCGCCCGCGGCTCGCTCAGGGTGAGTCCGGCGCGCTCGAGGCGCGTCACCAGCTCGCGGTTCCGCGGCTCGGCGAAAAACGCCGCGGTTGCGGCCGCGATGGTGGGCCCCACGCCGGGGACCGCGTTGATCTCTTCCTCGCCGGCCGCCATCAGCGCCGCCATGGTGCCGAACCGGCGTGCCAGCAGGACCGCGACCGTCTTGCCCACATGCCGGATCCCCAGGCCGAAGAGCAGGGCGGAGAGCGGCTTCGCCTTGCTGGACTCGATGGCCGCCACCAGCTGCTCGGCCGACTGCTCGCCGAAGCGCTCCAGCTCCACCAGGCGCTCCGCGGTCAGGTCGTACAGATCGGCCACGTTCCGGATGAGCCCGTTCTCCAGCAGCTGGCGCACCCGCTCGTAGCCCAGCCCCCGGACGTCCATCGCGTCGCGCGAGGCGAAGTGCACGATCCCCTCGAGCACCCGCCCGGAGCAGGAGGCGTTGGGGCAGTAGCGCATCGCCTCGCCGGCCGGGTGCTCCACCGAGGTGCCGCACGCCGGGCAGCGATCGGGCATGGTGAAGGGCCGTTCCTTGCCGGTCCGGCGATCGGGCAGCGGGCGCACGACCTGGGGAATCACCTCGCCCGCCCGGATCACCTCGACCCAGTCGCCGATCCGGATGTCCTTCTGCGCGATCAGCTCCTCGTTGTGCAGGGTGGCGCTGCTCACCGTCACGCCGGCCACCTCCACCGGCTCCAGGGCGGCCCATGGATTGAGCGCGCCGGTACGGCCGACGTTGATGAGGATCTCCCGAACCCGGGTGACCGCTACCTCGGGCGCGAACTTGCGCGCGATGGCCCAGCGGGGCTCGCGCCCGCCCACCACACCGAGCTCGGCGTGGAGCGAGCGGCGGTCCACCTTGACCACCACGCCGTCGGCCTGGAAGGGGAGGCGCGGGATCAGCTCCTCGAAGGTGGTGATGCGCGCCTGGGCCTCGTCGAGGGTGGGGAGACACTCGCGGTGCGACTCCACCGGAAATCCCCAGCGCTCCAGCAGGTCGAGCACCTGCCAATGGGTCCGGGCGGCGATCGTGCCCTCGATCGGCTCCACCGCGAAGGCGAAGAACCTGAGCCGCCGCTTCCGAGTGATGGCGGGGTCGAGCTGGCGCAGCCCACCGGCGGCCGCGTTCCGGGGGTTGGCGAAGAGGGGCTCGCCTTCCCGCTCGCGTGCCTCGTTGACCCGTTTAAAGCCGATGTAGGGGAGGTACACCTCGCCCCGCACCTCCATGAGGCGGGGCCAGTCGTCGCCCTTGAGCGTGAGCGGCACGTCGTTGATGGTGCGGAGATTGGCGGTGATGTCCTCGCCCACGAGGCCGTTGCCCCGGGTAGCGCCGACGGTGAAGCGGCCCTCCTGGTAGGTGAGGCTCACGGCGGCGCCGTCGATCTTGATCTCGGCCGTGTACCCCGCCGAGCGCACCTCGGGCGCCAGGCGGGCGTTACGCTCCTCCCAGGCCGCCAGCTCCTCGGCCGTGAAGGCGTTGGCCAGCGAAAGCATGGGGCGGCGGTGGGTGTACTTGGCGAGAACCGAGGCGACGGTGGCGCCGATCCGCCGGGTGGGGCTGTCCGGCGTGGCCAGCTCGGGATGGGCCTCTTCCAGCGCCTGCAGCTCGCGGAAGAGGTGGTCGTACTCGGCGTCCGAGATCTCGGGGGCGTCGAGGACGTAGTACGCGTAGTTGGCGCGCTCGATCTGCTGACGGAGGGAGGCCGCCCGCTCGGCCGCCCGGCTCACCGCGAGGCGGCCTCCTGGCTCAGCACCGCCTCGGCCACATCCACCAGCCGGTCGAGCTCTCGCGAGGCGCCCGGCGGCTCCTCGTCGAGCGCGGAGAGCGGATAGCGCGCCATGAGGCGCCGCATGAACTCGAGCAGCGCGGCCTGCTCCCGCTCCCGCTGCGGCCGGGCCCCACCCTCGCCGCGGCGCCGCTGCAGCCGCTCGAACCGGTGGGCGTTGCGCAGCGCCTTGGCGGTGAGGTTGGCCACGACCTGGCAGAACTGGAGGTCGGCGGCGGAGAAGCTGGGGCCGTCCCGGAAGGTGCGCAGCAGGATGGCGCCGATGGCGTTCCCGCGCCAGGAGATCGGGATGGCGGTGATGGTCTTCACCCGCCGGGCCGCCAGCGCGCCCCGCGCCGGGGAGAGCGAGGGATCGGTGGCGACGTCGGCGATGAAGACCGTCTCTCCGGTCTGCAGCGCCCGGCGCAGCTCGGGGTACCGCTCCACGTCCACGACGTAGTTGCGGATGGCCGGGTCCTCGTAGCTGGCCACCAGGCGGACGCTCGGGCCGCCGCGCTCGGCCAGGAAGATCGAGCAGCGATCCAGACCGAACGTCTCGCCCAGCCGCAGGGCGACCGACTGCACGATGTCGGCGAAGTGGAGCGTGCCGCCGATCTCCTGCAGAATCTCGATCACCGCCAGCAGATGCTTGCGCTCCTGTTCCAGCGCCTGCACGCGCGACTGGAGCCGTTCGACCTCGTCGAGAGCCAGGGCAGCCGTCATGGTCTGTTCCGGGTTGTAGAGGGGCCGGGCGGGCCGCGGGAATCCCCGCGGCTGGGCCCGGCCTAGCTGATTATAAGGGTCCCGCGCCGGGGCGAAAGCGGTGAAGACGCCTGCATGAGGACATGTCAAAGTCTTTGCCGTCACGATGGTTGACGCCGATCCCTGCGGGGGTAGGTTGCACGGAGAGCGCGTCAGCGCTTGCTCCCGATCCGGGCGGCGAGCTCGCCCGCCTGGCGCTTGTAGGCGGTGTCGCGGAGCTCCCGCTCCGGGAGCGCGCTCAGCTGGGCGAGCTGGGCCCGGGCGTCCTCGTAGCGCTTGCGGTCGGCGTAGATCCGCGCGAGCTCCAGCCGATGGTAGATCCGGCCGGGGTCCAGCGCCGCCGCCTTCTCGAGATTGGCCACGGCGGAATCCCACGACGCTTCCTTGAAGATGCCGGCGCCCAGGAATCGCCGGGCGAAGAAGCGGCTGAGGCCGGAGAGCCGCATGATCTCGGCGTGCCAGCGGCCCAGGATGTGATAGGCTCCATCGTAGGTCGAGTCGATGGCGATCGCCCGGCGGGCCTCGCCGCGGATCTCCGCGGCGCGCCGGATCCGCGCCTTCTTGCCCATGGCGAGCGACGCGCGACCGACCGCCGCCGCCAGGGCGAAGTGCCCCTCCGCCCGGGTCGAATCGGCCGCGACGGCACGGCGCGCCAGCCGCTCGGCGCGGGCGTGCAGCGAATCGCGCTCGGGGCTCTTGCCGCGCTCGGGGAACTGCTCGCCGAGATCGAGGAGCGCCATGGCCGCCCGCCAGTTGGCCTCGTAGCTGGTGGAGTCGGCCGCGAGCCCCGCCTCGAAGTGGGCCAGGCCGGTGTGGAGGTCATGGGCCTGGAGCGCCGAAATCCCCATGAGGACATGGTCGGCGGCGTCCTGTGCGGCGGCCGCCGCCGGGGCGGCGCAGAAGAGGGCAACGCAGGCGGAGACACGCAGCAGCACGTGGACGTTCCGGGTCGTGGAGTGATGCCCGAATGGTGATTCCCTCGTTGATCCAGCACAAGCGGGACGGGCACGCGATCGCTCCCGAGGACTGGGTGCGCCTGATCGCCGACTACACCGCCGGCCGGGTCCCCGACTATCAGATCTCTGCGCTGCTGATGGCGGTGGTCTTCCGCGGT
>DASUSR010000127.1:0-14943 GCA_036375015.1 Gemmatimonadales bacterium
GCACGGGCACCTGGGCACTCTCCTGGAGCGAGTAGGCTGCGCCTCACCTCTGTGAGCGTCCCCGCACGATGGCTTCACGTTGGCTTCATGAATCGTCGCGTAGGTTGGTCCGACCTTCACACCTCGGCCCCTCACCTCCGCGCAGGGGGGATGTATGCGATCACGTATGAAAGGAATAGCGGCCCTGGCCGCGGTCTGCCTGGCGGCGGTGCCGGTCGCGGCTGCGCAGACGGTTCCCGCGGCCTCGGCCGGCGCGCCCTCGGCCGACGCCAAGTGGGTGGTGGACATGGTGCACTCGCAGGTCGCCTTCGGCGTGCGCCATCTCGTCGGTCAGGTGCGCGGCACCTTCAGCAACTGGTACGCCGTCATCGTAACCAAGGATGGCGATTGGAAGCTCGGCGACGTGAACGTCACGATCCAGACCGCCAGCCTGAACACCGGCAACAGGTATCGCGATGAGGACCTGCGCTCGGACCGGTTCTTCGCGGCCGCCCGTTATCCCAAGATGACCTTCAAGGGCACCGGGTTCGCGGTGGCCGACAGCACCATGAGCCTGAACGGGATCCTGACCATCAAGGGGAAGTCGAAGCCGGTGACGTTCGCCGGACGCTACCGCGGCCTAATGCGGGCGAGCGACGGGCGCGAGCGGATCGGCTTCGAGGCCACCGGCACGGTGGACCGGCGCGACTTCGACATCAAGTGGAACGAGACCGTGGAGAACACCGAGCTGATCGGGAACACGGTCGAGATCACCATCGGCATCGAGGCGGTGCGGGTCGACTGACGACGTCGGCGGTAATGTACACTTCGTCGCCGAACTCCCCCTCGTCGAGGATTTTCACCCGAGCCGGGACGAACCGGTAGAACCGCAGGTTGCCGAGACCGCTCGCCCCCTCCGGGGCGTCCCCGGCTCGGATCACGAAGTCGAAGTAGCGGGGAAACCGCGCGGCATAGGCGGTCTGGACCCGCTCCGCATGCCCTGGCGGGAGCACCCCACCCTGGCCGTAGAGCTGCAGCCCGGCGTGCGGCCGGCCCCACTCCTGGTGGCTGTCGAACACCGTCACCGCCATCTGGCTCACGTGGCTGAGGTTCCGGCAGTGGGCGGAGGCCGGATTGGAAAGGAAGCAGAGCTCGAGCGCCGGGCTGAAGGCGAAGAACGCTGCGTTGATGGAAATCACTCCAGCCTCGCTCCGGGTGGCCATCGAGCAGAGGGTGTTCTCGCCGAGGATCCGCTCGATCGACGAGAGCAGGCGGGCGCTGGGATAGCCGGGGGCGACGATTTGAGGGGTCACCGCAGCCGCGGGGTATACCGGTTGAGGGTCTCGTACTCCTCCGGCCAGGGCAGAGGGTAGCCCAGGTCGTACGCGGCGTGGCGGGTCCAGTACGGGTCCCACAGGTGCGCCCGCGCGAGCACCACGAGGTCGGCGCGGCCCGCGGCCAGGATGGTGTTGACGTCCGCGGGCGACGAGATGTTTCCCACCGTCATCGTGGGCACACGCGCCTCGTGGCGGATCCGGTCGCTGAACGGGGTCTGGAACTGCCGGCCGTACACCGGCTTCGCGTCCGGGACGGTCTGCCCCGCGCTGACGTCCACGATGTCCGCCCCCGCCTCGACCGCCATCCGGGCCACCTCCACCGCGTCGTGGGCTTCCATCCCGCCCGGAGCCCAGTCCACTGCCGAGATCCGTACCGACAGCGGCTTGCCCGGGGGCCACTCGGCGCGGACCCGGCTCACGATCTCCAGCGGATAGCGCATCCGGTTGTCGAGCGACCCGCCGAATTCGTCGGTGCGCCGGTTGGTGAGCGGCGAGATGAACGACGCCAGCAGGTAGCCGTGCGCCAGGTGCAGCTCCAAAAGGTCGAACCCGGCGGCGTCGGCCATCCGCGTGGCACGGACGAAGTCGGCGGCGACCTCGTCCATGTCGGCGCGGGTCATCGCCCGGGGTGTCTGGCTGTGCGGCAGGTAGGGAATGGGCGACGGGGCGATGAGCGGCCAGTTCCCCTCGGGGAGTGGCTCGTCCTCGCCCTCCCACAGCAGGCAAGTGGAGCCCTTTCTGCCGGCGTGGGAGAGCTGAATCCCGATCTTCGCCTCGCTCTCCCGGTGCACGAAGCTTACGATCCGCTGCCACCCGTCCACGTGGACCGGAAGGTACATCCCGCAGCAGCCGGGCGAGATCCGCCCCTCCCGGCTCACATCCGTCATCTCCGTCATCACCAGACCCGCCCCGCCGATTGCCCGGCTGCCCAGATGCACCAGGTGCCAGTCGTTGGGCAGCCCATCGTCCGCCCGGTACTGGCACATGGACGAGACCACGACCCGGTTGGGCAGCACCAGGTCGCGCAGCCGGTAGGGGGTGAACAGCGGGGGAGGGGGCGGGTCGAGGGGAACGGGGCGCCCGCTCTGCCTCGCGGCCTGCTCCGCGAACCAGCGGTCCACCTTCGCCACCAGTCCCGGATCACGAACCCGCAGGTTCTCGTGGGTGATCCGCAGGCTGCGGGTGAGGAGATTGAAGGCGAACTGCATCGGCTCGGTGTCGTAGTAGCGCTCCACCGACTCGAACCACTCGAGGCTCGCCTGGGCCGCGCGCTGGAGGCTTTCCACCTGCGGACGCCTGCCCGCCTCGTAGGCGGCGAGCGCGTCGGGCACGGACCGCTCCGCCCTGAGCGCCGCCGCCAGCGCGATCGCGTCCTCCATCGCGAGCTTGGTGCCCGAGCCCACCGAGAAGTGCGCCGTGTGGGCCGCGTCGCCCAGCAGCACGACGTTGTCCGCGTGCCAGCGCGTGTTCCGCACGGTGGGGAAGCGCCGCCAGATGGAGCGATTGGCGAGGAGCGGGTGGCCCTCCAGCTCGTCCTTGAACAGGTCCTCCAGGTACGCCACCGTAGCCCGCTCGTCGTCCTCGGCCAGACCGCTCGCCGCCCACGTCTCCTCCCTCGCCTCCACGATGAAAGTCGAGTGCCCCGGGGCGTACTGGTAGGCATGGGTGCGCCAGAGCCCGACCGGCGACGACTTGAAGTAGAAGGTGAAGGCGGGGAAGGGCCGAGTGCTGCCGAGCCACACGAACCGGTTGCGGCGCCAGTCGATCCGGGGCTCGAACCGGTCGGCCAGCCGCTCGCGGAGGGCGCTGCCGACCCCGTCGGCCGCGACGATCAGGTCGGCGGTGGGGAGTCCGCAGTCGGACAGGCTCCCGATCTCCTGCCGCCAGTGGACCTCGACGCCGAGCGATTGCGCCCGGCTGGCGAGCAGCTCCAGCAGAGTCCTCCGTTCCACCCCGGAGAACCGATGCCCGGTGGACCGCAGCACGCGGCCGCGGTAGTGGATCTCGATGTCCTCCCAACGGGCCGCGGCCGCAGCCATGGCCCGGTTGGTCTCGGAATCGGCCTCCCCCACGTTCTCCAGCGTCTCGTCGGAGAACACCACGCCGAAGCCGAAGGTGTCCTCCAGCCCGTTGCGCTCGTAGACCATCACCTGGTTGCGCGGGTCGTCCCTCTTGAGCAGGATGGCGAGATAGAGCCCGCCCGGCCCCGCCCCCACGATCGCGACTTTCACCTGGCCACCCGCTCCCACGGCGGCGCCACCAGGCGCCGCCCGCGGCTCCCCGGCTCGCGGTCCCAGAGCTTACAGGTCACCTGCTTGTGCACCTGATCGAGCCCCTCGCAGTAGTTGGTGAACACGCAGCGACGTACCTCGTCCCCGCGGCCCAGCCGGAGCTTCCGGAACCAGTCGGGGTCGGCCAGGCTCTGCCGGGCCGAGGCGACGACATCGGCCACACCGGTCCGCAGCAGCTCCTCCGCCTGCTCGAAAGTCGAGATCCCGCCCGACAGCACCACCGGCGTGTCGCATCCTGCGGCGCGCACCGCCGCCCGCACGAGGCGGGTGGCCTCGCGGTTCCGGCCGAACGGGCCCCGCTCGTCCGACCGCACCGTCGGCATGCATTCGTAGCCGCTGGGCCCGGTGTAGGGGTATCGGGCCCAGCCCACCCGCGGCTGTTTGGCGTCCTCGAACTTGCCTCCGCGGGAGAGCGAGAGGTAGTCCATCCCCGCCCGCGCGAGCTCGGCGCCGAACCAGGCGGCGTCCTGTGCGCCGCTGCCCCCCGGGACGCATTCCTCGGCGAGGAACCGGCAGCCGACCACGAATCGTTCGCTCACGGCGTCCCGCACACCGCGATATACCTCGAGCGGGAGTCTCACCCGGTGCTCGCGCGATCCGCCGTACCCGTCATCCCGCTGATTGAGTGCCGAGAGGAACGACGCCATCGTGTATGCGTGGGCGTAGTGCAGCTCCACGCCGTCGAACCCCGCCTGCTCCGCCCGCGCGGCGGCGCGAGCGAACAGGCCGGGCAGCACCTGCGGCAGGTCCCGGATGTGCGGCAGCGAGGTGTCGGTGACCCGCTCCCGCTCGCCGTATCGCAGGCTCTCCAGCTCCCGCGGGGTGAGGTACCGGGGCCACTCCTCCTCCGGTAACCGGGCCAGCGCCTCCCGGATCGCCTCGTCGGTCCCCGGCAGGAGTGACCGGTGGCGGTCGGTGAGCACCAGGAACTCCCGGAAGTATCGCTCCGGCTCGGGCCGCCGGCGGACGCGAAGGAAGTCGATGAGCTGGATGAAGACGCGGGTCCTTCCTCCGCTCGCCTGCCGTACGGTGTGCACCAGCTCGGCGAGCCCGGGGATGAACCGGTCGTCGCCGATCCGCAGGAGCGGGCCGCTCGGAACGTCCCGGACCCCCGTCGCCTCCACGACCAGCCCGCCCGGCTGCCCCCGCGCAAAGCGCTCGTACCACGCCAGCACTTCGGGCGTCACCACCCCGTCCTCGGTGGCCCGCCACGGCACCATGGCCGGCACCCAGGTGCGCTCCTCCAGTTCGAGCCGGCCCGAGCGCAGCGGGCCGAACCAGCGGGACCGGGTGGCCTCCTCCGCGGTGGGTGGGCGGGTCGGCGGGACGGCATGTTTGATGAAAGGATCGGGGTGCCACATCAGGGCGTCCGGCGCTGGTGCGAGGTCCCGACGACTGCACGTAGTCGCTTACGAGACATTAGCTTACGCGAGGCCATTGCATGAGAGCCAAATGGCGTGTATAATACTGCCATCTGGCGAGGATGCCTATGACTACCGCCGCGCTCGCGGAAACGGCCGACATCGCTGAAGTGAAGGCCCAACTGGGCTCCCGGGCCCGGGCCGAGTATTTCTATGTGGCGCTCCTCGGCCTGCGCAACTACGAGCCGCTGAAGATCCACGCGCACCTGCGGAACGGCCTCTCGTACAGCGCGTTCGAGCGCTTTCAGCGGAACACCCGGCTCACCGCCGCCGCCATTGCCGGCCTGATCCAGCTCCCCCTCCGGACGCTGGCACGCCGAAAGGAAGCCGGCCGTCTCGAGCCTGACGAGTCCGATCGGCTGGTCCGGGCGTCCCGGGTCTTCGGGCGCGCGCTCGAACTGTTCGAGGGCGACCCCGACGCCGCGCGCCACTGGCTCTCCTCCAAGCAGCCCCTCCTCGGGGACCTGGTTCCGCTCGAGATGGCCGCCACCGATGTCGGCGCGCTCGAGGTGGAACACCTGATCGGACGTCTCGAGCACGGCATCCCCGCGTAGCGCAGGAGTCATCGCCGCATGGCGGCTGTCGAAGACGCGCTGGGCGAGCAGTGCGTTCGACGGCGAAGGCGCGCGCCTGAACGGAGGCCGCTGGAACAGCATCGGCACCCGGGTCGCATACGCGTCCGAGTCCATCGCGCTCGCGACGCTGGAGGTGCTGGTGGGTCTCCAGGATACGGCCGTGCTCTTCTCCTACTCGCTCATCCGGGTGGAATTCCCCGAGGACCTCGTGGAGCACCTGCCGAAGCACGCGTTGCCGCCGGCCTGGAATCGTCACCCGCCCTCGCCCGAGACGCAGCGGATCGGTGATCGCTGGGTGGCCGAGGCGCGCTCCGCGGTGCTCCGTGTACCCAGCGCCGTCGTGGACGCCGAATCCAACTTCCTCCTCAACCCGCGCCATGCCGGGTTCGGCCGGGTGCGGGTCCACCCGCCACAGCCCTTCCGCATGGACCCGCGCCTGCTTCGGTAGGCGCTACTTGAGCAACTCGCCGGCGATGATGAGCTGCTGGATCTCGGTCGTCCCCTCGTAGATCCGGAGCGCGCGCACCGCGCGGTACAGCCGGTCCACCGGATGCTCGGCCAGCACCCCGCGCCCGCCGACGAGCTGCACCGCGTCGTCCACGGCGCGCTGCGCCATCTCGGTGGCGAACGACTTGGCCATGGCCGCCTCGGAGGTGATCCGCTCCTGTCCCTGGTCCTTCTCGTAGGCGGCGCGATACGTGAGCAGCCGGGCGGCCGTGAGATCGGTGGCGCTGCGGGCGAGCTTCTGCTGTACCAGCTGGAACTCCGCCAGCGGCTTCCCGAACTGCCGCCGTTGCTTCACGTGGGCCAGCGCTTCGGCGAGCGCACGGGCGGCCATCCCGCAGGCCGCGGCGGCCACCGTGGGCCGGAGCCGGTCGAGCGCGGCGAGGCCGATGCCGTAGCCTCGTCCCTCGCCGCCGAGCCGGGCGTCCGCCGGCAGGCGGCAGCGCTCGAAGGCGATCTGCCCCAGCGGGTGCGGGGCGCTCAGCACCTGCGGGCCGAGGAACCTGAGCCCCGGCGTGTCGGCCGGGACCAGAAAGCCGCTGATGCCCTTCGAGCGCTTCTCCCGATCGGTGGAGGCGAACACGACGTAGAGGTCGGCGATGCCGGCATTGGAGATCAGCGTCTTGGCGCCCTCGAGGACGTAGTCCGGTCCGTCGCGCCGCGCCGTGGTGGCGATGGCCGCCACGTCCGAGCCGGCATCGGGCTCGGTCATCGCGAACGCCGTCATCACCTCGCCGCGCCCGACCGGCGCGAGCCAACGCTCCTGCTGCGCCGGTGAGCCCGCGAGCAGGATCGGCGTGGTGCCGAGCGCCTGGAGTGCGAACACGGCGTCGGCGAGCGGCGAGGCTTCGCCCAGCGCTTCCCGCATCAGGCAGCAGCCCCGGAGATCGAGGTCCAGGATCGGCTGGAGCCAGCCACCAGCGCCGAGCAGCCCGAGCAGGGCGCGCGCCTCCTTCCGGGCGGCGGCATCGTCCGCCGGCTCGGGCCGCCGGGCGATCTCTCCGGCCGCGAAGCCGCCGGCCCGCTCGGCGAGCGCCGAATGATGCGGGTCGAGAAAGGTGCGGATCGGTCGCGGGTCGGGCATGCGCTTACTCGAACCTCGGCTCGCGTCTGGCCCGGAAGGCCTCGTAGGCCTCGCGGAAGTTCGGGCTCTGCATGCACTCGGCCTGCACCCGGGCCTCCCACTCGATTGCGGCGACCAGGTCCATCGAGGCCTCCTCGTTGAGCGCCTGCTTGGTGACACCCAGCGCCATGGACGGTCCCTTCGCGAGCCGGACGGCGAGCTCCGTCGCCTCCGCCATGAGCCGCTCGCCCGGCACCACCCGGTTGTAGAGTCCGATCTGCGCCGCGCGCTCGGCGGTGATGAAGTCGCCCAGCAGGAGCAGCTCGCTGGCGTGAGCGAGGCCCACGATCCGGGGCAGCAGCCAGGCCGCCCCCATGTCGGCGCCGGCGAGTCCCACGCGGGAGAAGAGGAAGGCGATCTTGGCGCTCTCCGCCGCGATCCGGATGTCGCTCGCGGCCGCGATCACCGCTCCCGCGCCGGCCACCGTGCCGTTGACCGCGGCCACCACCGGCCGGCGGCACTGACGGATGGCGAGAATGAGGTCCCCGGTGAGCCGGGTGAACTCGAGCAGTCCCGCCGCGTCCCGGGAGAACAGCTCGCCGATGATGTCCTCGACGTCCCCGCCGGTGCAGAAGGCACGCCCCGCGCCGGTGATGACGACGGCGCGCACCCCCGGCTCGGTGTCGAGGGCGCGAAAGGTGTCACGGAGCTCGGTATAGACCTCGAAGGTGAGCGCGTTGAGCCGTTCGGGGCGGTTGAGGGTGATGGTGGCGACGGAGGTGGCGGGGTCGGTCGCGTAGAGGAAGGATCTGGGGCTCAGGGCCATCGAGGCGCTCCCCCGGCCCACGGCGAACCCCTCACAGATTCCCCTTGTGCTGCCCGCCGTCCACGACGAGGCACACCCCCGTGATCCAGCTCGCCCGCTCGGAGACCAGGAAGGCCACGGCGTCCGCCACTTCCTCCGGGGTGCCCATCCGGCCCCAGGGAATCGTGCCGAGGATCATGTTGTAGAACTCCGGATTCTCCTGTTTCGCCTGGGCCCAGACGCCGCCGGGGAACTCGATGGAGCCCGGAGTGACCGTGTTGACCCGGATCTTCTTCGGGGCCAGCGCGATCGCAAGCGACTTCCCATGACTGATCAGGGCCGCCTTGGCCGCCCCGTAGGCGGCCATGAAGCCGGTGCCCTCCAGGCCGGCGATCGACGAGATGTGCACGATCGCCCCGCCGCCGGCCTCGGCCATCCAGCTCGTGACCTTCCAACTGGCCCGCACCGCGGCCATGAGGTCAACGTTGAGGCTGGACGCCCATGCGGCCTCATCGTCTCCGAATGCCATCCCGCTGGGGTTGTTGACCAGGATGTCCACGCTCGCCAGCCTGGCGCGCGCCGCGTCCAGGAAACCCTCGAGCGCGCCGGGTTCTCCCACATCGCAGGTCGCTGCGTAGACCGGGACCGATCTGGCGCGCAGCTCCGCCTCGGTCTCGCGTAGCGCATCCTGGCCTCGGGCGCAGATCGCGACGGCCGCGCCCTCCTCGGCCAGCCGGAGCGCGATGGCCCGGCCGATGCCCTTGCTCGCCCCGGTCACCACGGCGCCCTTGTCCCGCAAGCCCAGGTCCATAGTCTGCTCCCCGTGTCACCCGACCACCGCGGTCGCCTCGATCTCCACCACCGCGTTCGGGTCCACCAGCGACTTCACCTCCACCAGCGCCATCGCGGGAAAGTGCTTCCCCATCCGCCGGCGGTACGCCGCGCCCAGGGGCCCGAGGCTCGCGCGATACTGCGCCATGTCGGTCACGTAGATCGTGAACCGCCCGATGTCCGCGGGCTCCCCGCCTGCCCCCCGCAACACGGCGAGCACGTTGCCGAGCGCGCGATCGAACTGCGGCACGAAGTCGGCCGCCGCGACCTGCCCGGACGCGTCGCGCGCGGTCTGCCCCGCGATGAAGAGCACACGGCCGCCGGCCGCCGCCAGCATGCCGTTGCTCCAGCCCCGCGGCGCGCCGAGTTCTTCCGGGTTGATGATCGCGAAGCGGCCGCCCATCGGCGCCCTCCCGTCGAGGATCAGTAACTCGCCATTGGGCGGATGGCCATCCGCGGTCACGAGCGACAGCACGGAGGCCGCCACCTCCTCCGGGGCGATGAGCCGGGTCTGGCCGGCGGATGCCAGCGCGGCCGCGAGCGCCTCCCCGCGGGTGCGGCCGGTCTTGGCGACGATCCGCTCCACCGTCTCGGTGGTCATGCCGGTGTCCACGAACCCGGGACACACCGCGTTCACCGTGACCCCGCTGCCCGCCACCTCCGCCGCCGCGGAGCGGGTGAGCCCTACCAGCGCGTGCTTGGCGGCGGAATAGGCCGCGAGATACCTGGCACCGCCCAGCCCTGCGGTGGACGCCACGTTCACCACCCGGCCCCATGTTCGCTCGAGCATCCCCGGCAGGAACGCGCGCGTGCAGAGGAACGCACCGGTGGCGTTGACCGCGATGAGCCGATTCCATGCCTCGAGCGTCGTCTTCGCCAGCGGCATCGAGCCGGCGGCACCGGCGTTGTTGACCAGCACCGCCACCGGCCCCAGTTCGGCGGCCCCGCGCGCGAGGGTTTCCACGCTCGCCTCGCTGGTGACGTCGCACGCCACCGCCCGCGCCGCACGGCCCGCCGCCGTCAGCTCCCCGGCCTGACGCTCGATCTGGTCCCGGCTCCGCGCGGCGAGCACGACGCCGAAGCCGGCCTCCGCCAGCGCGCGGGCGGTCGCGGCCCCGATCCCCCGGCCGGCGCCGGTCACGACCGCCACCCGACCGGCCGGGGCGCTCATCCGAGCTCGGCCCGGACCGCTTCGTCGAGGATCTCGCCGAGGACCTCGATCGTCGTCCGGCCCTCCTCGGCGGTGGCCCGGGCGGGGAACCCGAAGTAGGCCCGGTCGCCGCCCGCCTCCTCGAAGCTCTGTTTCCCCTCCCGGATGGCGCGGGAGAGCGACGCGGGGTTTCCCGGCAGCGCCGCCCTGGCGCCCTCGCGCACCAGCTCGGGCCGCTCCGCCAGCACGATCGAGGTCTCGAACTGCCCGGCGTGGCAGGCGCCGCTCCGGAACTCGTCACCCAGACGGAGCGCCCAGGGCCTGGTGGTGAGGTTGGGGAACGCCACCGGCAGCCCCAGCCCGCTGCGGATCCGGCCGACGGCCGCGTCGAGCGAGACGAGGTGCCGCGGATCGAGGTGGGCGTTGGCGATGGCGAGCGCTGCGAACCCGTGTCGGGCGAGGCTGTCGGCGATGTCCAGCAGCGTCGCCGTGACCGTCTCGGGCCTGAGGGAGACGGTGCCCGCGAATCCCTCGGCGAACTCCGCCGCGGTGTACGCGAGCGGTGGGAGCACCACCACCCGGAGCCCCCGCGCCGCGAGCCGGGCGGCGCCCGCCCGCGCCATCGCCTCGGCGATGATCACGTCGGTTTCCAGCGGCAGGTGCGGCCCGTGCGCCTCGATGGCGCCGACGGGAAGGATGGCGGCGGAGCGCGGCCCGGCCGCGTCCCGCGCCTCCTCCCAGGTCATTGCGGCCAGCGGCTGCACGGTTATTGTGTCCTCACCATCCCCGAACGGATGTCACCCTGAGCCAGGCGGGCATGACCCCCGACCTCCCCGACCACCTCAATCTCGCCGACTGGTTCCTCGATGCCCGGGTGCGCGAGGGTCGGGGCGCGCGGACCGCGCTCATCACCGACGCCGGGCGGGTGAGCTACCGCGAGGTCCAGGCGCTGGCCAACCGCTATGCCAACGTGCTCAGTGGGGCGGGAGTGGCGCCGGAGCAGCGCGTCATCATCGCCCTGCCCGACGGTCCCGATTTCGTGGGGGCGCTGTTCGGCATCCTCAAGATCGGCGCCGTCGTCGTGATGGTCAACCCGGATCTCAAGCCCGACGCGATCCGGTATTTCTTCGAGTACAGCCGCGCCGTCGCGGCGCTGGTGCCGGCCGATCGCGCGGAGGCGTTTCGCGCGGCGGGGGCGCAGGCCGCCCATGCCCCCGCGCTGCTCTCCGTCGGCGCAAGGGAGTGGGAGTCCCGCGTCGCCGCGGCGCCCGACGCCTGGCGCAACTTTCCCACCCACCGCGACGACCCCGCCATCTGGCTCTTCTCCGGAGGCACCACCGGCCGGCCCAAGGCCGCGGTGCAGCCCCATCGGTCGTACGTCAACACCGCGCAGTGCGACGCCCGCCACGTGCTCCGCTACACCGAGGACGACGTGACGCTGTCGGTGCCCAAGCTCTACTTCGGCTACGCGATGGGGTCCAACCTGCTGTTCCCCTTCGCCGCCGGCGCCGCCAGCGTGCTGTTCGACGACCGCTGCACCGCGGACGCGATCTTCGACCGCGTCGCGCGCTACCGCCCGAGTCTCCTGATCGCGGTCCCCACGATGATCAACCAGATGGTGAGCCATCCGGAGGCCGGCCGGCAGGACTTCTCCTCGCTGCGTCTCGCCACCTCGGCGGGCGAAGGGCTCCCGGAGGAGCTGCACGCCCGATGGGACCGCACCTTCGGCGTCCCGCTCCTCGACGGCCTCGGGACGGCGGAGATGTGGCACATCTTCCTCTCCAACCGGGCGGACCGCATCCGCCGCGGCACGCTGGGCGAGGTGGTGCCCGGGTTCGAGATCAGGGTGATGGACGAGGAGGGCAGGGAGGTGCCCGACGGCACCATGGGCCACCTGTGGGTGCGCGGCGGCTCGCAGGCGCTCGGCTACTGGCAGAACCTGGACCGCACCAAGCTCTGCTTCCGCGGCGAGTGGGTGGTGACCGGCGACCTGGTACGCCGCGACGCCGACGGGTACTACACCTACGGCGGCCGGGCCGACGAGCTGCTGAAGGTGGCAGGCAAATGGCTCTCGGCCACCGAGGTGGAGGGCTGCCTGCTGCAGCACCCGGCGGTCGCGCAGGCGGCGGTGGTGGGCGTGTCGGACGCGAATGGGCTGGTGAAGCCGCACGCGTGGGTCGTTCTCAGGGAGAGGCGGGACGGGCTGGCCGAGGAGATCAAGGCCTTCGTGTGCGATCGGCTGGAGCACTACAAGTGCCCGCGGGAGGTGATCTTCGTCGATTCGCTGCCGACCACGCACCTGGGGAAGGTGGATCGGGGGAAGCTGAGGTCCGGCGCGGGGCGGTAGAAAAACCCCTCATCCCTCGCCTTGGCTCGGGATGAAGTATTACAATCGTCCCGCCTTCCCGCCCTTACCCGACCATCCGCGCCACCACCACCGTCACGTTGTCATGCCCCCCGCCGGCGAGCGCCTCGTCCACCAGCTCGCGGCAGGCCGTCTCCGCATCCGCGGCGCCGCCGAGCAATTCGGTGATCCGCTCGTCCGGCACGTGCCGGGTGAGTCCGTCGGTGCAGAGGAGCAGGGTGTCACCCGGCTGCAGGTCCACGAGCCCGATCGCGGGCGTCATCTCGCTGGAGCCCAGTGCGCTCGCCAGCGCGCCGCCGATCGGCGCGTCGCGGGCCTGCTCCTCGGTCCACGCGCCCACATCCATCATGTACTCCCCGGTGGTCTGGTTGCGGGTGAGCTGTCGGAGCCGGCCCTTGCGCAGGTAGAATGCCCGGCTGTCTCCCACGTGGATGATGTACGCCCGGGGCCAGACCAGCATCGCCATCGTGAGCGTGGTGGCGGGCCCCGGCACCGCACTGCGCCCGCGGCTTCCGCCGCCCCCGTGCGCCTCCTCGATGCGGTGGTGCGCCGCGTGAACCGCGGCCTCGAGCTCCTCCAGGAGCTGGTGCTCCGTCTCCGGATCGACCCGGTTGAAGCAGGTGGCCGCGCGCCCAAGGTACTCGACCAGCGTCGTGACCGCCGTCTCGCTCGCCTGCGCGCCGCCGGGCAGCCCGCCCACGCCGTCCGCCACGACGAAGAGCCACCCCTCGGGGCCGCGGAGCCGGTCGAACACCCGCGGGTCGGGCAGGCTGGTGTGCCGTACCTCGGCCGCCTTGTGCAGCGTCATGATGACGAACTGGTCTTCGTTGGCCTTGCGCCGCTTGCCCACGTCGGTCCGTCCCGCGGCGTCGACCCGCACCGACGTCTCCGCCGAGGCCGTCATGACCGTGCCTCCTTCGCCGCGAGCGTCGCGCGGCCGAGCCGCTGGAACGCCTCCTCCACGCCGGCGCCGGTCTTCGCGCTGGTGCGCACCATCTCCCACGCGCTCGCGAGCGCCTGCTCGTCCCCCGGCTTGAGCGCCCACTGGTCCACCAGGTCGCTCTTGTTGAGCGCCAGCAGCTCGGGCACCTCGCCGGCGGCCTCGCGGCCCAGCGCGCGCAGCTCGCCAAGCTGGTCGCAGGTCTCCTTCCGGGTGCCGTCGGCCACGTAGAGGATCGCGTGGGCGCCGCGGAGGTAGCTGGTGGTGATGTCCTCCTGGCCATCACGCCCCGCCAGGTCCCAGAGCATCAGCGTGACGGCGGTGCCGTCCAGCTCGAGCGGCTTGCGGTCGATCTTGACGCCGACCGTGGAGAGGTAGCGCTGCGAGAACATCGAGTGGACGAAACGCTGCACCAGACTCGTCTTGCCGGTGCCGTACACGCCCACCATGCAGACCTTCTTCTGGATCATCGCGACGGCTCCCTCCCGGGCCCCTCGCCCAGGCTCACCTGAAACGAAACGCTTCGGTTGATTCTCGCCCGCTCGGCCGGGTCGGAGGCGGGGAGCGGCCGACTGGTGCCGAATGCGGTGACCCTGGTCGCCGTGCGCGGCACCCCTCGCGCCGCGAGCGCCAGGAGCACCGACTCGGCGCGGTTCCGGCTCAGCGCCTGGTTGGCGGCATCGGTACCGGTCGGGTCGGTGCGGCCGACCAGCTCGAGGGTGGCCCGGGCCCCGAGCGCGGCCGCGGCGGACTCCAGCCGGGCGAACCGCTCCGCCACTCTCCCGACCGTGCCCCGTGCCCCCGCGCCCAGTACCGCCGAGCCGACCTCGAACAGGACCCGTTCGCCTTCGATCGCCTGCTGCACCGCCAACAGCTCGGCCGGGATCTCGAGGGTGACGGCACTCAGATCGAGCGCCGTCGCCCCCGGCGGGAGCGCCGCCGCCCGTGTCGTCGCCGCCCAGCCGAGCGGCGCGCTCCCGGTCGCCCGCAGCGTGTCGCCCGCGAGTGCGAGCTCCACGCCGGGGGGCACGGAGAGCCCGCGCCGCGCCCGGGCCAGCACCAGCTCGGGCCGGAGCGACAGGTACGGCTCCCATCGCTGCTCCACCCCGCCGGTGTCGGCTCCCAGACCGGCGAGCAGCGCGCCGGGATCGGGCGCCAGCGGGTCGCGCAGTCCCGCGAACCGCCAACCTCCCCAGTCGCGCTCGGCTTCGGTGAGCACCAGGCCGGGCTCCGCCCGGAGCCGCGCCACCGCCTGGTCCCACCGCATGCGCGAGCGGAGCGCGAGCCCCGCCAGCAGCAGCGCTAAAACGAGCGCGGCGATCGCCCACGGCAGCCACGCCCGCCCGCGGCGCCCCTCTCGCCCGCGGCCGGTGTCCACCACCGTCGTGAGGCACTCTTCCAGCAGCGGTCGGGCGGGCGCGAACGGCCCGGTGTCCCCGTCGAACTCGGCGAGAGGGCCGGCGAACTGGAGGTGCACCGTCTCCAGCGTGTCCTGCAGGCGCCCCAGCAGCGTGTCGGGGGCCTCGCCTCGCACCACCGCCGCGATCAGCGCCTGGGGACCCTGTTCCACCATGATGGTCAGCTCGCCCACGCTGAACCGTCGGAGGCCGCCCACCTCGCGCTCGGGCGAGAAGGAGTCGGCCACGAAGTCGCGGATGGCGGTGAGCATGCCGGAGATCATG